>JAKEEH010000413.1 GCA_022616725.1 Limisphaerales bacterium | reverse complement strand
TTTTCTCTCACGGAGGTTTCATGGCAAACAACTGCATTGAGCAACTTCATTTCGCGCACACCAAAACGGACACCAATTTTCCAATCCGTGAGTAACCAGCGCAGTTCGGCGTAATCCGCCGGCTATCCGCTAACACTTCGGATTCGGTCTTATTTATCTTCGCGGTTGCGTGAAAGACCGTATGAAAGCACGCTACCGTTTGATTCGTCGCGGAGTTCGCGGCGGAGGCTTCTACTGTGTGGACAACAAGACCGGCAAGCGCACCAGTCTGCGCACCGGCAGCGAGGACGAGGCCCGCCAGATAATCGAAGCCAAGAACCAGGCCGAACGCCAGCCGGTGCTAAATCTTCAAATTGCAAAAGCCTACCTTGCCGGCACTGACAACGGCATCACCACGCGCACCTGGCAGCACGCCATCGAAGCACTGACCAACACCAAGCAAGGAGCCAATAACGAACGTTGGCTGCGTGTGGTCAAGGATCGAGCGCTGGCCCCGTTGCTGCCGCGAGTCATCATCGAGACTCAGGGCGAAATGCTGCTCCGCGTGCTGCAAACCGGCACCGTCTCCACGAACGTCTATCTGCGACGACTCCACAATTTCTGTGTGGACATGAACTGGCTGCCTTGGCCGCTGGTCCCAAAACGCCAGTGGCCAGCCGTCCGGTTCAAGGACAAGCGGGCGATCACGTGGGAGGAACATTCCCGCATCGTGGCGCGGGAATTGAATCCAGAACGGAAAGCGTTCTATCAACTGGCCTGGCACCTGGGCGCGTCACAATCGGATTTGGCACACCTGCAAGCCGAGGACGTGGACTGGCCAAACCGTATCATCAGTTTCTTTCGGATGAAAACACGCTGGCGCGGTTGCACTCCGCCACAGATTCGATTTGGCAAAGAGGTCGAAGACATCCTTGCCAACCTCCCGAAATCCGGGCCGCTCTTTCCGTATCTCAGCACCGTGCGCGCGGGCGACCGAGCCACAGAATTCAAGCAACGCTGTGTCGGCCTTGGGATTCAAGGCGTGTCGCTGCACTCGTATCGCTACGCGTGGGCGGAGCGGGCGAAGACGGCGGGTTATCCCGAACGATTCGCGCAAATGGCACTCGGTCACAACAGCAAGGCCGTGCATCGGGCGTATGCGAAGAAGGCGCAAGTGACGCTGCCGCCGCTGGAGGAATACGAACGGAAGATTGTGCAGTTCAATCCCGGCAACGCGATGCCCGCGAAGGACGGGCAAGAGCAAACGGCACAAGTCATCAACGCTTAAGGAGGACGCCATGAACGGACCTGAATTATTGGAGCCGGTGTTGGATTTCCTCGACACGTTGATTGCCGAGCACGGCCATATTCTCTACATGGTGTTGGTGTATGTCTCGCTGCCACTCATTGCTTGGATTCTGAGCGGCGGCTTGCGGCGAAGGTTGTCGCACAGAGAAAACGCCGCAGCACCTCCTATGATTGTGATATGGCGAACTTCAACACCGCCACCATTACCACCCGATATTGTTGGAGATTATCGGCCGCAGGCCGATGACGACGAGCAATCATTTGATGCTTGAACCCATGACTCAATCGTCGCAAATGCGCGTTGCGACATCATTGTCGCTCGCCCTGATGCATCGCCAGTTCACTGTGCCGACGCGATTGGCCGTTGCCGCTGGCAGAAGAAATGTGACCGCTGTCGGTCTTTCTCTTGGCAGCTTCGTTCTTCAGTTTCCACTTGTGCCGGAGTGCATCGGTCGCCTTGGCCAGCCATTTGGGATCATTCCGCAACGTCTCAATCTCTACGCTGGCGAAGTATTTGACCGTACTCGCTGTCGGATGTCCCAAGGGCTTCAGCAGGCCGAGGCTGACCGAGATCGGGATATGGTCCGGCTCGAAGCCGAGACGCCATGCGGCTTCAGCAGGCGTTAACCGGCCTGGCAGCACCGGCAGGCTCAGGATTTCTTTGCGTTCAGGATTCATGCGACTCACTTGTGAAACTGATCGTGACGGCAGCGACGTGAGTCTTGAGCGCAGCCGCGTAACGCCGGGTCGCCGACTTAACAAACTTCAATTCATACTTCTGAATCGTCCGCTCGATATATCTGAGTCCGCTTCCCAGCACGGTGACGTTCGCCACAGCAAAAGCGATCACGAGCTTTTCAGGTGGTGCATCCGAGTCCTTTTCCAGTGCCGGATTCGGAGTCGTCTCGGCGTACAGGAATTGAGCGTAAGGCAGTTGATAGCTTCGTTCATCGTCAGCAAGCACGTTGAGTGTGGCTACGGTCGGATCGTTGCCGTAACAGGGATTGTCACGCGAGCTAGATGCGGATGCTGCGGCGGGGTCTGTGTTGATGTTCATAAGATGATTCGCGGATTTGCTGTGCCATGCGCTGGCGGAACTGTTTCAGAAAGCGATTTCCGCGTTGCACGATGCGACGAATGAAATTCTGCCTGCGAACGTGTGGAACGACTTCCACGGCGGCCAGCCGTTCACTCGAATGAGTGACGTGTGAACGCAATAGATCCTTGTCATCGGTGAATACCAGGCAGCGCTCCCGACCGCGCGAGATGCTGACGTAGAATTGCTGCTGGTGGACTGCGGGCAGCGAACGCGATGACGCGACAACCAGCACATCATCCACCGTCTTGCCTTGGGCGGCATGGGAAGTGACCGCGTAGCCATGGGTGAACGTGCGGTAGCGTTCGGGAATCACGCGGCCATCGGTCAGCAGAATTTCACCGCCTTGAAACGCTTTGACCTCGACCAGTTCGCCATTGATGAAGCGATGACCCGCTGCCGTCGCGTTAGTTTGGAGGAGCAGCTTGTCACCCGCACAGACTTTGAGTGTTCGGGATTCACCAGTGTCGAATGCGATGCGGCCTCGGCCTAATTGGAGTTCAGCCGTTGAACCATCGTGACGGCGGACAGCGAGCGAGTTCGTTCCGACGGTGACAACCTCCACCGACTCACCGCGAACAAATCCGCTCTTGCTCCAGTGAAACCGCAATGCAATTCCCGGACGATATTGCCGCGCGTCCCGTTTCTGCGCTTCCGTCCACGACAACGAATCAAAGACCCGAATCTCCTTCTCCTCGCCGACAAGCCTGCCGGACGATTTCAACGCCGCACGAACTTTCTCCGTCACGGATTCGATTTCATTCCACGTCGGCGCGACCAATAGCGCGGATTGGTTTTGTTCCAATGCCTTCAAATACGACTGCGCAGCCTTGTCGTGAAGATTATCGTTGGAAGATTCCACAATCGCGCCGATGCGTTCCAGTTGCGCGAACGCTTCCACCGTCCGCTTCTGCGCGGCCAGTTCGACAGCCTTGCGATATTCGGCTTTGCGCTGGCGACGGATGCGGGTCAATTGGCCGGATTGAAAATCCGAATGTTGCTCCAGAATTCTCAGCGCATCGCCACGCGCAACGGAGGCATGCTGTCCTGTGTCACCAGAGAGCACGATCCGGCAATCCTTCGCTAGATCAAACAACCGCTTCATATCGTCAATTCCCACCGCGCCCGCTTCATCGAGGACAATCAAGTGCAGGCTCGACAACGAGCGATTCGACAGGAGCAGGCTCTGCAATGTGACCGCCTCGAATCCTTCCTTGCGAAGAACATCTGTTGCCGCAGCCGTCGGCGCGCAGAACAACGATTGGACGCCGACGGCCACACAGGCATTGGATAGCTCCCGGAGCGCCGTGGTTTTCCCCGTGCCAGCCAGACCGCGCAGACCTGTGATTCGGTCGCCCGTATTCAAGACGTGAAGAATGGCGCGGCGTTGATCCTCACCCAGCCATGCGGACGGTTGATAATCCGGGTGCAATGGGACAACCGCATCGCGACCTCCATCCACGGCTTGAATGAGCGACAATTCAGTTTCCAGAATCTTCCGCGTTGAGAGTCCACGTTCCGTCGGCACGAGTTCAGACGTTTGCCGCACAGCCCGTTTCGCCCGCTGTAAATCTACTTCGCCCTGACTATGCAAGAGAGCGGCGGCCAACAACTCGTGCTCTGGTACAACGGACTGCCGCTCGAACACGTGGCCGACAGCGTAAGTCAACGCCTCTTGTTCACAACCCGCAGGAGGAGTCGTTCGGCGCGGCTGAACCGAACCGGCGAGCGTCCGCAGCGATTGAAGTTCATCGGCGGACAATTGCGCCTGCTGGCGTTCGCGCACTTCAGCCGTGGAAATCCCCTTGAGCTTCCGCGCTCGACTGCGATGCACGGCATAGGCGACTTCGTTGTTGGAAAGCTTGCGTCCCAGCTTTTGTTCCATCTCAAGGCCGATTTTCTTCGTTTCTTGGGATCGCTTGGAAAATCGTTTCAACACATCCTCGCTCACACCCTCGACTTCAAAACCATGCTGCGCCTGCCTGATTTGAAAACCGATTCGTTGAACCCGCTTGGCCAGTTCGTTCCGATAGACCGCCGTGCCATAACGAATGGCCTCATACATTCCACCCGCTTGCAGAGCTTTCCAATGGGCCTCCTTTTCATCGAACGTGGCATTGAACACCGTGAAATGCGTGTGCAACTGAGGATCGAGCGCGCGAGTAGTCGTATGAGTGAAGGACGCGGCCACTAGATTGCCCGTGGTGCGGTCGCGTTGACTGCCCTGTTTCCGCACCCTGGTCGCCGCAAACGTCTCAAGTTCGGCGAACGCAATCCGCGCCGATTGCTCGTGCGCATCCACGAGTCGTTGATCGTCCAGAGTCACTGCCAGGACTGAGACTGACTTTGGTGCGGAACACGTGAAGTCGAAGAACACTCGGCGCTGATCTTTCGCATTTTGGCGTCGCGTCAGCCGTTCGCCGGTCTGCGGGTGATGATTCTCGCACAACGCGCAGAATTGTTCGCGACTCACTGGTTGCAGGAGGTTCAATCCCAATCGTTCCGCACCGATACCGATCCACTGGCCGGGCCGAATTTCTCCGACGGCGTAGTAATCATTCTGCGACAGATGCTCGACGAAATATCCTTCGGCACTGTCCAGTTTCTTATGCGCGACGGCAGTGAACATACGGTACGAGATTACCGGCAAGCGTCGCAGGCAGGGTGCGCATTGAGCACGAGATGCGATGCCATCTTTTCATTGGTCAAGCTTGGCAGAAATGGGGATAGCCGGGGTGTAGCAGCTACACAAAAAGCCGCCGTGACCAGCGCGAGGTTTCCTTCACTCCACGGGCTGCTGGTCCGCCCCGTCTCCCTCTGGACCGCGCCCGTT
>JAKEEH010000412.1 GCA_022616725.1 Limisphaerales bacterium | reverse complement strand
TTTTCTCTCACGGAGGTTTCATGGCAAACAACTGCATTGAGCAACTTCATTTCGCGCACACCAAAACGGACACCAATTTTCCAATCCGTGAGTAACCAGCGTAGTTCGGCGTAATCCGCCTGCTATCCGCTAACACTTCGGATTCGGTCTTATTTATCTTCGCGGTTGCGTGAAAGACCGTATGAAAACACGCTACCGTTTGATTCGTCGCGGAGTTCGCGGCGGAGGCTTCTACTGTGTGGACAACAAGACCAGCAAGCGCACCAGTCTGCGCACGGCCAGTGAGGACGAGGCCCGCCAGATTGTCGAAGCCAAGAACCAGGCCGAACGCCAGCCGGTGCTCAATCTCCAGATCGCCAAAGCCTACCTCGCCGGCACCGACAACGGCATCACCACGCGGACCTGGCAGCACGCCATCGAAGCGCTGACCAACACCAAGCAAGGCGCGAATCAAGTTCGCTGGAAAACCGTCGCAAAGGACAAGGCACTTTCTTCGTTGTTGCCCCAGGTTATCATTGAAACCAACGGCGAGACATTGTTGAAAGTCCTCCGGATCGGCACCGTCTCCACGAACGTCTATCTGCGGCGGCTCCACAATTTCTGCGTGGATATGAACTGGCTACCGTGGCCGCTGGTTCCCAAACGCCAGTGGCCAGCCGTGCGGTTCAAGGACAAGAGGGCGATCACGTGGGAGGAACATTGCCGCATCGTGGCGCGGGAATTGAATCCAGAACGGAAGGCGTTCTATCAACTGGCCTGGCACCTCGGCGCGTCGCAATCGGACTTGGCGCACCTGCAAGCCGAGGACGTGGACTGGCCCAATCGGATCATCAGTTTCTTTCGGATGAAAACACGCTGGCGCGGTTGCACGCCGCCGCAGATTCGATTCGGCAAAGAGGTTGAAGAAATCCTCGCCAATCTCTCGAAATCGGGGCCGCTCTTTCCGTATCTCAGCACCGTGCGCGCGGGCGACCGGGCCACCGAATTCAAGCAACGCTGTGTCGGCCTTGGGATTCAAGGCGTGTCGCTGCATTCCTATCGCTACGCGTGGGCGGAGCGGGCGAAGACGGCGGGCTATCCCGAACGCTTCGCGCAAATGGCACTCGGTCACAACAGCAAGGCGGTGCATCGAGCATACGCGAAGAAGGCGCAGGTAACACTGCCGCCGCTGGAGGAATACGAGCGGAAGATTGTGCAGTTCAATCCTGTCACCGCGCTGCCCGCGCAGGACGGACAAGAGCAAACGGCACGAGTCATCAACGCTTAAGGAGGACACCATGAACGGACCCGAATTATTGGAGCCGGTGTTTGAGTTCCTCGACACGTTGATTGCCGAGCACGGCCATATTCTCTATATGGCGCTGGTCTATGTCTCGCTGCCGCTCATCGTGTGGATTTTGAGCGGCGGCTTGCGGCGACGATTGACTCACCAAGGAAGCACCGCAGCACTCGCGATCATTGTGATATGGCGAACTTCAACGCCACCACCTTTGCCGCCCGATATTGTCGGAGATTATCGGTCGCCAGCAGGTGACGACGAGCAATCGTTTGATGCTTGAACGCATGTCTCAATCGCCGCGAATTCCTGGGTACGACATCATCGTGGCTCGCTCTGATGAAGTGCGAGTTCACGGTGCCTATGCGATTGACTGTTGCCGTTGGCAGAGGACGAATGGCCGTCGCCAGTCCTTCTCTTGGCGGCTTCGTTCTTGAGTTTCCATTTGTGCCGGAGCGCATCGGTCGCCTTGGCCAGCCATTTTGGATCATTCCGCAACGTTTCAATCTCGACGCTGGCGAAGTATTTGACCGTGCTCGCTGTCGGATGTCCCAAGGGCTTCAGCAGGCCGAGGCTGACCAGGATTGGGATGTGGTCCGGCTCAAATCCGAGACGCCATGCGGCTTCAGCAGGTGTGAGCCGGCCTGGCAACACCGGGAGGCTCAGGATTTCTTTGCGCTCAGGATTCATGCGACTTCCTTGGTGAAACTGATGGTGACGGCCGCAACGTGGGTTTTGAGCGCAGAGGCGTAACGCCGGGCCGCCGACTTCACAAACTTCAATTCATACTTCTGAATCGCTCGCTCAAGGTATCGGAGTCCGCTTCCCAGCAGCGTGACTCTGGCCACAGCAAAACAGATCACCAACTTTTCGGGCGGTGCATCCGCGTCCTTTTCCAGCGCCGGATTCGGAGTCGTCTCGGCATACAAGAATTGGGCATAGGGCAGTTGGTAGCTGCGTTCATCGTCGGCAAACACGTTAAGCGTGGCCACGGTCGGATCGCTGCCGTAACAAGGATTGTCACGCGAGCTAGACGCGGATGCTGCGGCGGGGTTTGTGTTGGTGTTCATAAGATGATTCACGAATTTGCTCGACGCCTTTGCGGAGCGAATGGAATTGCGTCATGCGCTGGCGGAAATGTTTCAGGAAGCGATGTCCGCGTTGCATGACGCGACGGATGAAATTCTGCCGGTGAACGTGTGGAACGATTTCCACGGCGGCCAGCCTCTCGCTGGAATTGGTAACGTGCGAACGCAACAGATCCTTGTCATCGGTGAACACCTGGCAACGCTCCCGTCCGCGCGAGATGCTGACGTAAAATTGTTGCTGGTGAACGGCAGGCAACGAACGCGACGAGGCGACCACGAACACTTCATCCACCGTCTTGCCTTGAGCGGCATGGGAAGTGACAGCGTAACCGTGGGTAAACGTGCGGTAATATTCGGGAATCACGCGGCCATCGGTCAGGAGGATGTCGCCACCTTGAAACGCCTTGACCTCGACGAGTTCGCCGTTGATGAAGCGCCGACCCGTCAACGAGGCGTTCGCTTGCAGGAGCAGCTTGTCGCCGGCAGCAACTCTGAGTGTTCGGGATTCTCCCGCGTCGAACGCGCCAGAACCTCGACTCAATTTGAATTCGGCTGTTGAACCGTCTCGACGGCGAACACCGAGCGCGTCCGTTCCCGTGGTGACGACCTCCACCGACTCACCACGAGTGAACCCGGCCTTGCTCCGATGAAACCGTAGCGCCACTCCAGGACGGTACTGTCGCGCATCGCGCTTCTGAGCTTCCGTCCATGACAACGAATCAAAAACCTGAATCTCCTTTTCCTCGCCAATAAGCTTGGCAGACAATTTCAACGCCGCGCGAATTCTCTCCGTCACGGCCTCGATCTCCACCCATGTCGGCGCGACGAGCAACGCGCTTTGCCTTTTCTCTGCTGCCTCCAGGTAGGCTTGTGCCGCAACGGCATGAAGCTCGCCGCCACCAAGTTCTGTGACAGCGCCCATACGTTCCAACTGCGCAAAGGCATCCGCCGTCCGTTTCTGTGCCGCCAGTTCGACCGCACGGCGATACTCGGCGCGGCGCTGCCGACGAATCCTTGTGAGTTGGCCGGACTCCAGACCGGAGTGTTGCTCCAAAATCCTCAGCGCGTCGCCACGCGCGACCGATGCGTGTTGCCCTGTATCGCCCGAAAGCACGAGCCGGCAATCCTTCGCCAGATCGAACAACCACTTCATGTCATCAATCCCCACCGCTCCGGCCTCATCCAGGACAATCAAGTTCCGGTTCGACAGCGAACGCTTCGACAAAAGCAGGCTCTGCAACGTGACCGCGTCGAATCCTTCCTTGCGAAGTACGTCCGTCGCCGCCGCAGTTGGTGCGCAGAACAGCAGTTCAACCCCAGCAGTCGCACAAGCGTTGGCGAGTTCGTGTAGCGCGGTGGTTTTTCCCGTGCCAGCTAGACCACGCAACCCGGCGATCCGGTCGCCCGTGTTTAAGACGTGTAGAACCGCCCGGCGTTGATCGTCGCCCAACCATGCGGCGGGTTGGTACTCCGGGTGCAATGGGACAACCGCATCTCGGCCTCGATCCACAGCTTGAATTAGGGACAATTCAGTCTCCAGAATTTGCCGGGTCGAAAGTCCGCGTTCTGTCGGAACGAGTTCCGGCGATTGTCGCACGGCTCGCTTCACCTGTTGTAAATCCACTTCGCCCTGACGGTGCGACAGGGCCGCAGCCAACAGTTCGTGCTCTGAAACGACGGACTGCCGCTCGAACACATGGCCGACTGCGTAAGTCACCGCCTCCTGATCGCTATCTGAAAGGATCGCCTTACTGGGCTGAACCGAAGCGCAGAGCATTTTCAGCGATTGCAGTTCATCGGTGGACAATTGCGCCTGTTGGCGTTCGCGCACTTCGACCGTGGATATGCCCTTGAGTTTCCGCGCGCGACTGCGATGCACGGCGTAGGCGACTTCGCTGTTGGAAAGTTTGCGCCCCAGCTTTTCTTCCATCTCCTGGACGATCTTCTTCGCCTCTTGCGACCGCTTGGAGAAGCGACTCATCACCTCGTCATTCACGCCCGCGACTTCGAAGCCATGCTTTGCTGGCGTGAGTCGATAACCGATTTGTTGAACCCGCCTCGCCAGTTCGTTCCGATAGACCGCCGTGCCGTAACGAATGGCCTCATACATTCCGCCCGCTTGCAGGGCTTTCCAGCGGCCTTCCGCGCCGTCGAACGTGGCATTGAACACGGTGAAATGCGTGTGCAACTGGGGGTCGAGCGCGCGGCTCGTCGTGTGCGTGAAGGACGCAGCCACCAGATTGCTCGTGGTGCGGTCGCGTTGACTGCCATGTTTCCGCACCCTGGTCGCCGCAAATGTCTCAAGTTCAGCAAAGGCAATTCGTGCCGATTGCTCGTGCGCATCAACGAGTCGTTGATCGTCCAGAGTCACCGCTAGGACGGAAACTGACTTCGGCGCGGAACAGGTGAAGTCAAAGAACACCCGACGCTGATCTTTCGCGTTCTGGCGTCGCGTCAGACGTTCGTCGGTCTGCGGATGACGATTCTCGCACAGCGCGCAGAACTGTTCGCGGCTCACTGCTTGCCCGAGACTCAATCCCAATCGTTCCGCGCCGACACCGATCCACTGACCGGGCCGGATTTCTCCGGCAGCGTAGTAGTCGTTCTGCGACAGGTGCTCGACGAAGTAACCTTCGGCACTATCCAGTTTCTTATGCGCGACGGCAGTGAACATACGGTACGAGAATACCGGCAATCGTCGCAGGCAGGGTGCGCATTAAGCACGAGATGCGATGCCGTTTCTTCATTGGGCCAACTTGCCATGAAAGAGGACAGCCGCGGGTGTATCAGCTACACGAAAATCTTGCTGTGTTGTCCGCCTCGGCTTAGCCGCTACGACGCGCTGATCAGGCAAATCCTCCTGCGCGGACTGGAAATGGTTGTGCCTGGAGGCTTCCCAGCTAGATTTGTTCGGCGCACCAGTCCGGCAGCGAAACCATGCGTGACAATATCTTGGCGACTCCTATGACATCGTGAAGCGGTTTTGGGCTGAAAACCTTAGCGCGATTGCGCCCCTCTACGCTCATCCAGAGTTCATCCCAGCCGAGATTGGACCTCAATACACTGCCGCAACCTCGATTCCCGTCCTTGAATCGGTGACTGCATCCGCGTTCGGGATTTTGCTCGATCCTCATACGGGAATTCGGTTTCCCTCCAAGTCATCGAACGGCGCAACCGCGTCACACGCAACACTACCCTTTATCGTGCAGGTTTTTGAGGAACTTCAACCCAAGTATGTGATCTGTTTTGATCAAAGTTATCATCGGGTGCATGAGCTTGATCGAGCCGGGCAAATGCAAACCAAGATGGCATATTTGAAGGCCCAGGGTTTATCTTCGTTCTACTACGTTTCACATGCACCCTTCCTGTTCATCGCGAAGCAGCCGCGAACTCTTGCTGCGATTCGCAATCGTCTCGTGTCTCTTGGAATTCCGAAGGGCCGCCTCCAACCATAGCGCACATGCACGCGATCCGACACGCCCGGCTCATTGACGGGTGCGATTGAAACTGCCGGTCAATTTCTGGTTTTAGCCCAGTATGTGTCCCACCAATTATTGGCACGGGCTGCTCGCAGTTGGAGCATGCTGTCCAT
>JAKEEH010000411.1 GCA_022616725.1 Limisphaerales bacterium | reverse complement strand
GTCGCCAAACACGGCAATCGCGCGATTACATCGAAGTCCGGAAGCGCCGACGTGCTTGAAGCGCTCGGCATTCGGATCGACCTTTCGCCCGAACGCGCGGCAGCCTGGTTGCAGGACTATCAATTCGCGTTTTTCTTTGCGCCGAATTACCACTCCGCGTTCAAGCACATTGCCCCGGCGCGTAAGCTCTGCGCCGAGCGTGGCCAGCGCACAATTTTCAATTTCCTGGGCCCTTTATTAAATCCGGCTCGCCCGAACGCGCAGCTTGTCGGGGTGCCACGGCCGGAATTGTGCGGCACATTGGCGAAGGTCCTGCAAGTGCTGGGCACACGACGGGCTATGGTGGTCAGCGGGCGGGTTGAGGCCGGCGAACCGTGCTACCTCGACGAGCTTTCAACGCTTGGCGCTACGACTGTCGCGGAATTCTATCACGAACGGGGTTTCGCCACTTCGACGCTATCGTGCGCGGATTTTCCGTTGCAGCCCGCCGCCCTTGGCGATCTTGCCGGGAATGATCGCGCCGCGAACGCGGAGATCATCATGGCGATCATCGAGGGGCGAGATCGCGGACCACGCCGCGATGCCGTGTTGCTCAATGCCGCGGCGGCCTTCCTGGTGGCCGGTGCTGCAAAGTCATTGACAGAAGGATGGGACATCGCTGCGAAAGTGATTGACGATGGCCGCGCAGCAAAGAAGGTCGCGCAGCTGCGGAAGGCTTCGTTGCAAAGTGATCGGTGAAGGCTCGAAGCGTGAAGCGCTTTACGAATTCAGCTTCACGGCGATTTGCTCGGCGCTTAGTCCGCGCACGAACACTTGCTTGTGGCGAGAGGCATGGCCGCGCAGTATTTCCAGCGCACGTTGCGGGCAGTCGAGGACTTCAGCCAGGAATTCGATCAAACTCTGATTGGCAGCCGAATCGACCGGCGGTGCCGTCACTCTGATCTTCAGCTCATTCCCAAGCGCGCCGGCGATCTCATTACGGGATGCCCGCGGCTGCACTTTGACTGAGACGCAAACGCCATCCTTTCGCGCCTGCAGATACCTCGGCAAACTTTTCAAGGCCTCACTCTTCAACTGGCTCCTGTGCGCGCCTGGACACGCAACCCGGCGCGCTCCGGCGCGTCAGCAAATGAAATGACACCTTTGTGTGCGGTGGCGCCGACGTAGGGATCGTTTGAGATAAGCAGATTGCCGTCAATATCCAGGTGATCGGCGAGTTCGGCGAGGTGCGCGGCGGCGCTGATGAGGACGCTGGATTCAATCATGCAGCCGATCATGGTCTTGAGGCCAGCACGGCGGGCGGCGGTTAGGGCGGCGAAAGCGCCGGAAATGCCGCCAGCTTTCACCAGTTTTACATTGACGCCGTGAAAACATTCACCGCAATGCTCAACATCGCTGACATGCTGACAGGACTCGTCTGCAAAGATCGGTATCGGTGAACGTTCCTTCAACCAGCTCATAGCACTTCGCTTCGCCGATGCAGGCATCGGCTGTTCAATGAACTCGATATTCTTGTCCCGGGCGAGCCATTCGATACGCCGCAATGCTTCATCACGGGTCTGCCAGGCTTCATTTGCATCCACGCGCACGCGCTTGGTCGGCGCGACAGACCGCAATGCCGCGAGGTTCTTCTCGTCATCAGGGCTCCCCACTTTAAGTTTCATTACTGGATACGCTGCGGCCTCCTGCACCTTGCGACGAACGACCTCCGGCGTATCAATGCCGATGCTGAACGAGGTGACGTGCCTTTTCTCCGTGAATCCGAGCTTCAGGTAATCGTAGATGGGCAGGTCGCGCTGGCGCGCCGCGCCGTCGAGGAGGGCCAGATTCAATGCCGTTTTAGCAGCGTCATTGTCGCGCTCAAGTTGGTCAAGATAGTGCATCGATCCTGGAACGTCATTGAAGGAAAGCCGCTTCGCATCCACTTGCTTCAGGAACCCCTCCACTGTTTTCGTAGTCTCGTTGTAGCGGCTTGACGGCGCTGATTCACCGGTCCCTTTGCGGCCTTGGGCATCGGATAATTCGACAAACACCACCGGATAGGTAGTGCCTCCCGCGCCTGCCAAGCCGCTGGCGATCCGCCACGTGTTGACAAGCTTCAAGTCGAACCGCCAAAACTTCAGTTGCACCGCGCCAAGTAAGCCAAAGAAACTCCGGCAGGCAATGCTGTTCTCGGCTGAAGTAGTCTGTAACTAGATCGTTACGTCTGGTTACTTGCGCTTGAACGGCGAGACGTTGATTTCGTGTTTCAAACAATATGCCGCATTAGCGGCGTAACGTTCGGCGCCGCCTTTGAGCGCAGCTCGTTCTTCGCCTGTGAGCGCGCGTACGACTTGTGCCGGCGCCCCGATCAACAATGACCCATCCGGCGCGCGCGTCCCTTTGGTAACGAGGGCATTTGCGCCAACCAGGCACTGATTGCCGATTTTGGCGCCGTCTAAGATTGTTGATCCCATGCCGATCAATGTTTCGTCCCCAACCGTGCAGGCATGCACGATAGCCATGTGGCCAATCGTGACATAATTCCCGACGAGGCAAGGTTGGTCCTCTTCGAGGTGGAGCACGGCATTGTCCTGCACGTTCGTGTGGTGTCCCACGATGATGCGATTGATGTCGCCGCGCAGCACGGCATTGTACCAGACACTGCTGTGATCGCCGAGAGTCACATCGCCCACCACCACCGCGCCACGAGCCATGTAAACGCCCTCTCCGAAAGTGGGTTTCTGACGGAGAAATTTGTCGAGAATGGACTCCAGATCAGTCATACTGCGCGAAATTGAAGGTGGAAAAATCAAAATTGCAAATTGCAAAAATTCGCGCAGCAGGAGTTGAGTTTTTCTGCCGCGGAATGTATTAGATACCCGTTGTAAATGTCGCGTGAAGTTCATAGTCACTCACCCGCTCCGATGCGGAGGCGGCGCAAAATCCCCCGTTCGTTCAAGGACCTCACGCCGAGCAACCATTTCAACCCACGCACGTTCTTTTATGAAATGGTCTGGAAAGCGCTGCTGACCCGGCGTACGGGAGAACATCGCCGGCCGGAATTTCCGCGTCTCAAACACGGTGACGTCGCCATCACCTGGATCGGACACGCATCTTTTCTTCTGCAGTTCGACGACCTCAATGTGCTCATCGATCCGAATTTCGCCAACTGGCTCTTTCTGCTCAAGCGCATTAAGCGCGCCGGACTGCGCATCAAGGATTTGCCTCGCATCGATCTCGTCCTCTTGACGCACGCCCATTTCGATCATTTCCATAAGCCCACCCTGCGCAAACTTCCCGCCCCTAAAATTGCCGTCATGCCCTGGGGAGTCGGCGACTTGGCGCGCGACCTGGGATTTGGCCGGGTCATCGAATTGCAAACCTGGGAAAGCTTCTCTCACGCGAATTGGAAAGTGACCTTGACACCGTGCAAGCACTGGGGCGCGCGCACGATCCATGATGAACACCGGGGTTATGGTGGCTTCATGCTCGAACACCAGGGGCGCAGGATTTATCACGCCGGTGATAGCGCGTATTGCGATTGTTTCAAAGAAATTGGCGCGCGGTGCCCCCCGGAAATCGCGCTGCTGCCCATCGGCGCCTATTACCCCGATTCCTTTCGCAACGTGCACATGGGGCCGGATGAGGCTGTCAAAGTGTTTCGCGACCTGGGCGCGAAATGGTTTATTCCGATGCACTACGGCGCGTTCAAACTCTCCTTTGAAGCCATGGATGATCCGCCTCGCTGGCTCCAGCAGATAGCGGAGCGCGACGGTTTCATGCACCAGCTTATGATGCTTGAGGAAGGCGTGCCCGTCGTGCTTTGACACCGCTGTCCCAGTCGGGCCGGTTCAATGCGGGTCGGGTTGCTGCTCGAATGACTCAGACTCTGCCGCATGGCGCGCTGGTGCGACTGGTTGCAATCGGTCTTGCGCTTTGCACGGAGGGATATCGTGTGGCTGTAAGCGTTTGCGCTCCGAGGACAGCGACACCGCGCCAAAACCGAGCGTAACCCCTACGGATTCACGCTTAAAACCTGCAAATTCTTGCCTTCATTCGCCCGGCTGCTACCCTATCATTCACGGGATGGAAGGGTGGCTGAGCGGTTGAAGGCACCTGACTCGAAATCAGGCGTACGGGTAACCGTACCGTGGGTTCAAATCCCACCCCTTCCGCCAAGGAAAAAATTTGTAGCGACTGTCTCACGTTTTGTGCGGCGGAGTAAACTAGCCGTCGAAAGTTGGCGTGCCGATGTTCACATTGATGTTCGCAACCTAGACTCGTCGGAACAATCGAAAACGGTTGCTTCATAACAGTATCCCACAGTATCCCGAAGGAGGTCTCTTTGGAGGGTAATCGGGCCGTAGAGTTTCTGCTGACAGTCCGAACTCTCTTTTACGTCACGATTTGTGCTGGAGCCAATGGCCGGGATTGAGCCAAAAAGCCCTGCTTTGCTGATCAAAAAACGCCAATTCTGCAGGCTATACAAGCCTAATCTGCCACTACACTGCCGCTCATCGTCACTGCAATTTGTTGACAGTTTCGTTGACACCTTCGGCCAGTCAGCAGTCCAAAGCTTCGGTTTCGCGTCGCGAACGTGTTCCCCGGCCGATTGAAAAGCTTCACCAATCCGATTAGCATCGGTTTGTGCAGCTTGGACGACACGGCGGTCCGCCGTTACCTGGCCGGAGGAGCGCAAGTTCTGGGGGCGAAAGGCGCAGGTGGCTTTTCCTGGCGACACGGGGTGATGGGACCCGGCTTCACTGGCTTATTGCCGCCGTCATTTTCTGGAGGTGTTTTGTCACTGGTGCCGCCGTGGCGTTTGGCGGCGTAGCGGACGATTACACGGTTACGTCCTGGCGCGCCGAGGACGGACTACCGCAGAATTCGGTCAATGCCATCGCACAGACGCGCGACGGATACCTCTGGGTCGGGACCTATAACGGCCTGGCGCGATTTGACGGCGTGCGGTTTACGAAGTTCAGCGTAAAAGACGGACTCAGGAGTCCGCAGATTTTCCGGCTGCTGGAAGACTCGAGCGGGGACTTATGGATCGGGACGCTCGGGGGCGGATTGAGCCGCTACCACGCAGGCCGGTTCACGACATTCACGCCACAGGATGGACTGGCCGACGAGGCTGTGGTGTCGCTGGCGGAAGATGGTTCCCGCCGTTTATGGGTGGGAACCATGAGGGGCTTAAGCGTATGGGACGGAAATCGGCTCGCCGTGGTCAACGGCTCTAATGCCCTGCCCGGCGGAGGCGAATGGGTCGTTCGAACCGGCCCGGATGGTTCGGTGTGGGCACGGCGTTTGGCCATCTCTGGCAATTTAGTCAAGGGGCCTGGCAACGGCAGTCTCCGCGGTTGACAAGTGGGTTTACCAACCTGACCTCGTTGTTAGTGGATCGCGGCGGACGGGTGTGGTGCGGTACCAGCAGCGGCGAATTTTTACGGCTTGACAGGTCCGGACTCCGCCGCTTTGGCACGAATGAGGGTTTGCGCGGCGGCACGTTTGTCTGGACTGCGCTGGAGTCGCGAGATGGAACCAAGTGGTTGGGGCTTTACGACTCCGGCCTATGGGCGCTACGTGAGGAGCGCGTGATGCCGGTCGCGTTCAACGATGGCCCGCTCCGGACCGGTATCTTGTCGCTCTGCGAAGATAGGGAGGGTAACCTTTGGGTTGGCACGTCCACGGAGGGCCTGAAGCGTTTTCGTCCCCGGCAGGTGTCCACGTGGCCCATGGATGACGGGGCGCGCCTGGTCCGTGGGATTGCCGAAGACATCCAAGGGCGGCTCTGGGCGGGTCGGGGCGCCTCTCTGTACCGGGAACGGGACGGCGTGCTCCGTGAACTGCTCCTGCCCGCTCAATATTCAGTGGGTGCTGTGGCGGTGTTGGCGGCGCGCGACGGCAGCGTCTGGGGCGCGGATGAACGACACGGACTTCAACACCTGCGCGACGGTCAACGACTCGAAACCGTTCCCTGGCCCGCGGACAAAAGTTTAGGCACAGTGCAAGCCCTGGTGGAGGATTCGCGCGGCGGAATTTGGATGGGAGGCAATGCGGGCGTTCTCGCATGCTGGCGCAAAACGAACTTTGTCACTTTCGGAATGGAAGCCGGATTGCCGGGCAAATTCATCCAGGCTTTTGCAATTGAGCCGGACGACACTTTGTGGATCGGAACCGGTGGAGGATTGGTGCGGTTCCAGAATGGGCGCGGCCAGCTCTGGACGGCACGAGACGGAATGCCCGCCGATTCAGTGCGGTCGATGCTGAGGGACGCCGAAGGAGTGCTCTGGCTGGGTTTCCCCGGGAGCGGACTCGCCCGATTCCGGGATGGTCGATTCGTCAACCTCACGCTCGAGAACGGCCTGCCTGACGATTTCATTTCCCAGATCGTTGATGACGGCATGGGCTATCTCTGGTTCGGTTGCAATCGCGGCGTCTTCCGGGCATCGCTCCAGTCGTTGAACGATGTGGCGGACGGTCGTTTGCCCGCGTTGCACCCGCTCTTGTTGGGAAAGAGCGAAGGCATGATCGAGATCGAATGTACCGGCGGCTATTCGCCCGCAGGCGTGAGAAGCCGATCCGGGCGGCTCTACTTCTCGACGGTCAAGGGTGTGGCGATCGTCGATCCGACCCGCTTTATCATCAACAGCCCTCCACCACCGGTGTTCCTTGAGGAAGTCCTGGTGGACGGGCGCCGCAGTGAAATGATCGTCTTTCCCTGCACCCGGGCCGAATTACGAATTCCGCCCGGCCGCCAACAGATCGAGATTCACTACGCGGCGATTGACTTGGCCGCCCCGAGCGGCCTGCGCTTCCGCTACAGGCTCAGTGATATCGATCCGACCTGGATCGAGGCGGGTGCACGGCGTGTGGCCAATTTCCATCGACTCCCGCCAGGGACGCATGAGTTCCAAGTTGTGGCCGCGAAGCACGACGGCCTCTGGAACGAGAACGGCGCGACGCTTGCACTGATGGTGCAGCCATTCTATTGGCAGACCGGCTGGTTTCGCGGTCTCATAATCGTCGCGATTGGAGGAACCGTGCTGGGGTTTTACGAACGTCGCGTGCGCCGGTTGGAAGGACAACGGAGGATTCAACAGGAGTTTGCCCGCCGGCTTATCGAGTCGCAGGAGAGCGAACGCAAACGCATCGCCGCGGAAATCCACGACAGCCTGGGACAGGACCTGCTCCTGATCAAAAACCGCACCGCTCTGGCAACGGCGCAGAGCGCCAGCCCGCCGGTTGTGGCTGAGCAACTGCGCGAAATCTCGAATGCCACCACGCGCGCCATCGCCGAGGCGCGGAACATCTCCTACGCGCTGCGACCCACCGCCTTGGATCAGGTCGGCATCACGAAGGCCATCGAATGGATGATCGAAAAAGTCGCCGCGACTTCGACGACGAAGTTTGCCACCGAACTGGAATCGATTGACGGCTTGCTGCCTCCTGATCAGGAAATCAGTCTTTATCGGATCGTGCAGGAGAGCCTGAACAATGTGCTCAAACACGCGCAAGCAACCCAGGTCATTCTCGAAGTACGGAAAGAGCCGCACGGCCTGCGAGTGTCGGTGTTTGACAACGGACGCGGTTTCGACCGGGAGGAGTTGGTAGGGCCGGCGCGCCGCGCTGGCCCCTTTTGCCGAAACCACACAACGGTCGGCGGCGGCGCGCCGACCCTACCCACGAAGTTGGCCAGCCGCTCGGACACGCCAGCAGGTTTCGGCTTGGCCGGCATCGGCGAGCGCGTCAAGGTTCTCGGTGGCCGGCTCGACATTCAGTCCACGCCCGGCAAAGGCACCCGGCTCACGGTCATCATTCCGTTGCCCGGCGGCTGAACGGAGTGGAGGAAGATTTTTGCGAACCATGCCAAACAATGGCAGTCAAGACTAAAGTATTTATCGCGGACGACCACCCGATCTTCCGGCATGGGCTGCGACAGATGATCGAGTCAGACCCGCGCTTCCAGGTGGTGGGCGAAGCAGGCGATGGGCCCACGGCGCTGGCGCAAATCCGGAAACTCGCTCCGGACATTGCGGTGATCGATGTGACGATGCCCAAGCAAGGCGGATTGGAAGTCGTGCGCGCCTTGCGCGCGAGCAGGCCGCCGATCGCGTGCATCATGCTCACGATGCACGCCGAAGAAAGCACCTTCAACGCGGCAATGGACGCTGGCGCACAAGCCTACATCCTGAAGGAAAACGCGATGGAAGATGTGCTGCTTGGCCTGCGCGCGGTCGCCTCCGGCGCGGTGTACTTGAGTCCGACCATTTCCAGCTATCTGCTGCGGCGCCAGCAACGCGCCTCCGCCTTGCGCGAAAAGAAAACCGGCCTCGCCACCCTCACGCCGACTGAACGCCGCATCCTCTTGCTGGTGGCCGAGAACAAGACCAACAAGGAAATCGCCGCCGAACTGTTCATCAGTCCCCGCACCGTCGAGTCCCATCGTTCCCACATCTGCCAGAAGCTGGAACTGGACGGCCCGCACCGCCTCCTGCAATTCGCCATCGAACATCGTTCGGAGATTTGAGCCACCGGCTCTACTCCTACTCTTACTCTTAATCTTAATCTTCAATCCTAATCCGCACCGTCCGCCCTCCGTGTAACCACGTACGTTCTTGCGGGAAGCCACTGAGAAACTTCGCGGGGCCGCACGAATTCACAGATTCACTTCAAGGCGCCTCAATGGTTTCCGTTTGGAGGCGGACTCCGAACCGCGTGCATGAAAGTGATGATCGTTGATGACAATGCGGAGATGCGTGCCCTGATCCGGTCACTGCTCCGGGGCGTGGCGACCGACGTGTTCGAGTGCGGTGACGGCGCGGCGGCGGTGAGCGCCTACGCCAGCAAGCAGCCGGACTGGACCGTAATGGATGTCATGATGCCCCGTGTCGATGGGATTTCGGCCACCCGAATCATCAAGCAGCGCTTCCCCGATTCGCGCATTCTGATCATCACTCAGCACGAGAACCCGAGACTGGAAGAAACAGCCCGGGAAGCCGGAGCCACGGCTTTCCTCTCCAAGGAACAGCTCCTTGAGCTCACGAGCATCCTGGCAGTTCCCAGCCATGACACATCGACAAGAACCCTCAGCGAAACCGATCAACCATTATGAATCCAAATACCACATTCGAGTACCTTACCCCGATTCCAAGAACAGTCCTCCCGCGCGAAGCGAAGGACAAAGTGCCTGAAAGGCGAGCGCACGGACCATTCAGCGTCGCGTTAGCGGCCCTGCTGATCGCCGGCCTGTTTGTGCAAATCGCGCCCATACGTGCGGGTATCCTGCGAACCTGGGGTGGGAAAAACGTCATTCTCTCGGAGGCATCTCCCCTGAAAGCGATCGCCTGTGGGACCTGGCACAATCTAGGGGTGCAGCAAGACGGCACTGTCATTGCCTGGGGAGACAATTTTTGGGACCAGTCAACGGTCCCGAACGGGTTGACCGACGTGGTTGCCGTTGCCGGAGGAAGTTACCATTCGCTGGCTCTGAAGAGGGATGGGACCGTGGTCGCGTGGGGAACTTCCATTATAGATCCGGCCGGACCCTTTTACTTTCGACCGAGTGTTCCACCGGGTTTGAGTGACGTGGTGGCCGTTGCCGCCGGATACGATCATAGCCTGGCGCTAAAGAGCGACGGCACAGTTGTGAGTTGGGGTGAGGCGGGTTGCGGGTACCCTCCCCGACCGGTAGCAATGCCGGAGCTGAACGACGTGGTTGCCATTGCAGCGGCCAATGCTCTCGACATGGCCCTCCGGAGGGACGGAACGGTCGTTTCGTGGGGCGGACCAGCGCTCGAAACACCACCCGGGCTGAATCAAGTTGTAGCTATTGCCACAGGCGGGAGTCATTGTCTGGCTCTGAGAAATGATGGGACGGTTGCGGCCTGGGGAGAGAACGGGGCCGGTCAGGCGACCGTACCGGATGGCTTGAGTGATGTGGTGGCGATCGCGGCTGGCGGGGTGCACAGTGTGGTCCTGAAGCAGGATGGAACGGTCGTCGCTTTTGGAGACAACAGCGCCGGTCAACTCAATGTCCCGCTAGGACTGAACCAGGTGGTGGCAATCGCAGCGGGTGATAAGCACAGCCTGGCGCTCAAAAGCGACAGTTCCGTGGTGGTTTGGGGAGCGCCCCGCACTGCCGAGGGGATTGTACCAGGTGAGCTTCGTGATCTCGTGATGGTCGATTATGAAGCATTTGACGGTCGAGCCCCCCACCTCGTGGGCTTGAAAGCGGACGGGACGGTGGTAGCCCTTGGAAGCAACAGCTACGGCGAGTGCAATGTTCCAGCGGGATTGAGCAATGTGGTGGCGGTTACCGCCGGTTACGCACGCTCCTTGGCGCTCAAGAGCGACGGCACCATTGTGGGGTGGGGAACGGACTTCTGCTGCGGAGCAGATGGTCAGGGGTTTGGTGTCATTTCCGCGCCGCCGGGTTTGAGCAATGTGGTGGCGATCGACGCCGCCGCTACCTTCAACCTGGCGCTCAAGAGTGATGGCACCGTTGCGCTCTGGGCAGCCCCCCCTCCGTGGTGGTGGAGCCCAACGCTTCCAGAGGGCTTGAGCAATGTCGTGGCGATTGCCGCCGGTCCCTTACACGGTCTGGTCCTGAAGGCCGATGGCACCGTTGTCGCTTTTGGAAACAACTGGTATGGTCAAACGGATGTACCCCCCGGGCTGAGCAATGTGGTAGCGATTTCAGCCGGTGAGTTCCATAGCCTGGCGCTGAAAAGCGATGGGACGGTCGTCTCCTGGGGCCTAGATGTTTTTAATCTTGATGTCCCGGAGGGTCTGAGCGACGTGATGGCAATCGCCACGGGTATCCTTCCAATAGACCCGAATTTCAACTTGGCGCCTTATTCCATGGCGCTAAAACGGGATGGAACAGTGGCTGTCTGGGGCCGCTTTGCCGAAACAGTGCCTGCCGGATTGAAAAACGTGGTGGCCATCTCCGGCCCTGAACCGTTGGTCCTGCTGAATCAGTCGCCAGAAGTGTTCTGTCAGGATGTGATCGTGTCTGCGGGACCCGATTGCACCGCGCAAGCTTCGATCGATGACGGTTCATTGGATATCGACCCGCACGATTTCATCACCCTCACGCAGGATCCGCCGGGTCCGTATGGTCTCGGTGAAACACTGGTGACGTTGACGGCCACCGATTCGTGGGGTGCGACCAGCCAATGCACAGCGAAAGTCACTGTGGTGGACACCACACCGCCGGTGCTCGAATGCCCTGCGACAATGACTGTGAATGCCACGGGCCCGACCGGCGCCCAGGTAACGGCTTATCCAGCGCCCAAGACCGCGTTCGATGCGTGCGGCACCCCGACCGTCGGCTATTCGCCGAGCGCAGGCGGGGTGTTCCCGGTCGGCGATACCACCGTGCTCTGCACCGCGATGGACGGAGCGGGCAACCAGAGCAGTTGCGCGTTCACGGTGCATGTGAAAGGCGTCGCCGAACAGTTGAACGACTTGATCGCGCTCGTGAACAGGTTGACGCGGGTGAAAGCCAACCCGAAAAACGCGCTCCTGGTGAAGCTAAAGGACGTCCAGACGGCGCTGGCCCTCAACGATACCGCGACAGCGTGCGCGCGGTTGACCGACTTCATCAGCCTGGCCAAGGCGCAACGGGACAAGCGGGAGTTGAGCCTCGCACAGGCCAATCTGCTGATCAACGAAGCCACGCGCCTCCGCGCTGTGCTGGGCTGCCCCTAAAAAAAGACCGCCGGAGACATGAGGGTGGCGCTGTGACACGTCACCCTCATTTTGTTTCAACCCGGGATGAACGTCTCGAATCATCTCCGACAAAGCGACTGTCGCCCTTCCACCTTTGCCCAGAGCCAATAGCCGGGATTGAACCGGCGACAAAGCATTGCAGCAGCGTCTTCTATTTTCAGTCAAATTGTCTTTGTGACGTCGAAGAGCACATTGGGAGCTCCGCGAATCTTGACACGATGACGCTGACCAGACCACTGAAATGGCGACGCGTAGGAACAATTTGTGGTCCGTATTGGCGGGTCAGTCTTAAACGCCCTTAAAAGGATCGAATCCCAAAAACTGAATGACAGGCTCGAGCCGTTTGTGGGCAGGTTTCGTTCGGCTCTTTTCCCAGTTCTTGAGTGTGGCTTCACTAATCTGGAGTGCCTTTGTGCAAGCCGCGCGTGTAAGGCCCAATTCGCGTCTTTTAGCCCGAACCAGTGGGCCAACTGATTTTAAGGCCTCTTGAAAAGCGTAAGAGTCTGAACGGACGCTACTTAGGCTTAAATGGCAAAAAGGGCGCACAAGGGACCCCTTCCGCCAAGGAGAAATTTGTGCCGACTGTCTCACGTTTTATCCGGGTGGAATAAACTAGCCAACGAGAGTTGGCGTGCCGATGTGCGGAGAAGAATGCAGTTCGCATTGACGTTCGAAACCTGCACTCGTGCCGCGACTGGACTGTCGCTACACTTTGTTGACAGTTTCGTTGACACTGTAGCTCTGCAGGCGGGGGTCGGAACCGGTCGTCTCGCGGCTCAAATTGAGGTTAAAAATGGCTGATTTCATGGAAATCAAGCTAACTCCGCCACTACTCGATCAGTGCTTTCCTTAACTCAGTCCGTTCACGCCCGTCAGAGCCATCCTAGTTCCGGCGTGCACGCAGGAAATCACGGCCAGGCGTCAGGCGGATCTGCAAGGTCTGCGAATGATTCGTGGCCGTGAAGGTGGTTCCGGGAACATCCGTGAAAGCGCTGAGCGTGGCGTTGGTTTGCAGCGTGTAGCTCAGGCCGGGGAAGGTACGCACGGTCACGTCGAACAATGGGCTGCTCGCGGCATTGAAACCGGCGGCAGGCGTAAAGGAGCTGATGCGAAGGTTGTCACCGGAATCCTGCGGGTTGGTCATGTTCGCCAGTTCGGCCACGTCCGGCGAACCATCCCCGTCAGCGTCACTGGACGTCGTGATCGTGGCCAGGTTGCCGAAGTAACCGAGTTCCATCCGATCGTCTGCACCGTCCCCGTCCGCGTCCACTAGCGAAATGGTGCTGAAGGGGAATGCTTCGACGGAACCGATGTCAGCAAACGCACCCACGATCCGCGGCTGACCACGTTGATCGGTACCGAAACTCGTGCCGCTCGTGCAGCCGTCAATGGCGGGCGAACCAGGCAAAGGCGGCATGGTCTGGGTGGGGCCGCCGTAGTTGGCCAGCGGGGCGAGCAGCAGCGTGCTGGTGATGGCAGCGGGGCCGGTGGATGATCCCACTCCGAATTGAACATAACCCGCCAGCATGTTTGCGCCGATGCGGGTGAGCGTGCCGCGGTTGTGCAGATCTGCGCCGTTACTGCCGGTGTTGCCGGCGAGGATGGTATTGTTGAGCGAGACCGGGATCGAGTCATCATTGTAAATGGCGCCGAAGGCTGGAGCCTGATTGCCAGAGATCGTGCAGTGGTGCGCGAGCATGGAGACACCGCGATGATAGATGGCGCCGGCCTCTGCGATGGCCGAGTTGCCGCTCAGAGTGCATTGATCGAGCACCAGGGTTCCCGTGAAGTCATTGAAGAGGACGCCGCCGTAGCTGGTGGAATTTCCGGCGAACGTGCAGCGGCGCAGCGTGAGCGCGCCACGATTGAAGAGGGCTCCACCGTGCTGCGGCATGTCCGTCCCGCCACCGGTGCCGCCGGTGAAGGTGAGGTCGCGCAGTTCCACGGTGACTCCGGCGGAGACGCTCAAAATGCGACTGCCGCCCGAGCCGACCACGGTGACACCAGCAGGGAGACCACCGCCATGCACCGCGACGGGGCTGCGCAGTACCGCAAGTTCCGAGTTCAGTGTGATGGTTTGGCCGGACAGGGCTGGAGCGAAAGTGATGACTCCAGGGGGCGTCACGTCGGCAAGCACCTGCCGCAGTGAGCCGTTGCCCGCGTTGTCCGTCACCCGGACAACACTTTGCTGAA
The DNA here is from genome assembly GCA_022616725.1 of Limisphaerales bacterium. GTDB lineage: Bacteria > Verrucomicrobiota > Verrucomicrobiia > Limisphaerales > JAKEEH01 > JAKEEH01. The sequence continues at coordinate 414 of JAKEEH010000411.1, read as the reverse complement.
CTTCGACCGCACCGATGTCGGCGGCGCCGTTGGCGACGCGTGGGTAACCCCGTTGGTCGAGGCTCCAAGCGAAATCAAATAGAGACTCTCCGGATTCGCTCGGGGGGTAGGAGTAGCCCAACGACTCGGTGGGCTGATACGACAGGCCGTCGGGGCTGAACTGGCCCGGGTTGAAGCTGAACACGCGCACTTCGTCCAGCGCGCCCGCAAAAAATTCCGCGGCCAACGATTGCGGCTGTGCTCCGATGGCAAAGCTTCCGGCCGGCATGTTGGGACTGGCGGTGGATGAGCCGGAGGCAACGCCGTTGACGTAGAGCGTGGCCGTGCCGTTGTTGCGCACTAGCGCGAGGTGCGTCCACACGCCCGCCGTGGCCGGGCCGGAGCCGAAGATGGCCCTGCCTCCAAACAACACGC
>JAKEEH010000410.1 GCA_022616725.1 Limisphaerales bacterium | reverse complement strand
TTCGCCACCGAAATGCTGGAACAACTCCGCCATGATGAGAAATGGTTGGCTCGCGCCAGCGACGCCATCGCCGCCTACTGGCGGCAGCGAAACGCCCGCAAACGAAAGACGTAGCATCGGTTTTCCTGCCTTGCGCCCTCACCCGTAAAACGGCCAGCACATTAGGTTTGGACGGCCAAGCGACTCCTGCTCGAACGGGATTCGCCCGCTCTGCATCTGCAATGGCCGGAAATCACGGCCAGACTTCTCGCGAAGCACTCGAAGAATATCAAAACCGGCATCATCGCTGTCGCCGAAATGCCAGAACTCCAGTTCGGCGGGCAATCGTTGCAGCATCTTCAATGTGCCAGAACCCGGATAGCTGGTCTGGATAAGCAATGTCCCTGATTGAAGCTTGGCGAGTTCATGAAACGACGTTTCGTTTTCAACCGTGAGGCAACGCTGGGCCGCAGTGACCACGCTTTCGGCGCGCACAATGTCCGCTTCGGCCAACCGGAACGCCCCCTGCAATCTTCCCAAATCCAGCCATTCACCACCCAACCGGAGCTTGATCGGCCCGTGGATCAGGGCAAAACGCGGGTTTGGCAGAATCCCAACGTCATCCAGGACACAGATTTGGCCGCTGGTTATCTCTTCGAGCAAACGCCCCAGCTTGCCGCGCAGCTTGTCGCGAAACTCACCATCTCGGTCCGGTGCAGCAAGCGATTCAAGCGTTTTGGAATCACCGCACAAGACACAGCTCGCAAACCGCACCAACGACTCACCTTCCCAAGCAAGTAATCGAGGCAGGAGCGCCAGCAGCTTCGCATTATCCGGGCTCGGATGCCGGTCGAACGGTTCAACGGATTTTCCTGCGAGTGCTGCGGTCCGCATTCTTTCACACCAGGCCTTCCATCCATCACGCCAGCGTGCCAACAATTCATGCGCAGCCGCATCAGCGAATTGTTTCGCTAAAGCGTCTCGAACTAATTTGGGGGAACTCCGACCCAGGAAATCAAACAGGCCCGACTCGTTGGCTGGGGAGAATCGCACTTGATGCAACGACGCACGATCCCGCTTGTGGAGAGGTTCGAGCTTGAGAATTCCCGCTTGCTCGGCTTCGCGAAGCTCTTGCTCCGCCACTGCCCGCGAGTCACCTTCGGCAGCTCCGGCATCGCGTAACAAGTCTTCCACATCCACCAACACATCCCGGCTGAACTCGCCTGTTCGACCCGCCAGCCTTTGTTCGTAGCGGCGCGCGAGTGCTTCGAGCACGGGTGCGGGATGTTTCATAGCTATCTGGACATCAGCCGGCGTGCATCATCGGAATCGCGCGCGAGGCTAACGGGAGTGTTTCGTATCTCCGTTCGCTTGCCGAGGCGGCGCTCCTCTTTTGACACCACCACCAGCCAATCGCAGTGCTCGAAAGCGTAGGGAATGTTGCCCGTGCTCATGGAAAACAGGCCTTGGAGGTCGAAGGCTTTGAGTGCGGTAATGCAGTCCTTGATGCGCTCACCGCTGAGCTTCGAGAACGCTTCGTCAATCGGCACGAGGCCCAGCGACGGCTCGGGTTTGCGCGAACTATAACGCCGATACGCGCGCAGGTAGCTGGCAAGAATGGCGATAAAATAGGGCGACTGATTTTCGCCACCACTGAACTTGCCGGAATGCCGATCCACGCTCGTCTTGCGACCGTCGGCTTCCACGACTTCCATGTCGTATTCGTAGTAATGCCGATAATCGAGCAGCCGCGCGGCCTCAGCACCGTCGGGTGCTTCGGTGAGGATTTTGAGGAAGTGATTGATGGCGTCGCGGAAACGCTGGTCGGCAGAAGCAAAGAACAAGTCGTCCTCGCGGGCAATGGCGCTGGCTTCCAATAATTCGTGGTAAAGCTGGTAGTCAGGATTACGCCGGTAACGCAGTTCGTAGGTGTTCGTGCCGATGGGACGTTTCTTGAGGGCGGTGTTCAGCAAAACAACGAGGTTGACGACCTCTTGCAGCGCGCTGTGAAGCTTTTCAAGGACTTGGGTGCGAAAGAGGCTTTCCCAATTCTTCCGCTCGCGTTCAGCCTTCCCCTTGTATTCAGGAATAAAGTCGCCCAGTTTCGTCAATTGATGTTCATGTTCGGCATTCGTTTCTGCCTCGATGGGCAGCTCGTCGAACTTGGAATGAGCGGCGGCCAGTTCGCGTCGTTTGGCCTTCAAGTCACTCCACGTTTCGCCTTCTTCACGGTCGCAGCGGTGGAACAGTGAACTGAATTCGCCAGCCGCGACATCTTTGGCAGGAAGCCGATTGAGCACCTCGCTTCGCAATTCCTCCAGTCGCTTCAGCCAAGAGGAGATGTCGGTCTGGTTCCGAATCTGCTCAAACTTTTCCCCCAGCTTGGCGACTTCAGTGCGCGCGGAGGCAACCTGGGTTTCAAGCCGCCGCACTTCCGCGCGCTTCTCACTGCGGTCGAGCGTGCGACGTTCGTCCTCCATTCCCTTCAAGTTCGCTTCCAGCTTTGCCTGATCACTCGCCAGTTCGTCGAACTTTGAGCGATCAATACGGTTGAGCTTTAAGATGTTTTCCTTCAACTCGTCTTGGAGTTTCGGCAACTCCTGGGCGCGCGCCAAATCCTGGTAAAGGCTCGGTGCAATCTCGAAATGCTCGCGCCAGCCGTCATTTAGGGACTTCAAAGCGCGCTCGACCGGAGACAGCTTGCGTTCTTCGTTTGCGAGGTCTTCAGTCTGCTTTTCCTTCCACACGCGCTGTTGCTCCAGACCCTTTTGGCCAACGAATGGATTGCCGTCGTAAAAGCGTGAACGCTCTACAAAAGCGCCCCGCAACATGAAGCCGTCCGGCAGGATTGCGAAATCATGGTCGCGCAAATCCTCCCGCCGCTCGACGCACATCAGATTTCCGAACGCTTCGCTGATGACCGCTTCCGCGACGGGATGGCTAGGCTTCAACTTCTCCGCGAGCGAGCCGGGCCGAACCGGCTTCTTCCGTTGCAGCGCCTTCGCCGGATTGACGAGTGACTCGCGGCTCGCCTCACCCCCGAGTTCGGATGGCTTAAGCGCATGATAAATCTTCTCCGCTTGTTCGTAATGCTCGGTCGCCACAACGACAGCAAACTTGCGAGTGAACGCAACCTCGATGGCGGGTCGCCAGCGTTCGTCTGCGACTTCGCACAATTCACGCAGGTGTCGCGCCGGCAAATCTGCGCCCCGCGAGAGCAGGCTATTGTTCAGCGCGTCCAGCAGTCGGGTCGAGAACGGTAGCTTGCCCACTTTGAGGGCGGCAATTTCGTCGCGAAGCTGGCCCAGTTGCTGGCGGATTTCTCCGAGCCGCTTGATGGTCTGCCCCGCTGTGCGACTGGCGGCTGCGGCCGCGTTCTGCGCAGCCGTGTTCAAAGCAGGAAGTGTTTCACCCGCTTTGCCAACCCCTCCCTCGGCTACCGTGTGGATGGCTCGTTCAACGGCATTGACCGGCGCGGAGTCCAGTTCAAGGGGCAGTGCGCGAAGTTCGTTTAGCCACGACCGGGCGTTGCGAAGGCGATTGGCCAGAGCGTCATCCAGCGATTGGCCAATGCCGCTGAGGTTGCTGATTTGGTGCGTGAGTTCGGAATTGCGACCTTTGATGAACTTGTAGAGTTGTCCCTCCGGTGTTTCGCCGATGAGTGCATCAATCTTTTTCGATTCAGCGCGTCCCCGCTCGATCAGCTCAACCAGTTCCACCAACCGCTTTTCTTCGCCCGAATTCTCCGCTTTGAGATTTGTAAGCCGTGTTTCATCGGCCAGAAGCAGTTCGGCGGCGTGCTCATGCCGGAGTTGCGCTTCGAGATAACGGGCCAACGTACGGTCGCGCCGAAGTTCCGTCAGACGCGTAAAGGTATCGCGAATGGCTTTGAGCTTCTCGAACTGGTCGTTCAGGTCGTTCAAGTCACGTTCGTAGCCGAGAAAAGTGCGATAGCTGGCCGTCACGTCGCTCACGTCCAGTTTGTCGGCGGGCAGGATGAAGTTGCGCGCAAAATCATTGAAGCTCTTCAGGAACGTGAAGGACATTGCCGTTGGCAGCAGAGCGCGGAGCACAGCACGGTCGAAGTTCAAGTGTGTTGGTTGCGCCATGTCGCGCAGATACGCGTCCAAACCTTCGGGATACAGCCGTCCCTCACGCGATTCGGCGAAAGCCTTGAATGCCGGATAATCGAGCGGGCGTTTGTCAGGATGAAGAAAATCGCCGCGTGTCAGGGCGGCAGGAATGAAGAACGGGGTGACCTTTCCGTGCGCTTCCGCCGCGCTGGTGAATTCAATCCTCAATCCCCAAGTTTCCGCCCGCTTGCCATTCGGCCAAGTGAATTCAAGCGCCACATACGTGATGGCACTCTGCCGCATGTATTTGTCCACGCCACCTTCGTCATCCTTGAGGTCGCCCAAGCAATAGCCTTTGAGTGAACGGTCGGAGCGGTCGCCCGTTGCGGACTGATTGAAGCGAACGAGACGTTGGTCGCCGACAAGAACAAGCTGCACCAAATCCATCAAAATGGATTTGCCCGAGCCGGTGACACCAGCAAGCAACAGATTCCCCTCCACCGGAATGCTGTCCTTGTAGCCATACCAGTTAAGGGCATGGATGCGGGTAAGGCGGATCGTGCGGCTCATTCGTCTTTCTCTCCTTCGTCGTCATCGGCGACCGGGGCGGCACTCACGCCAGCTTCCTTGGCCGATGCCAGATACCGCTCGGCGTTCTTGTTCCATTCCTCGATGCTTTGGAATGGTATGACCCGCTTGAGGGTTGGGAAAATCTCGATGATTGAGCGCTCCAGTGCGTTGTCTGCCGAAAAACGCAACAAGTTCTTGCGCTGGGCCAGCGAGAGGATTTCGCGCAACCGCGTCGGGCTGGGTTGGAACTTCTTCAATGGCTCAAACTTGGCGGCGAGCGAATCGTTAAGTTGTTGCGCGGTCAATCGCACGGGCGGCATCTCGCCCCGGTCGCGAATGGCGGTGTCGAACTCATACCAAAGCGTCAGCAGCACGAGCGTGGCGTCGAGTTTGAGGCGGAGCAAAAAAGCAGCGCTCTGCGGCACGGCTTGCACCGTGCGATCCTGGTGTTCCCAGTGAAGCTTGAGATCAAGGAGTCCGGCAAATTCATCCACCCAGGGGCGATTTTGATAACACCAGTGGTAAAGGTCCGTCTGGGCGGGTTCGAGTCCAAGGATTGAACCATGTGCCATCAGCCGGCGCAGCGCTTCGCCCAACCGTTCGCGATCGTGCGGTTGCAACCGCGAAAGCAGGCCGGTGGTATTGTTGGATGTTTCGTGGTCGCTCATTTCTTTACCAACCTGAATCGCTCAATGCGGTATTGAAGCTTGGGATCGAAACCTCCTGTGTCCGCCTCCGTTTCCACGCGCGGCACTTGAACCTCGAAGCGTGCGTCTGCCGAGTGCGCGTGCAACAGGCAGGCGATGAGGTCTGCCACGTCTTCGTCGTTGTGAACGTGCTGACGGAGTAGTTCATCCGAACTCCAGGTCGTCCCACTTTCGCCGGGCAACGCGGCGATGAAATGATTCGCGCGACTGACGGTAAGCGAATCGCGCAGGTTGCCTTCCAACTGCGCCAATGCGCGGTCGGCATAGCGCGGGTCTTCATCTTCCAACGGTTCGATTTCTCCCGCCGCCCGTCGCAGGCGCGGCGTGTAGAGCGATTCCAATCCGCCAAGAATTCGGGCGTCATGCAGAGCCAGTGCGGGGAACTCCAGGGCCAACGCATCAATATCGGTTACTCGCCAGCCGGAGAAATGCTGATTCAGGGTTTCGAACAAAGTCTGCACGCGTGCGCGGTTTTCGCTCGTGGTTTCCTGTAAATAGCGGAAGCGTGCTTGGGAACGCCGCGCAAATTCCGCCGTCCGCCGGTCAATGGTGTCGGCCAGCGGTTCAATCTGTTGGAGGATTTCCTCCAGTTCATTTATTCGCAGCCGCACCCGCGACATCGCTGCTTCCGCCGAGAGTGCGGGCTCACGCCGCATGACTTCCGACTGCATTTTCGTCAGAAGGTCGGCGTGGCTGGAGAGGCTTTCGAGCGCACGTTGCGTTTCCGAAAGCTTCGTGGGCAAACGGGAATGGACGAGTTGCGCGTAACAAGTGCGGCCAATTCGCTCGGCGAATTGATCGTAAAGCAGCGCAAGATTTTCCTTGAGCGAAGTTGCGGCGAGTTGCTGTTTCGTGTGGCGTTCGATGGACTTTTGCATCCCGCGCAATTCAGCGAGACCTGCTTGGAGGTTGGCTACGCATGTTTCAACCTGCGCCCACGGGTCTTCTTGCAGTGCATCGAGATTGACCTCGCCGCCGCGTGAGAGCGTGGCACAGACATTGACCAGTTTGTCGGAGAAAACCGCTGCCTCGGGAAAAGCAATGCGCCGCAGTGCGTGAAGCAGGACTGACCCATTCGGATCGAAGAAAACCAGCCGCTGCCAGTCTGAGCGCTCCTCTTCCTGCAACCAACCGGAGGCGCGCAAGGTATCGAGCACTGCTCGTGCTCGCTCCCGATTACTCGTGGCAGCCGCAATCAGTTCATCATCTGTCCCCGCCAAATCTCCATGCTGCTCGACCACCTGTTCAACCAAGGCCAGAGCTTCCGCACGGTCGAGTCCTTGATTTCGCTGGCTCGCCTCGCGCTCCAACGAGTCCAGTGAGTCCACGTAAAGTCGCGCCAATGGCCCGGCGAGCACCCGGAAGAAATCCGGGCGCACTTCGCGAAAAAGTTGAGCAGCCAATGCGGACATGGTTTTTAGCTTAGCAGGGCGAGGTGGACAAAAACGGTCCTACCCTCAAAAAGGCGTTAAACCTGATACATTCTGGAAACATGATGCTCGTTTTACTTCTCAACGACAATCTTGCGATTCAATGCCGGCAAACATGGTTTCCGATGGGAATAATTCACCGTCAAGCTGAGGGGATCAAGAAGCGCCCGCAAGCGTTCGACTCGTGGGCGTGACGAAAACAGAACTGTCTGAATTATCCGGCCGTGTGACCCAATCGTGCCGCCCGGTCGCTTTCCGAGGTAAGCGGCGGGAGTTGGATGATTTGACCTTCTGCCGCCTGCTTCTCGTAGCTTTCCAGCGAAGGCAACTTCACCTTGGCCTTGCGAGCGTAGGCGCGATGCACCGCCTTGCTGTTGTGTCCGAGCGCCTCTTGAGCGAATCGCTCGGGATAACCGCATTGCTTCGCGCGCTCTGCCCAAGCGTAGCGGTAGGAATGCAGCGACACACCCTTAATGCCCAACCCTTCGCATCGCTGCTTGAACTCGGTCGCGCGGTCGCCGCAACGGACGGTTTGAAGATACGGAAACAGTGGCCCGACGACCGACAGGCGACGCAGGACGGCCTCGATGTCGTCGCCGAAATGAATCATCGCCAGGCTGCCGGTCTTCTGCCGGGTGTAGGCAATTGTGCGATTGCGCCAATCAATGTCCTCAGCTTTGAGGTTCGCGATGTCCGTTTGCGAGCCGCCAAGATGCCAGCACAGTTCGTAGAAGTTCCGGCGCTCCGGGTTCTTCTCCCGCTCGATGATGAGTTGATGTTCCTCGAAGGTGATAGCGCGCTTTGGCTGGAAGCGAACTTCCGGCCACAGGCGCTTGGGGATGATCGGCCACGGCAGCCAGTTCATCGCGAGGCAGAAATTGTGCAGTTTGCGTAGGTGGACGTTCGTGCTGACCGTCCCCGCTTTGAGACAGGCGAAAAGCTGTTCAGCCTGCGTCTCCAGAATGATACGGGTGCGAATCGAGTCCAGCGCCTTCTCCTTGGCCGCGCGCGCCCAGCGATCCTTGGTCGAACCGTTCTTGGTTTCGATGATGGCGTTTAGAGCGTCCTGCCAGGTCCGCGTCGAGACGCCGGAATCAGTGCCGGCCAGGTATGCCTTGGCGATATGGAGATTCAATTGCGGCTGTCGAAAGGACTCGTTCTTCGCGTTGAGCAGAGTGGTCGCTTCGGCTCGGTCTTTCGTGCCGAGACTTTCCTGCTTTCCAGTTTCGGAATCGTGGGCGTAGAACACTCCGCCCTTGGGACGACGGTAGAGACGGAATCTGTTTTTCATGGCTCGAACTTTCTGATTCGAGCCTGTCAGCCATTTCCAAGTGGCAGGTGTCTCAGCGACACCGAGCGCACAGCCAATTGCGTTTCAGCAAGTCGTGCCTGAGTGATTGCGGAGTAATCATTGAGTTCTTCCGAGTCACAAATCTGCTGGCACTTTTGCTGGCACTTGGGGTCTGTGAGATTTGCAACTCCTTGTCCAAACGAAGTTTGGAATTGGAGGCGAGGGTCGGAATCGAACAAATCTTTCCGCCATCCAAAACCCGCCTAAACCATTCGGCAGCGGCAACTTCTCTAAGTGCTGCGCTGGCAAAGTGATTAACAACGA
>JAKEEH010000409.1 GCA_022616725.1 Limisphaerales bacterium | reverse complement strand
GGTATCTCCGTCACCGCCCACAAAGCAACGGCGATGTTGCGTGGTGTTTGAACGATCTTGGCGATTTTCGTCAGCCAGATCACATAACGCTCAATGGCGGTGCGCGCCAGCAGTACGTCGTTAGGTTCTTCCGGCAGGCCAAGCACTTCCGCATCTTGCCGCGCAATCTTCTCGGCCTCCTGGTAAGCGCTGAGCGTCTTACCGACATAGACGACGAGCAAGCGCCCGTTGTAGTGCGAAAGCTCGGCACAGAGGTCCCCCAGTACAAAGAAATCCGATGGATCGCGCATATCCCGGCGCAGGGCTAAACGCCCCAGGCGGCGCACCTCAGGGTTGGTATCGGTCGCAAACATGTCCGTTGCGTCGGCTGGGACACGGCGCGAAAGGAGACGCCGCTCTGTTTCCATTGAGAGGGTGCGCGTCCGTCGATCAGTTTTGGGTAGCTGTGGAAAGGGTTGGCTCATGAGTCGCTGCTGCGTTCGAAGGAAAGGTTGCCATCAGAACTGGCCCTGACGACTATTGTCGTACCTGGCTCGAAAAAGTCATCCAGAATGCACCGGCTCAGCGGGCGCGTCAGCAGTCGTTCGATAGTACGGCGCAGTGGGCGCGCGCCATTCGCGGGATCGTAACCTTTATTCAGGATGAGTTCGCAGGCGTCCGGTTCCATGCGCAGTCCCAATTTTTGCTCGGAGAGCCGCACGCGCAGGTCGCTTAATTGCAGTTCCAGGATACCGTTCAAGGCTTCGCGGTCTAATGAATTGAAGACAACAACATCATCCAGGCGATTCAAAAATTCGGGCCGGAAGAATTTCCGAAGGGCGGTATGGTAATGCTGCGGATCGGTTGCCAGTGGCTCGGAATGGAAACCGAGCGACATTCTGGCGGCGTCCGATGTACCAATGTTGCTGGTCATGATCCAGACAGCGTGGCGCGCGTCGGCCAGGTTGCCACGGGAATCGGTCAGGCGGCCATCATCAAAGACCTGTAAGAAAATGTCGAAAACCTCCGGCGCAGCTTTATCCACTTCGTCCAGTAAGACAACAGAATATGGGCGGCGGCGCAGGGCTTCCGTAAGTTGGCCGCCCCGTTGGGAATCCTTGTAACCCGGTGGAGAACCGATCAAGCGGGCAACGGTGTGTTCGTCGTGGAATTCGGACATATCGAAGCGCAGCAGCGCTTCTTCACTCCCGAACAGGAATTCGGCAAGCGCCCTGGCAAGTTCCGTTTTGCCCACCCCACTTGGCCCCAGGAAAAGGAAGACTCCCACAGGGCGATTGGGGTCGGAAAGCCCGGCGCGGTTGGTCTTGATCGCATCGGTCACGGCTTTGATCGCGTGATCCTGGCCGATGACGCGCGCCTTGAGATTCTCCTCAATGCGTTGGTATTTGTGCCGTTCATCCTCGTTCAGGCGCGCAATAGGGATTCCTGTCCATTCGGCCAGCACTTCGATCACCGAATCGGCGGTTACCACGCGAGGCACCTCGGGATCGGAGACGGTTTGAATGACGACTCGCGCACAGGCTTCATCCAATAAATCCAGTGCTTTATCGGGTTGGCGGCGGTTGATCATGTACTGGACTGATAGTTGGACAGCAGTTTCAAGCGCCTCAGGTCGAATTTCGACCTGATGATGGTCTGCATATTGCTGCTGGGCGTATTTCAAGATGTCAAGCGTCTGTTCCGGGGTCGGCTCCTCGATCTCGACGGTACGAAAGCGGCGATCCAGGGCGGTGTCCTGGGCAATGGCCTTCCGGTATTCCTCGTAAGTGGTAGCGCCGATACAAACCAATTCCCCGCGTGACAGCGCCGGTTTCAGGATATTGGCGGCGTCCAGATTGCTATCAATCGTATCGCCTGCCCCCACAATCGTATGAATCTCATCAATGAAGAGGATAATGCCCGGCACGTTGCGCGCCTCGTCCAGAATGCCGACTAACCGTTCCTCAAATTGTCCGCGTAGACTTGTCCCGGCCAGCAAGGTGCCAATTTCGATTTGAATGATGCGCTTGCCAAGCAGCGACCCGGGCGCCTGGCCGTTCACAATATGATGGGCCAATCCCTCGACGACCGCTGTTTTGCCAACGCCCGCATCCCCAAGCAGCAGCGGATTATTCTTCTTGCTGCGGGCAAGGGTACGCGCCACCGCTCGAATCTCGCGCTCCCGCCCGATGATCGGGCTAATCTTGCCTTGCAAAGCCAACGCCGTCAGATCGCGCCCAAATTTGTCGAGTAGCGGGGTCGTCTGAATCGAACGGTCTTGCGGTTCTGGGCGGGGCACGCGGAAAGGCGACTCTGCTGCCGCGCTCTCGTAGGTCAGTTCGTCCACCAGCAGCTCATGCCAGATCGTCAAGTCAGCGCCCATTCCCCGCAGTTTGCGGATCGGGATGCCTTCTCCTTCGTTGAGCATTGCCATCAAAATGTGAGCATCCAACACGGTTTCTTCACCATGTTCGTCTGCGAGTTTCACTGCCTCGGCCATGATGCGGTAAGCGCGGGGTGTGAAGGGTAGTTCGTCCGACAAAAAGGCGTTTTCGGTATCGCTGGCGCCTGCTTCCCGGCGAATCTCGTGCCGTACTACCCGTGGATCGAGCCCGGCAGCAATGAGCAAACGCTGCGCGATTCCGCCCTCGTGCTGTGTGAGCACAATATAAAGGTGTTCCGTGCCGATGTAATTATGGTGTAAGCGAGACGCGACTTCTGTAGCATCCGTTAATAACTTTGCGCAGCGCTCTCGGATTTCCTGTTCCGTTATTTCTGGCAGCGACGACACCGGTGCAAACCCTTTCCACCAATTTCGCTTGACTGAACAGTTTGAAAGTTGTTCGCAAAATGCGATCTCCAGCATACAATTATATCTGGTCTCGACAATTGCGTGTTATACAGGCAAACGCCTCATAAGCTTCGCGCCAGGAGACAGCGGGTTTTAACCCGGCGAGGAATGGCGCCTTCCTCCTTTCTTGATCCGCCAACTGGCGGTACATAGAAACTTAAGG
>JAKEEH010000408.1 GCA_022616725.1 Limisphaerales bacterium | reverse complement strand
TGCTTGAGCAAACTTCCAGACGAGCAGCGCTTGGTCGTCGAGGGTTATTACTATCGTCGCGAAGGCATTGAGAAGCTTGCGGAGGCCTCGGGCCGGAGCGTTACGGCCACTTACAAAATTCTTCAGCGGGTTCGACACGCGCTTCAGGTCTGCATCGAGAACGCAGCAAAAGGAGTCGTGTGATGAAGCTCACGTTTCCTTCGCGTGAATTCGATGATGCCGCAGCGGCGGTCTGTCACGATGCGGCCTCGGATGAGCAAGTCCGCGCATTGAACGACCTGTTGCGAAGCGACGCCGCTGCGCGTGACGAATACATTCTGCGGCTCGAATTGCATTCGCGTCTTGCGTCGGAGCCAGACCTGTTCGCGCTGACGAACGAGAACGAAGCCGCGTTGGGGGCGAATATTCTTCCGCCTCAAGCTCGACCGCGCGCGGCAGCTCGTAAACTGACTTGGGTTGTTGCATTGGCCGCCTGCGTTGCCATTCTCGCCGTCGGATGGTGGGGCTTGCGACCGACGCCGCCGACCGAACGCCAAGGCACGACGAGCAAAGCCATCGCGATGCTCGATCGTGCGGTGGACGCGCAGTGGAACCCGTCTGGCGAAGCGCCGCGATTAGGAGCGCCGCTGGAGCCTGGATGGCTGCGGCTCAACTCCGGTTTGGCGCAAATCGTCTTCTACAGTGGCGCCCGCGTGGTTATCGAAGGGCCGACCGAATTCCAACTCATTTCTCCGAGCGAGGCTTCCTGCCGGAGCGGGCGACTCACGGCAGACGTTCCGCCGCAGGCGCGTGGTTTTCGCATTCGCACTCGGCAGATGAACGTGACGGATGTCGGTACGGTGTTCGGTCTTGATGTACGAGAGCGGCGGACGGAACTGCACGTATTCAAAGGAAACGTCGACTTCGAGCCGGTAGACGGCGCCGCGAAACAGAATTTGCAGGAAGGGAGTGCCGTGGTGGCGGAGAATTCGGATCCGCTGCGACTCATCGCTGCCGATCGGACCGCGTTTGCGTCGCTCTTCAATCTGCAAGCGAAGTCGGTGGCCGCCGATTCGCGTCGGTGCAATCAGTGGCGGGCGGCCAGCGTTCGGCTCAGTCGTGACCCGTCGCTTTTGGTGCATTTCGCATTCGAGCGCGAGACAGACTGGCAGCTTCCGAATACGAGCAGCCACGCCTCCGCCCTTGCCGATGGCGCCATCGTGGGCTGCCAGTGGATCGAAGGCCGCTGGTCAGACAAGCGGGCGCTGGGGTTTCGGAATGTGAATGACCGCGTGCGGTTGAGCGTTCCCGGCGAATTCGAGGCGCTGACGGTCGCGGCCTGGGTGCGGGTGCAAGGATTGGATCGGAAGCTCAATTCTCTCTTCATGAGCGATGGATTCGAGCCTGGGACGATTCACTGGCTCATTCGCAATGATGGCGTGCTGGGTCTGACGGTCATCGGTCACGAGACCAACCAGTACCAGATTTGCGCCAGCAAGCCCGTTCTCACGCTCGATCAGTTCGGGATGTGGCTGCATGTCGCCGTGGTGCTCGACGGCACCGCGAAGCGTGTGGTGCATTACGTTAACGGGGTTCCGGTGGGAGAGAAGGCCTTGAAAATCAAACCGCCGTTCCGCATCGGCACGGCCGAGTTGGGCAATTGGAATGCCAAAGGTTTCCCCAGGGAGGATCCGTTCATGATCCGAAACTTCAGCGGCGCGATGGATGAATTCCACCTTTTCAACCGGGCGCTGAAGGGCGACGAAATCCGCGCACTGTATTCCTCCGGCAAGCCGCAGCCCGATCCGCTCATTCAAACTCGGAACTAACCACCATTATGAAAACCAAACTATCGCTCCTCGCGTGCGCTTCGATTCTGTCGAGCCAACTCTGCCTGGCGCAAACCACTGAACAGGTCAATGACTGGAAGCCCTGCCCATCGAACCAGGCGGGCAAGCAGTATCCGCAATACAACTCGGAGGGTCGCGTGAAGTTCCGCATCGCGGCACCGGAGGCCAAAAGCGTCGGATGTACATTTCGCGACAGCAGCGAATTCAAGAAAGGCGAGGACGGCGCTTGGTACGGCTACACACGCCCGTTGGATGAAGGTTTTCACTACTACGCAATCAAGATCGACGGCGCGGAAGTGCCTGATCCGAACAGTCACTACTTCTACGGCTCCAGTCGCTGGGGCAGCGCTGTTGAAATTCCCGCGAAGGACGCGGACTTTTACGCGCTCAAGAACGTGCCGCATGGGCAGCTCCGCGAAATCTATTACTGGGCGAAGTCGAGCAACACCAATCGGCACGCGTTCGTTTACACGCCGCCGGATTACGACAAGGACACCAGCAAGCGTTACCCGGTGCTCTATCTGCAACACGGTGGGGGCGAAGATGAAACTGGCTGGGGCCGCCAAGGGCACGCGGGCTTGATTATGGACAATTTGATTGCCGAGAGCAAAGCGAAGCCCTTCATCATCGTGATGGAGAACGGCGGCGGCATTGGTGGACTACGGCGAACAAATGCTCCCACGGCTGCCGGTGGTCCGACGAATACTGCCCCTGCGGGCGGTCCGGGCGGACGCCCTTTTAACTTCAGCGCATTTGAGAAGGTGCTCATCAACGATACGATTCCGTTCATCGACGCGAATTTCCGCACACTCGCCGATCAACCGCATCGCGCGATGGCCGGCCTTTCCATGGGCGGCATGCAAACACGGACCATCACGCTCGCTCACCTCGATAAGTTTTCCCACATTGGCGTTTTCAGCGGCGGAAGCATCGCCGTGACGAACATCACCGATATGGCCGCGTTCAAGGAAAAGGTGAAACTTGTCTTCATCAGCTACGGCAGCGGCGAACTTGGGACGAACCGTGCGGGCGGGCGTGGCTTCGGTGGCGATCCCAAAGCGAACACCGCCGCTCTGAAAGAGACCGGCGTCAATGCGGTGTTCTACGAGTCCCCGAACACCGCGCACGAGTGGCAGAGTTGGCGGCGCAGCCTGCGCGAGTTCGCGCCATTGTTATTCAAGAATTGAACTCAACTCCAAGCAAACAACGACACATGAAAACTCACATTACGCTGCTGACCGTTGTGGTCTTTTCACTCTCTGCCCTTGCGGCGGACGTCACTGGTGCCTGGAAAGCCGAATTCGACACGCAACGCGGTTTGCAGAAATACACCTTCACGCTTAAGCAGGACGGCACGAGCGTGACCGGCAAAGCCAGCGTGGAACGCGACGGCGAAAAACGCGAAGCCGAGTTGAAGGAAGGGAAGGTCGAAGGCGACACCATCACATTCGTCGAACCGCTGAAGATTCAGGACAACGAACTCCGCATCACCTACACGGGCAAGATTTCAGGCAACGAAATCAAGTTCACCCGCAAGGTCGGCGACTTCGGCTCTTCGGAAGCCACGGCGAAACGCGAAGGAGCAACTCCCAAAACCGAAGCAGCAGCAACCCCTCAAACGCCATCGACGAATGCCGGAACCAATGCGGCCGAAGGCCGCCGTGGTCGCGGATTTGGCGGCCCAATCGAGTTGAAGCCGGACGACAAACCGGCCTTCCCGAATCCACCCGAGGGTTTCGACAAACTGCGCGACGGCATCGAGCGCGGCAAACTCGAACGCATTGATTACGAGTCGAAGACCATCGACGCAAAACGCTGGATGCAGGTTTACACGCCGCCCGGCTACTCGAAGGAGAAGAAGTATCCCGTGCTGTATTTGCTCCACGGCATCGGCGGCAATGAGCGAGAGGAGTGGGCCAGGGGCGGCGTCCCCGAGGTGATCCTCGACAATCTAATCGCGGACAAAAAGATCGAGCCCATGATCCTCGTCCTTCCCAACGGCAACGCGACCACCAACAAGGCCCCCGCCGCTGACGCAGGTGGAAGCGGTGGACGCCGCGGTTTCGGCGACTTAACTGGCTGGGGTAAGCCTTTCGAAAACGATCTGATTAAGGACATCATTCCGTTCATCGAAGCCAACTACTCTGTGAAGTCCGATCGCGAGAGCCGCGCGCTGGCTGGACTTTCGATGGGCGGCGGGCAGTCGCTCAACATCGGCTTGGCCAATCTCGATACCTTCGCGTGGATCGGCGGCTTCTCCTCCGCGCCGAACACGGTGCCGCCCGAACAACTCGTGCCCGACGCGGAGAAAGCGACGAAGCAATTGAAACTGCTTTATCTCTCCTGCGGCAACAAGGACGGATTGATCCGCATCAGCCAGGGCGTTCACGCCTATCTCAAGGAAAAAAGCGTCCCGCACATCTGGCACGTGGATGATCACGCTCACGACTTCCAACATTGGAAGAAGGGGCTCTACAATTTTGCGCGACTCATTTTCAAACCAACAACGAAGTAACCCTAACGCGCGGCTGCGTCGCCATTCTTACGAGACGACCGGCGGGAGCATTACTTGCCGTCTGTGTGTTATTAGAACGCCGTTTTGACCAAGACCGCCGAACCTTGCATGAACAAGCTGAAATTGATTCTGATTCTTTTGACGGGGGGGCTGATGGTCCTCAACACGTTTGCGGCGGACGCGCCGGACCGGCCGCTGCACGTGCTTTACCTTGGACCGGTTGATGTCGGCCGTTCTGGCCCACGAAGCGGCGGTGGCTTCGGCGGCTTTGGGGCGCCGCGCACGAATTACGTTTATTTGCCCGGACAGACTTTGGCATCCGAAGCAATTTACTTTGATCATCTCACTACACTTACCAACCTCACGGACGCCTATCTGAAGCATTTCGACGCAGTGGTGCAGGTTATGCCTGACGGCGACGTTGGCCCCGTCCAGCGGCAGATGCTCGACAGTCTCAAGGGTGCAGGCAAAAAATTAATTAAGTACACCGAGCGACCAGCGGACACGGTTCTGCGCGAGGCCGTTCTCGATGCTGTCGGCAAGAAGGCCGTGTCCGATTGGGAAGCCTTCCTCGCCTCGCGTCGTCCATTGCAGCGTCTACTCGGCGAGGTGCCGAATTACGAGCGCCGGCCGGAGCCGGTAAAGTATCAGTTGCCGCTCTCACCAAAGGACAGTATGCGCTACACGCAAGTGCCGGCGGATTTCGATCTCCAGCTCTTCGCCGCGGAACCGGACGTCGTGAAGCCCATCTACATGGCGTGGGACGAGCGCGGACGCGCCTGGGTGGTCGAGGCGCTGGATTACCCCCACGGTCTCGTTGACGAGGGCGAGCCGGGCAAAGCCAGGATTAAAATCTGCGAAGACACCGACGGCGACGGCAAGGCGGACAAATTCATCATCTTCGCCGACAAGTTGAACCTCGCGACGGCGCTGGTGTTCGTGAACGGCGGCATCATCGTCTCGGAAGCGCGCCACATGCTTTTCCTTGCGGATACGAACCGCGACGACCAGGCCGATGTGCGCGAGGCCCTGCTTCCGGGTTGGGGCGTCGGCGACTCGCACGCGATGCAGAGCAGTCTCGCGCGCGGTTTCGATAACTGGCTTTACGGCGCGGTGGGCTACTCGAATTTCCGCGGCAACGTCGGCGGCAAAGACCTTCAGTTCGGGCAAGGCATCTTCCGTTTCAAAGCCGATGGCTCCGCGCTACAATTCCTCCATCAGTACAACAATAACACCTGGGGCCTGGGCCTGAATGCTCACGGCGATGTGTTCGGCTCGACGGCAAACGGCAACCCATCATTTTACGGCTACCTGCCCGCATACATTTTGAACCCGACGCAGCCGGGCTTCGGCCGTCGTGGCGGCAATGGATTCCGCCCCGGCTATCGGCTGGATTCAACCAACGCGCCCGACAGCGCGACGGCGAACGTTCGGCGTTTGCCTTCGGCCAAGTCGCTTGCGCCCGGCATGTGCATGCATCCCAACACCCCAAACGTGCGCATGGTCGATAACTTCGGCGGCTACACCGCGGCATCGGGACACGGCTTCATGATTAGCGATGCGCTGCCCACGCGGCTTCAAGGAAGAGCATTGGTGACCGAGCCAACCGCGAAGCTCATCGGCATCATGGACATTCAGCGCGACGGCGCCGGCTACAAAGCGCTCGACGGGTTGAACCTCCTCGCGAGCACCGACGAATGGATGTCGCCGATCTATGCCGAGGTCGGACCCGACGGCGCGATTTGGGTGATCGACTTCTACAGCTTCATCATCCAGCACAACCCGACGCCGAGCATTCAATCAGCCGGCATCCAAGCCACGACGGGTCGCGGTGGCGCTTACATGACCGAGAACGATCTGCGCGACCAGACTCACGGACGCATTTACCCCGTAGTGTGGAAGGACGGCCGGCGAAGCCCGATCAAGTCACTCGCCAATGCCAAGATTCCCGAAGTCGTCGCCGCGCTCGACAGCGGCGACCAGTTCTGGAGCCTAACCGCGCAGCGCCTGATCGTGGACAACAAGATGAAGGACACCGCGCCCGCCCTGAAAAAACGCGTGACCTCCGGCGCGGGCGGCAAGGGCGCGATTCATGCGCTCTGGTCGCTTGAAGGCATCGGCGCGCTCGACAAGGACACGCACCAAAAGTCGTTGCTCGACAAGGACCCCGCACTGCGGCGCAACGCCATTCGCGCGTTGCCCGCGAATGAAGCGGGACGCCAGCTCTTCTTCAGCAGCGCCGTCATACAGGATCCTGATTTGCTCACGCGCCAGGTTGCGTTCGTGAAGCTTGCGGAGTTTCCGACCATCCCGGAAATCCAAACCGTAGTCGCTCAGCTTCCGCGCGTCACAGCGAACATGAGTGACCCGTTCCTGAACGACACTCTCACGTTGCTGGGGCGCATCCACAAAGTGGCCGCCGTCGGCGAAAACGAAGTGAAGGTGGCCGCTGGAAACGTGAAGCGCGGGGAAGATTTGTTCTTTAACAGTCCTGTGGCGGCGTGCGCGTCCTGCCACATGGTCAGCGGCAAGGGCGGCGACGTCGGCCCCATCCTCGACGGCATCGCCCTCCGCGCCGACAAGGCCTACATCGAGGAAAGCCTCATGGACCCGAACGCGAAGCTCGCCAAAGGATTTGAGAGCCTGACGATTTCGCCCATGCCGCCCCTCGGTGTGCTGCTGAAGGAACAGGAGCTTGCCGACATTCTGGCCTATCTCCAAACGCTGAAGACAGCGCCCAAAGATGGCGTGACCGTTCCAGTGAAAAAGGCGAACGTTTACGAGTGATCGTGAAGAATCTATTCTCCACCGCGGCGCTTGCCTTGTTGCTGTGTTTCGTGTCGAACGCGGGGGCGGCGGATCCCTTCAAGCCCGACGCCGACGGGTACATCCGCCATTGGGTCATGCTCGCCCCGATCTCGCTCCCTGAAGGTGAGACTGGCTCGGAGGGGATCTTCAAGGAACAGATTATGGGGGAAGCTACGCTCCGACCCAGGGCCGGCGATAAGGTCAAAGTCGGCGGGAAGGAACTGACCTGGCAGAATATTACCGCTTCGACCAATTACTTCGACTTCACCGCAATGGTGAAGACCCTCAACGACCGGGAAGCTGGTTATGCCGTTACGTACATTGAAAGCGAAACGGAACAGTCCGACGCGATCATGGCCGTCGCCAGCAACGACGAGGGACGAATTTACTTCAACGGCGTGGACATTTATGTCTTCGGCGAACCGCGCACGCTGATGCTCGATGCCGATAAGGGAAAAGTAACCCTGAAGAAAGGCCTGAACGTCGTTGTGTTCAAAATCATCAACGAACAGGGCAACTGGCAGGGCGCCATGCGGCTTCTGGACAAGCGCGGCGCTCCTCTGAAAAACGTCAAAATCAAGCTGTCGCCGTGAGCGCCAGCGGCCGCGGACACAATCAAATGAACATCTGCAAATCGAGAGCTCTGCGAAACCCGTGTTCCGCAGCGCGGAACATTCCACAATTTCGCGCCGGCATTTTGGCTTTGGCGCTGCTTGCCGCGCCCTTCACCGCCGGGTCCGCAGAATCGTCAATCACCTTGAAGCAGGCGTTCAAGGAGCACTTCCTCATTGGCACTGCGGTCAACCGCAGCATGGTCACAGGCGGCGCGGGGTTCCGCCGCAGCGCTGAGCAGAACGCGAACGACGTCGCGTTGCTCAAGCAGCACTTCAACCAGATCACCGCGGAGAACGACATGAAGTGGGCGCTCATGCATCCGCGCGAAGGAAAGGATGGCTACGACTTCGGTCCGGCCGATGCCTTCGTGAATTTCGGCCTGAGCAACAAGATGTATCTCGTCGGGCACACGCTCGTGTGGCACAGCCAGACACCGAACTGGGTGTTTGCCGGCACGAACCCGCCTCCACCTTCTGCCACCAATGCTGCGCCTGCGATCGCTGCGAACACCAACGCCGCCGCGACAAACCGGTTCGGGCGTCGATTTGGCCCGGGATTCGGTGGTGGGTTTGGCCGTTACACCGGCCCCCGCGCTTCTCGCGACGAATTGCTTCAGCGAATGCGCGAGCACATTCACACCGTCGTTGGACGCTACAAGGGCAAGGTCAAGTCTTGGGACGTGGTGAACGAGGCGATCGCCGACGGGGACAGCACCAACGTCCTGCGAAACTCGCTCTGGCTGGAAATCATCGGCCCAGACTTCATCGCGAAGGCGTTTCAATATGCGCACGAAGCCGATGCCGACACGATTCTTCGCTACAACGACTACGGCTTGGAGAACCCGGCCAAGCGCAAGAAACTCATCTCCCTTATCAAGTCGCTTCAGGCGGAGAAGGTGCCCGTCCATGCGATCGGTTCACAGGCGCACGTCAACGTTTCAACAACTTTCGAAACGATGGACCAGACGTTGACTGAAATGGAGAGCCTCGGCTTGCCCATTCACATCACGGAACTGGACGTGAACAGCGCGGCGGGTGGACAGCGCGGTTTCGGCGCCGACATCGCCAACAACACAACCAGCACTGAAGGCGGACTCGTGAGCGGCGCCGATAAAAAACTTGCAGATGCCTACGCCGGAATTTTCCGCGCATTCCTGAAGCACCGTGACTCCGTGAAAATGGTCACCTTCTGGGGCGTGAATGACGCCGTTTCCTGGCGCCGGCAAGGCCGTCCCCTTCTTTTCGACGGCGACAACAAATCCAAGCTCGCCTTCGATTCGGTGATTGCGGAGGCGAAGAAAGCGGCAGCCACGAAATGATCAGTCGATTCGACCCGTCACAAACCTGGCACGTGAGCCAAATGTCACGCATCTTCGCAGTCATGAAACAACCACTGAGACTCGCCACAGTTCTGACTTTCGCGACAGGCAAATAGCCAAATGTCTGAACAAAGGCTAACTCTCAGGGAAAAGTTCGGCTACGGCCTGGGCGACATGGCCAGCAACATCGTCTATCAGGCCGTCATCAACGTCCTGATGTATTTCTACACGGACGTGTATGGCATCGAGGCGGCCGCTGCGGGCACGTTGATGATCGCCGTGCGGTTTTTTGATGCGATCACCGATCCGATCATGGGCGCCGTCGCGGACCGAACCCGCACCAGGTGGGGCCGCTATCGTCCGTGGATGCTCTGGTTCGCGATTCCCTACGGCATGCTGGCCGTCGCCGCGTTCATCACCCCGAACGTCGCGCCCGGTACCAAGCTGGTTTACGCCTACATTTCCTACGCGCTGCTGATGACGGCTTACACCGCGGTGAACATTCCTTACTCGGCGCTGGCGGGCGTTATGACTGCCGACAAGGACGAACGCTCCGGCCTGCAATCGTGGCGCTTCGGCATGGCCATGGTCGGCGGCTTCCTGGTGACAGTCTCTATCTGGCCGCTCTCGCGATTGTTGGGCGGCGGCGGCAAACCGGAGGATTTGCAACTGGGCTTTCCGTTTGCCGTGGCCCTTCTCGCCGTTGTGGGCGTGATCGCGCTCTTCGGCTGTTTCGCCTGGACAAGGGAGCGCGTTTATCCAGACGAACAGACCCAGAAGGAAGCTGCTCGGAGAACCAACGTGTTCGAAGATTTGGGAGCGATGTTCCGCAACAGCCAATGGCTGATCGTCACGCTGGCGATGTTTGTCATCCAAATCCGCGGCGGCTTGCAGGGCAACGTGAAGCCTTACTTCATCCGGTATTACATCGCTCACGACCTCACCGGTATTTTCGCCATCACGGAGAACTTCATGGCGCTCTACATGGGACTGACCATGCTCGCCGGCGTGGCGGGAGTGTTTGTGGCCAATCGGCTGTTTTTGAAACGGAGCTGGTGCAAAGTCACCGTGATGAAGACAGCGCTGCTCGGTTCGCTCGTGCCCAACGCCTTGTTGCTGTTCGTCCCGCGGCAATGGTGGGAAGCTTCGCTGCTGCTCATCATGGTCGCCAACTTCTTCCACATGATGTTTCTCCCGCTGCTGTTCGCTGCCATTCCCGACACCGTCGATTTTGGGTTGAAGACAATCGGCCGAGGGGCGATGGCGCTGTTCTTCGCCGGCCAATTGTTCGCGTTGAAGATGGGAATCTCCGTTGGCGGCGGATCGGCCGGATGGATCCTGGGAATGTTCGGCTATCGGGCCAACGTGGAACAAACCGAGCGCTCGTTGTTCGGAATCAAACTCGCCTTCGCCGGCGCTCCGCTGGTGGCCGCTGTCCTCGTGGTGATTCTCTTGCAGCTCTACAAATTGAAAAAGGGCTGGGAGCACAGAGAGAGTGTGGTTGGTCCCGCACTTGAACCGCAGTAGCGGGAAACATCCATGATCATCAGAAACCCGATTCTTCCCGGCTTCAATCCCGACCCCTCCATTCTGCGCGCCGGCGACGATTATTACATTGCGACATCGACCTTCGAATGGTTCCCCGGCGTGCAGATCCATCACTCGCGCGACCTCGTGAACTGGCGCCTGCTCACGCGGCCACTGAATCGACCCAGCCAGCTCAACATGCTGGGCGATCCCGATTCCTGCGGCGTCTGGGCGCCGTGCTTGAGCCACGCGGACGGTTTGTTCTGGCTCATCTACACGGACGTCAAACGCTTCGGCCGCGCGAGTGTTGCCGGTGCGAGCGGCTCATCAATGCGCGACTTTCACAATTACGTCGTCACCAGCCCGCGTATTGAGGGCAAGTGGTCTGATCCTATTTATCTTAACAGCAGCGGCTTCGACCCTTCCCTGTTTCACGATGACGACGGCCGGAAGTATTTGCTCAACATGCTTTGGGACCATCGTCCGGGAAACAATCGCTTCGCCGGAATTGTTTTGCAGGAATACTCCGTGAAGGAACGCAAGCTGATCGGTCAGCGCGTGAACATCTTTAAAGGCACGTCGCTCGGGTTTACTGAAGCGCCGCATCTCTACAAACGCACCGGCTGGTATTACCTGCTTACCGCGGAAGGCGGCACCAATTGGAACCATGCCGTCACGGTGGCGCGCTCGCGCAACCTCACCGGTCCTTACGAACTGCATCCCGACACGCACATCATGACCGCGCGGCACCGGCCTGATGCGGAACTACAGCGCGCCGGCCATGCCAGTTTGGTTGAGACGCAGACCGGCGAAACTTACATGGCCTACCTCGTCGGCAGGCCACTGCGCAATCGGGGCCGTTGCACGCTCGGTCGCGAGACCGCGATTCAGAAAATGGTTTGGGGCAAGGATGATTGGCTGCGCACAATGGACGGCCAAGGAGTTCCCACTGTTGAAACTCCCACGCCTTCATTACCCGCGCAGACATTCCCACCGACGCCGGCGCGTGAGGATTTTGATTCGCCGGAGCTTCCCCTCGATCTCCAATGGCTCCGCACGCCGTGGCCCGAGGAGATCTTCAGCCTGACAGCACGCCCCGGATTCCTTCGGCTTGTCGGTCGCGAAACCCTTGGCAGTCTCTTTCGGCAGTCGCTCGTCGCGCGCCGTCAGCAGTCGCATTGCTTCTCGGCGACGACTGTCGTGGAATTCGAGCCGGATAATTTTCAACAGATGGCCGGGCTCATCTGTTACTACAACAGCACCAAGTTCCACTATCTCTACATTTCCCACGACGAAGTCAATGGCAAACATCTCCGCGTGATGTCCTGCATTCCCGATTCCTTGCAAGCCGATGCCTTTACGCCACCCATCGCTATTCCCGGTGGCAAGCCAGTGCACTTGCACGTCGAAATCGATTACGAACGGCTCCATTTCGCTTATCGAGTCGAGAGCGTGGACAAAGACTGGCGTTGGCTGCCACAACAGTTGGACGCCAGCATTCTGTCCGACGAAGCGGCCGCGCCCGGGACAGCGAACTTCACCGGCGCCTTCGTCGGCATGGCGTGCCAGGACATGGCCGGTACGGCTCGTACGGCCGATTTCGACTTCCTCGAATACCAGGAGCGAAGCTATCGCCCGAATCCCTTTTCCATGTCTCCCACTTCGTCGCCTGAAACGGAGTAGACAAAGGACCTATGTCAGCGAAAATGACTGTCATGCTCGCCGGACCACCCGAATCGCCTTCGGACGCTGGCTCTGTCCTCCCGTCTCCATGGCGGCGAATTCTGGTCGGAGTCGCATTTTCGTGTCTGTTCGCCGCCGGGAACCTCCAGGCGTTGCGAGCCGCATCAATATTTCCAACCGCGAGATCGTTCATCGAGAAACATTGCGTCGAATGCCATGATGATCTGACAAGAGAAGCGGGCCTGGACTTAACCATATTGCCATACGAGCCGGAGGAGAAAGCGAATTTCGCGCTTTGGATCAAAGTGCATGACCGTGTTAAAGCCGGCGAGATGCCGCCCAAGAAGAAAAAGGCACGTCCAGATTCTGTCGCGGTGGATGAATTCGTGAAAAGGCTGGCATCGGAGTTGACGGCGTCGGAAAAGACGATCATCGCGCGCGATGGCCGCGCCATGCAGCGCCGGCTAAATCGTTACGAGTACGAAAACGCGCTACGGGATCTTTTGAACGTGCCGTGGGTTCAAATACGGAATCGGCTGCCGGAGGACGGCGAAGCGTATCGCTACAACAAGAGTGGCGAGGCGCTGGACGTTTCGCACGTGCAGATGGCGCGTTACATGAGCGTATCGGATTACGCGATGCGCCAGGCGATGAGCGTGCAACTGGAGCGTCCGCCGACAACGACCAATCGTTACTACGCGCGCGATGAGTCAAGTCTGACCGCGAGCTTCCGGCCGCGCGAGAATTCCACGCTGCCGGACCGACATTCGTTTCCGGTGCTGGATTCACGCGCGCAACCGGACGTGCGCGCCGGCCGCGCGCCGCTTTCGGATCCGGCCACACGAGATCGGGAGGCGGTTGGCAAAGTCTCCAGCATTTTCAGCGACGCGGGAGGTTACAGTTGGGGACAGTTTCGCGCGCCGGTCGCAGGGCGGTATCGACTGCGCTTTAGCGGCTATTCAATCTGGGTCAGCGGCGGTGGGATTGGCCGATGGTTTTACGAAGGTCAGGGCGCGGAAAAAGCGCCGGTTTATCATTTGCCTCTGTGGCACCGCCCGAACGTGGATGAAGTCTGGCCCGGTCGCCGCGATGAACCCATTGGCGTGTATGCGCAAAGTTCTGGTCAGAGTCGTCCCGTAGGACAATTCGATTTCACGCCGGACCCAACCGTTCACGAAATCGAGGCCATTCTAAACGCCGGCGAAGTCATTCAAACCGATGGCATGCGCTTGTTCCGGACGCGCGTCAACGGAAGCGACGAACAATATGTGAATCCGCTCGCGGAAAAAGACGGGATGCCAGGTTACGCGGTGCAATGGATGGAAGTCGAGGGTCCCCTCTACGATGAGTCAACCAGGTCCGGCTATCGCCTGCTCTTTGGCGATCTGCCACTAAGGCCATTGGAGGCAGGACAAAAAGGTGTGATGCTCGAAGTCGGCGTGTCTGCGCCTCGACAGATCGGCGGGACGAGTAGCGGTCCCGGTGGGCGCCGCAGTCCCGGCGGAGGTTTTGGGGGCCGATTCGGGCCGCGCACAAGGCAAGTCGCTGTCGAAGTTGTATCCGAGCGGCCGTCGATGGACGCCGAGCGTCTTCTGCGGGCGTTCATGAATCGCGCCTATCGCCGTCCCATCGAGGAACCGCATCTGCAACGTTTCCTTGCGCTATTCAGCGATCAGTACGGCAAAGGCTTTGGTTTCGCGAAGTCGATGCTCTCCACTTACACAGCGGTGTTGTCGTCTCCGGGATTTCTTTTCACAGATGAGAAGCCCGGACGCCTCGATGATTACGCGCTGGCATCGCGTCTCTCGTTCTTCCTCTGGAATTCGGAGCCGGACGAAGCTTTGCGTGCTTTGGCGGCGCGCGGCGAGTTGCATCATCCCGAAGCGTTGCGGGCCCAAACCGAACGGCTGCTTAACGATCCCAAAGCCATGCGCTTCATCGAAGCGTTCACCGATTACTGGCTCGATCTCCGCAAAATTGATGACACCTCCCCATCCACGACGCTCTATAACGATTATGAGCTTGATGATCCGTTGAAACTCGCTGCGGTCGAGGAGACACAATTGTTCGTCGCGGAACTGCTGCGCGCTGATTTGCCTGTCCGGAATATTGTCGACTCGGATTTCACGTTTCTGAACGAGCGTCTTGCCAATCACTACGGCGTTCCAGGAGTCAACGGCGCGAAAATACGGAAGGTGACGCTCCCCAAGGATTCCGTTCGCGGCGGATTGATGACGCAAGCGAGCGTGTTAAAAGTCACGGCCAACGGCACCACCACCTCGCCGGTGCTGCGGGGCTACTGGATTACCGAGCGCATCCTCGGGTATCAGATTCCGCCACCGCCACCCGTCGCCGCGGTGGAGCCGGACATTCGCGGCGCGGTCACGCTTCGCCAGCAGCTTGAAAAGCATCGCACCGACACCAGTTGCGCGTCATGTCACAGCAAAATGGACCCGCCCGGCTTCGCCCTGGAAAGTTTCGACGTTATGGGCGGCTGGCGCGACCGCTACCGCGCGGTCAAGGAAGACATCAAGCCGGAGAGCGGCGTCGGTTTGAACGGCCAGGCCTTCGCCTTTTACTACGCGTTGCCTGTCGACTGCGCCGGGGAATTGCCCGATGGCCGCGCGTTCAAAGACATCCGCGAATTCAAGCGCTTGCTTTTGAAAGACGAAGTTCTTCTGGCGCGCAATCTCGCGAGGCAGTTGACTACGTATGCAACAGGCTCTCCAGTGCAATTCTCCGACCGCGAGCAAGTCGAAAAGATCGTCCAACTTTCCAGCGCTCGGCAATTTGGCCTGCGCACCATCGTGCATGGAATTGTGCAAAGTGATCTGTTCCAAATGAAGTAACCCCCCATGAAACCATTCTCAGGTCCAACCGGCGGCGCTCCGTTCATTTCCTCGCGCCGATCAATTTCACGCCGCCGTTTTCTGGAAGGCGCCGGCATCGCCCTATCGCTGCCATTCCTCGATTCCATGACAGCCCCCTTCGCGCGCGCCGCGCAATCGGAGTCGCCACTCTCGCCCAACGCGACACCGCGCCGAATGTTTGGCATCTGCAACAATCTCGGTTTGTTGCCCGAACATTTCTTTCCCAAAGGCAACGGTCGCGACTACACGCCTTCGCCGTATCTGAATCTGCTTCAGGAACACCGCGATGACTTTACCGTTTTTAGTGGAGTCTCGCACCCGAACGTCGATGGCGGGCATCCGTCGGACATCAGTTTCCTTACCGCCGCGCCCCATCCCGCAAGCAGTTCCTTCCGTAACACCATTTCTCTGGACCAACACATCGCCGAGCGCATCGGAACGTTGACACGCTTTCCTTCCATTACCCTCGCGGTCAACGGCGGCCGTGGCCTGTCCTGGACCGGCACGGGCGTGGCGATTCCACCGGAACAAAGCGCTTCGAGTGTGTTTAAACAACTTTTCCTCCAAGGATCACCGGAAGAAGTCGAAGCGCAGATTCGCGAACTCGATACTGGCCGAAGCATCCTCGACGCCGTTGCCAATCAGGCGAAAGATCTGCAACGCAAAGTTGGTGCCAGCGATCGCAGCCGGCTCGATCAATACTTCAGCAGCGTGCGCGATTTGGAGACTCGCCTTCAGGCTTCGCGCGGTTGGGAAAGGAAACCGAAGCCTGTCGTCAAGGCAAGCGAACCGGTGGATCCCTCCAGTCCTGCGCAATACATAGCCAAGGTGAAACTAATGTATGACCTCGCGAAACTCGCGTTCGAAACGGACTCGACTCGCGCAATCACGCTGATGCTGAACAGCGTTGGGACGCCGGTCATGCAAATCCAGGGCGAGACGATCACGGATAGCTACCACAACCTTTCACATCACGGGAAGTCGGCGGACAAGCTTGCTCAGTTAAAAGTCGTGGACGAATGGCACATGAAACTGCTCGCCGGACTCTTTGGCGATCTTAAATCCGTTCGCGAAGGCGATGATACTCTGCTGGATCGGACGATGATTCTTTACGGTTCCAACCTCGGCGATGCCAACGCTCACTCGACCACGAATATGCCGACAATTTTCGCCGGCGGGGGATTTCGCCATGGCCAGCACCTGGAATTCGACTCCAGACAAAACTATCCATTGCCGAATCTGTTCGTCTCCATGCTCCAGCGCATGGGGATCGAAGAAGACCGCTTCGCCTCCTCGACTGGGACAATGCGTGGGTTAGAGGCGCGAGCGTGAACCCATGAAGCGAATCGGTTTATTTTTCTCGGTGTTGGCAGCCGGCGTTATCTCCGGGATTTCGGAGGAGATCGTGATTGATTTCGAGCAAGCTGAAATCGGCAAACCGGTGACGAACTGGGTGGAAAAAGGCGTGGTCTTCGTGCTGGCCCACCAGCCAAAGCAAACCAAAGCTGCCGGACGCGTCATGTTTTTTCCGCATCTCGCAACCAACCACAAAGGCATTCTCTGCGCGATGGCCAACGAGCAAATCCCCGTCCAAGCCACCTTTCCGAAAGGCGCGTCCTCCGTGACCCTCGTGCTCTGGGGTTCGACTGGTTGCCCCGCCTTGCTGGAGGCCTTCGATAAGAACGGATCGTCAGTGGATAAAGCTTCCGTTGCCGCTGTGCCCGGACGATCCGACCCGAAGGACCCAATCCCAACCTTCGAGCTAACAGTACAGGCGCCGGAAATTGCCTATGTGCGTTTCAGCGGTCCGCGCTCGGGCGAATTTCTCGCCGCAGACGAACTTCGATTCACGCCTTCCTCGGATCCCGCGGAATAGATGGAGATCTCGACCGTTCTTGCATCCCGAGTAGTGCCAGCGAAAGTGCCAGTAAACCGGTAGTGGCTGAGTAATTTGTGAGTACTTGGCTGGTGTTACATGCGTAATGCCGAGTGATTGACACACACTCAAAAATGCCTGATTCTATTGGCGTTCGACAGTTATGAGGCTGTACGCCTCTGGTAGTTGAGTGGTAGTAGTCGAGTAATGGGTTTTGGGAAAATCTCAAGTTCCCGTTCGATTCCGACC
>JAKEEH010000407.1 GCA_022616725.1 Limisphaerales bacterium | reverse complement strand
GGCGCGCCGGTTGGCCTTCCAGTGAGAAGCTTCGCGATCAATTCGCCGGCGCGCCGGCTGGCGCCAGGCTGGCCTAACAGCTCGATAACCCTGTCAAGTTGGTCGTGAATTGCTTTGCGCCGGGGTTGATTTTGCAACAGATCGAGGGCCTCTCGCGCGATGTTCGCCGCCGTGGCGTCTTGCTGAACGAACTCGGGAAAAACGCGTTCGTTTGCAAGAAGATTTGGCATAGCGAGATACTGCACTCTCACAATACGCTTGCCAATCTGAAACGTCACCCACGAGGTCTTGTAAAGCGCGACCGTCGGCACCCGAAAAAATGCACACTCCAGTGTCACCGTGCCGGTGGAAGCGATCGCGAGATCGGCGTCGAACAGCGCTTCCGCGAGGCCGTCCGAGCGCGCATCCACTGAAAATTCCGCGCTCGTGAACTGTCGCACGTAATCCAATAGTTCCGGATTTGGCAAAACCATCTTGCACTGGACCTGTGTCTGTGCCCCGATCATGGTGGCGGCTTTCAGCATCACCGGCAAATGCCGCTTCAGCTCCCCCACACGGCTTCCGGGAAGCAATACGACGCGCGCCGGATTGCTAACGGCGGCGGTCTTGTGTGCCACCCGTTCCCGCCATTCCCGGTGGCGGTCAAGGATCGGATGGCCGACAAACTCAACTTTGAACTGCGGCACGCGCGCCGCGTACCACGCTTTCTCAAAAGGAAAAATCGCCAGGAGCAAGTCGTAGTCGCGCGCCATCCTATAGGCGCGCCCTTCGCGAGACGCCCAGACCTGCGGCGAAACGTACTGTACGATCTTCGGCCGCCAGGCAGCGCTCGCGCGGTTTCTTACCGCGCGAGCGAACCGGCGATTGAAGCCGGAGAAATCGACGCAGACGATCACGTCTGGTTTGCGCGCGAAAGCGAGTTCGAGCAGGGCGCGAGCGAGTTGTTTGAACTTCGCGTAGTGGCGGAGCGCGTCCAGACCGATCACAGCGTGGGCGGTCATATCGAACGCGAGTTCAACCCCGGCGCTTTTCATGATCGGTCCGCCCGCCCCGAAGAACTCGCCTTTCTCGCCGCCGGCGTCGAGGCTTTCACGCAGCGCCCCAACCAACTCCGCCGCGAGAAGATCGCCGCTGGCCTCACCGGCAATCAGCATCACGCGTCGCGGGGGCATGAGGAGCTTCTTTCCGAATCTGCCGCGTAATCTCGAACGCCAAGTCAAGCGCGCGTTTCGCAGAGAGACCGCTCACCACCGGGGTTCGGCGCTCCCGGACGCACTCGATAAAATGCGTAAGTTCCAGCTTGAGCGGTTCCTCTTTCGCGATTGGCACTGGCTCGCGGACGATGCGTTTGCCACCAAAGTGACTGACGATCGTCGAATCTTTGGCGTGCAGCAGCTTTTGCAGGAGCGAAGTCTCCGCTTCGCCGTCGCGTGCGAGCCGGTAGATATATCCCTCCTGAGCGCGATAATCGAGGGAGATATAGCTGGTCATCGGTCCGGCGCTAAAGACGCGAATCTTGCGCATCCGTTCCGGGCTGATGCGGCTGACCGTCAGGTTGGCCACGCAGCCATTCTCAAAGCGCAGCCGCGCGTTCGCGATATCTTCGCTCTGGCTCAGAACGGGGATACCAACGGCATCGACAGTGGCGACATTGGATTTAACAAATGCCAGGACGACATCCAGGTCATGGATCATCAGGTCGAGCACGACGCCAATGTCGGTGCTGCGGGCCGGAAAGGGCGACAGTCGGTGCGTCTCGATAAACCGCGGCTCAGTCGCGACTTCCTGGAGATACTTAAATACCGGATTAAACCGTTCGACGTGCCCGACCTGCAACACAAGCCCGTGTTCGCGGGCAAGTTCCACCAGTTCCGCCGCCTGGGCGGCATTGTCCGTCATCGGTTTCTCCACCAGCACGTGCTTGCCCCGTTCGAGTAACTGTCGCGCGAGTTCGAAATGAGTGCTCGTCGGCGTCACGATACTCGCCGCATCGCAAAGCTCGGCCGCTTCCTCAGTCGAACGAAAGGCCGGCACGCCGAAGCGTTCACTGCACCGGCTCGCCGCCTCACGGGATGTGTCGAATATGCCCGCGAATTTCACCAGGCCGGCTGCATTTAATTCCGCGTAGAGCCGGGCATGCTCCTTCCCCAGCGAGCCGGCGCCGAAAACCGCAACTCGGACGGCATTAGCCTGGGCGGGAGGTGTAGGCGGCGCCTGCATCGGCCCTCAAGCAGCAATGATCATAATTATCAACACAACAAAGATATTTGTGGAAACTTGCGTCGGGTGAAAGCATAAACGACGGGGTCACGTTCGGCTTCGACCTTCGTAACTCCTTCGGATTTCGGACTTCTCCTCCTGGGCGTTCGGATTTCCGCCTTCGGACTTGATGATAACAAATCAATCATTGAACAACATTCGATTCGTCGGACATTCTCCCCGAGTGAAGCAGTCGATTGTCACACTGGACTTGGAAGGCGTGTTGACCCCCGAGATTTGGATCGCGGTGTCGGAGAAGACCGGGATCAAAGAGCTGCGCCTGACCACCCGCGACATTCCGGACTATGACGTGCTGATGAAAGGACGGCTGAAGATACTCGATCAACATGGGCTGCAGCTTTCAGACATTCAGGCAGTGATTGGCGGATTGCGGCTGCTGGACGGGGCCAGGGAGTTTCTGGACGAGCTTCGGTCATTCACCCAGGTGATCGTCTTGTCCGACACATTTGAACAGTTTGCCAGCCCTTTTATGCGCCAACTCGGCTGGCCGACGCTCCTGTGCCACCGCCTCGTGGTCGAAAACGATC
>JAKEEH010000406.1 GCA_022616725.1 Limisphaerales bacterium | reverse complement strand
CTAGCATCACCGCGCTCGTCTCCGCGCCATACATCACCCGGTAGTAAAGCCTCACGCTGTTGACCGGATTGAGCGTCGGCGAGATTCGCGCCGTGACGAAGAGATCCTGTTGATCCGCCGGCTCGGCGGGATGGTGCCGCACCCGGGTCACGAGCGGACCGATGTTCGTCGTGCCCACGCCGTTGACCGATCCGGGCGTGGGCACGAAGTAGCGCTTGGCCGCGACGTTGAACGCCGCCCGCGTCGCCACCAACTCGGCGGCGATAAGAAAATCAGCATCGGCGGCGCTGGCGTTCAGTCCGTGGATGGCCAACAGGTTGTTGCCGCTGACCAATAGATCCTTGACGTCATCCAGGACGAAATCCTGGAACTGACTGGCCTCGGTGTCGGACCGCGTGTTCGTGGCCGCGGCATTCCACGCGGGCGTTTCCGGCGCGTTGGCGCTGGCCACCAGCGTGCCGTTCAGATAAGCCACAAACCCATCATCGTGCTTCAGGCGCAAGGTCAGCCCGTTGATCGACGAAACGTCTGCCACCGTGAATGGAAGCCGGAGATAAGCCGAGGCGTTGAGGTTTGTCATCAGATTGCCGACATCGGATGCGAACTGGCCGGCCAGCGTGCCGCTGCCGTGAATGGTGGCGTTGAGGAAGCAGGTGTCCCCAATAACATCGGTGCCCGGCGCGATGGCGAGGTCAATGGCATGGCCCACTTGCACTCCGGGGATGACGATGGTGCGGTTGGTGCCCGCAAAGTTCGTGGCGCTGAGAACGAAAATGTCCCTTTGCGAGCCGTTCTGATAGACGGTCGCCGTGACGCCGCTGCCGGTCAGATCTTTCTTTGCGATGTGCCAATCGACAGAGATGGCGCCGCTGACTTCGCTGATCCAGCGGCGCATGACCCAATGCACGTGGCCATTGGTCCCGCCAGTGGGAAAGACGCTGGGCCGCATTTCGACCTGGCCGATGGTGTCGAACGGCGGGTCGCCCTCGAACCATTTCCAGGCTTCGCCGTTCCAGAAGTTGCCCGAGCTGTGCGGGCCGGTGCCGCTGGGGAAGGGCGTGAACTTGGCCGTGCTGTAGGCGCCGCCGGTGGTGGCGTTGAAGAAACCATAAGACCAGTTCTTCTCCCCTTGCGCGCCGGACTCCGACCAGTCGGCGATGCTGTCGGCCACGATGCTCGCGCCTCCGGTCGTCAGGACTTTGGCCGTGAACGTGGTCGCGTCGCAGAAATCGTTGTGGCCCGCGCCCGCGTCGATGACGAAGTCGATTTGCGATCCGGCGTTCGCCGAGACGACGATGGAGTAGCCAACGCTCAAGTAAGACACAGCCCGTTGGAAAACTTCCGCGCCATCGACAAAAATGCGGCCCACCGTGCCATCGCCACAAGTGCCGTCCTGGCTTTGGCAAGCCAGAGTGCCGGTGAGGCGCAACGGGCCGTTCGTTTCGCTTACGTAACGCCGCGGCGTTGCCGTTTTCCGCGCTGGGTTGTCCTCCGCCGGCCGTCAATTCCACCAAGGATCCGCCTGGCGGAAAATCCCATTTGCTCCCGTTCCAGTAATTGGTGCTGTTAAGAACATTGCCCGTGCCGCGCGGGAACGGCGCGAAGTCAGCCGCTTCGTAGGTTCCATTGCCGTCCGCATCTTTAGCCCAATAGCCATAGAACCAGCCGTTGCTGCCCTGGTTCCCGCTGAACTCAGCCACCGAATCGGCCATCTGCGCTGGAGCACCGATCACCGGCGCGTCGGCCTCGAAACCGACGCCGTTGTTCACGCTGGCCCACGAGGCATCATTGAACCCGGCTTGCGTCCAATCCAAACCCAGCGCGCCATCCAGCGGCACGGAGAATTTTCCGGCCGCGCCCGTGGTCAGCAGCGTGCTCGCACTGAGCGTTACTGGAATGCCGTAAGAGACGTTTGGCACTTGCAGCGGGTAAGCCGGGGCATAGGCCGACTGGACGGTTCCGTCCGGCTTGAGCAGCGCGAGATATTCGCCGGTGTCGTTCAATCGAAAATCGGTGTGCAAAGGCCGGCCGGGCACCCGGCGATCTTTGCCCGAAGCGAACACCACGATGAAACTGTTCAGCGGGAGGTTCGTGGCGGGGAAACGCCAGCCAGGCCTGCCTTGCGAATCGGTGAGCGACCAACCGCTCAGGTTCACCGTGTTGGTGCCGGCGTTAAAAATCTCGATCCAATCCGAGGAATCGCCGTCCTCGTCGTCCAGCGTGTTGTCGTTCTCGGCCATGAACTCGGTGATGAGCAAGTCGTCCAGGGCCCGCGCCGGATAAGTCAGCGCGCCGAACAGGCCGGTGAGGAGGAGAAACAACTGGAAAGGACGCACAATCTTCATACGTGTGACCTGACCTTAACGCCTTGGGCGTGTCCGGGATTTAGCCGCCACGCAAAAAAATGACGCATCGGCGGAAAACCGGTTTCGGGGGATGAATCACAGATAAGCGCCCGCCGCGCTCGGAGAGCGCGTACGGAAAATGGGCAGCACGGGCGACTCGCTGACCGGAAGAATGGGGCCACGACCCAAGGCTGCATCAAGCTCCTCTTGAGCGAGCAGAAGTCACAGGCAAACCATTGAGAATTGAGAAATGTGCCATTGAGCGGCGGAATTTGGACCTCCGACGCTCCGCTTCATGGGTGAGAAGGGGGAGTGATGCTCCCCAGCAACTCGTTTTTGACGTGTTCGGGCAAATCGGATTGAGCGATCCCACGTTGGGCAGCCGCTGGATCGGTGGTCAGCCACGCTCGGGCTGAGGTCTGCATCCGCTGGAGACGTCCCCCTTCATCAGTGATTGTGGCAGCCCACTGAAAGGCCGATTCCGGATAGACTCCTTCAATGACCCTCACGAAATTGCTGATTGCCTCGTCGCGTCGAGCGCCGTCGGCCAGGGTGTGCAACCAGGCGCTCGCCCCCGCCGGGTCACTGCCCGCCCAAGGCCCCAACAACTCGTCGAAGGCTCGCTCCCGCAACGGACCTTCGGAAAACTCCCTCACCCAATCCAATACAGTCATCGGTTCCGAACGCGCCCAAACGGAAACTACCGAAATAACCGCCGCGTCCTGCGCCGATCCAGACGGCAGGCCAGCGGCGTAGTTGGCCGCCGCGTGCGGCTCCCGCTCCGCCCATGCGCCAGCCACATTGCTGAGCATTCGCGCATCGTTTTGACTGGAGGCATAGGACGCCGCGGTTTGGGGGTCGGTTCCAGCCCAGCGATAACTGATTTGCGCCAGGGCCTCGGATTTGGCCGCCCCCTCCGGCAACGCTTGCGCCCAAGCCACCGCACTGTTGAGGTCGGCGCTGGCCCATTGACCCGCCACCAGTCCAAGCAGGACATTGCCCAGAGCCGTAAAGTCCGACTTGCCTTGAAGAGGGTCGGCCAGCTGTAGGAGCATCGACGCCGCGGCGGCAGGATCGCGCTGCGCCCATTGCCGGAAGAATGGACTATATAGATCATGCCGGAGGCTCTCTGGCACTGCTTCATCCATCCAGGAGAGCGCCCTGGCGGGGTCGTGCTGGCCCAAAGCTCGCACCAAAAGCTCGCAGTGTTCCTGATTTAAGCCATCCGCCGCGGTCTGTTTCCCGAACCATGATAGAGCCTCGCTTAAATCCTCCTCCGCCCAGACTCGCAGCACGGTGGTCTGAGCGTCTGACAGCCTGAAACTCTGAACGGCTTGCATCGCGCCGGCCGCATCCAATTCCGTCCAGCGGGAGAGCAGCGCCAGGCGAAAGGCTGATTGGAGTTCCGGGTCCGCAACCTGCTCGATGTGCGCCAGCGTTTCTGCCATGGCGTTTAGCCCGACCGATTGGGCCCATTCCCGCAACAGATTCTGGCGCGCCGCCGGATCCACCTCAGCGGAAGCCGCCTGCAGCACCACATCAAAATCGGCGGGAGAGTTCTTCCCGGAAGATA
The DNA here is from genome assembly GCA_022616725.1 of Limisphaerales bacterium. Lineage (GTDB taxonomy): Bacteria > Verrucomicrobiota > Verrucomicrobiia > Limisphaerales > JAKEEH01 > JAKEEH01. The sequence continues at coordinate 2,442 of JAKEEH010000406.1, read as the reverse complement.
AGCGCTTGGAAAGGTGCAGATCGGAGGGTCGTGCGGAACCTTCCACCGCCAACGCTTTCCTCTCCTCCTGCCCTCGAGGTCGAGGCCAGACTGAAAGGAGGATAGACACCGCCGCGAGCAGGCCCGCAGCCAAAAGAAGAAATTTCCAGTTTGGTTTCAAATCACTCTATTACAGGAAACCGGGCGGCATTGGACCGCCCGGTTCCCGGCGCTGTTCAAACATCCCGCGCCTCCGGCGAAAGGAAAGCCGACCTTCTCGTAACCGCTGGAGGACAGATTCTCGTCATTATCCGATGCTCACGGCTTGAAGATGCGAATGTGACGGATCTTAAACGTGGAATTTGGATCATCTGGGAAAAACGTGTCAGTGCCGTTTCCAGAATTATCAACAATCGGGCCCGGCCAATCGATAGTGTCGGAGCCGGTCGAAAGATAAATAATGACGTTAGGATCGCCGCCAGACCACTGGATGTTACGCCGCACAGTCTTAACTCCATCGACGTACATGTCCAAGTCTCCGTTGGCGAACCAGTGAGCAGAATAGTAGTGATAGTCCAACGACATATCGACGCCCGTGTGATAGCGGCCAAACTGATCCAGATGGAAGTTCTGCAGGGTAGTGGCGTTGCCGTGGATGTTCTGGTAGACCATAGTGCGGTCATCCCGCACGCCAACAGGCGCATTGAACTGTGACTCCAAAATATCTATTTCATCCGAGGTATTCATCCCGGAGTGATAGTCGTACATCCACAGCGATGGCCAGTGTGCGCGGCCCTTTGGCTGCTTTGCCAGGATCTCAACGATCACCGGACGGAATACCGTCGCTCGAGTAACAATGGCTCCGGAGTCGATGTTGCCGAACACGTAGGCACCACCGAGATGATGTGAATTCAATACAAGGGCATCGGCCTCAAACTGGTGCGTAGTGTTAATAACCGCGGTGGACGATGGCGGTCGGCCGGCGAATGTAGTCGTCAAGAAGTTAACGAAACTCTGGAGCTCGCCATTGATCCGCCCCCACGGTGCATCCGGGGTAAAGTTAGCCCGAAGAGCATCAATGTCCTGGATATTGTTTCCCGCCCCCGTGCCGAACTGATATTCGGACTGGAGGGTATAGCCGGTGACGGGAATGAACGGCTGGGGTCCGCCGGAGGTGCCGGTGCCCTGGATGGAAAAGTTATAAGGACTCTCGCTGGGCGCGGCGGTGTCGTTGTTGGTGAAGCTGACCGTGGCCGTGCGCAGGCCGGTCGCGCTGGGGTTAAACACAACCGTAAAATTCGCGTTCCCACCCGCCGCGATGCTCGCTGGCGGCTGGACGGTGACCGTAAAATCGCCCCCGGCGGTGACACTGCCCAAGGTGAGCGCAGCACTGCCCGTATTCTGGATATTGAAGACCTTCGAGACCGTGCCGCTGGTGATGTCGGAGCTGCCGAAATCGGTGCCATCCGCGGTCTGTGGTGTCGTGTCTCCATCGAGAATCGTGGCGCCGGCGCCCGTGACATTGACCTCGGGTAAGGGTGGAGCCCCATTAAGAAAGAGGTCGTTGACCTCTGTTGCGGTGAGGGCGCGATTGTAAATCTTCACATCGTCCAGTCCGGCGTTGATATACTCGCCGATGCCGAAGCTTCCGTTGTCCCCAGCCCCCATGATTACCCCCGTAGTCTCGGTTGAGATCGTGCCGCTGGCCGCCACTGACCCCACCTGCACCCCATTGCGATAGAGCAACAAGTTGCTCCCATTGTAAATCGCGGCCACATGCACCCACACGTTGTGATCGGCGGTGCTCGATGGGCCATTCACCACAAAACTGCCGCCGGAAGTGGTCACGTTCGCAGTGTATTCGTCGTTGGCGGTATTATTGTAATAGAGAGTCCACAAATCCGAGTAGCCCGTGCCTGTTCTGCGGCCGACGATGCCGCCATAACTTGCAGCGTTGGCCCGCTTGAAAATCCATGCCGCGGCCGTCATCTGCCCGGCGATCGTGTTGAACGATGCCGACGACGGGGCCAGCACATGGTCATTGATTCCATCCACACTGACCGCATTGGCGTTTTTCCCGGCCATCCATGTCGCCCCGTTATACAGCGTTGCTGTATTGTTTGAACCGGAGGAATCGCTGGCCGTGGTGCCACTGGTTTCGTCGAACATGTGCCAGCTCACTAATCCTGTTCCTCCCGAGGTGCCGGTGCCCTGGATCGAGAAGTTATAAGGACTCTCGCTGGGTACGGCGGTGTCGTTGTTGGTGAAACTCAGCGTGGCCGTGCGCAGGCCGGTGGCGCTGGGGTTGAACAGGACCGTGAAATTCGCGTTCCCACCCGCCGCGATGCTCGCGGGCGGCTGGACGCTGACCGAAAAATCGCCCCCGGCGGTAACACTGCCCAAGGTGAGCGCAGCACTGCCCGTATTCTGTATATTGAAGACCTTCGAAACCGTGCCGCTGGT
>JAKEEH010000405.1 GCA_022616725.1 Limisphaerales bacterium | reverse complement strand
TTTTCTCTGTCATTCCGACTGTATTTAGAGAGATGGCTAAATTTGTACATTTTATTCGTCGGAAATCTCTTCTTTTCTCTCACCCGCTTTTAATCACGCCCGTGCGTTGCAACCGGAACAGCCGGAACCAATGGATTGACTCCCCTCCGCCCATTGTTATCCTCGCGCTTCCCTCTTTTAGGGACGGCTCCCGAGGGGATTTCACCCGGGTTTCTGAATCGTTAATGAAAATTGAATTGTCGCAATGAAACGCCAGTATCAACCGTCGAAGATTCGCCGTAAACGGCAGCACGGCTTCCTGAACCGCAACTCGAAGAAGAGCGGCCGCGCGATCCTGCGCAATCGCCGCCGGGTTGGCCGCAAACGCCTGACGCCGGTATAAAGGGCTTTTATCGCATCGAATGCGTATCGCGCGAAAGGGGCAAGGTGTCAGTCCCTAATTCACCGCAGAGGCACGGAGACACAGAGATGAAGTTTCCTCTGTGCCTCTGTGTCTCTGTGGTGAGTTTTTTGCCGTGGCCAGGGTTATGACGCCTTCCCTCAGTTTGCCCCGCAATCGCCGGATCAAGCAAGGGCGCGATTTCGCGCGTACGAAAGCCCACGGCAAACGGGTCCATTCGGGGTGCCTTATCGCGAACTGGCTGGCGCTGCCGCCGGGATCGCCGACGCGCCTGGGTGTGATTACGGCGCGCAAGGTCGGCAACGCGGTCCTGCGCAGCCGTGCGCGGCGCTTGCTCAGGGAGGCCTTTCGGGTGCATCAGCCGGACCTCAACCAGCCCGTGGACATTGTTCTGGTTGCGCAACCCTCGATCGTGGACAAAGCTTTTGCTGAGGTCGAACAGGATTATCTGGCCGCGTTGCGGAAGGCCCGTTTGCTGAAGGAAACACCATGAATCCTGCCCGGTTCATCTTGCTCGGGGCGCTGCGCGTTTATCGCGCGGTCATTTCGCCACTGTTGACGGCCATTTCCGCGCCGCTTGGCTTCGGTTGTCGGTTTCAGCCGACCTGTTCCGTGTACGCGGCTGATGCCGTGCGCGCGCATGGCGCGTGCAAAGGGGCATTTCTCGCCGCGCGGCGGCTCTGTCGTTGCCATCCGTGGGGCGGCAGTGGCTACGATCCGGTGCCGCCAAACCCAACCCCGCGCCGCGCCCAGTAGATCTGCATGGATCGCAAAAGCCTCTTTATCCTGTTCGTTTGCGTCGGCCTTTTCCTGCTATGGCCGATTCTTGTCCATAAAATCTTTCCTCCTGTGCCGCTTCCTCCCGGCGCTACGAACCAACTCGCCGGCGCCGCCAATCAGGTCGAGCGGGGCACGAATATCCCAGTGCTCTCGGCAGCCACCAATCTGCTCGCCCCTCCCCCGGTGATGCAGCCGGCCGCCCCGGAAGAGTTGCAGGTGATCCAGACCCGCGAAGCGCGCTACACGTTCACGACACACGGCGGCGGACTCAAACACGTCGAACTCAAGGAATACCTCGAGAGCGTCACCTGCGATAACAAGAAGAAGAGCGGCCCCGCGGCCCTGAATAAGCGCGGTTCAGTTCCGGCGCTCGCGCTGCTGGGAGACCCTTCCGTGCAGGGGGATGGCGTATATAAGCTCGCGAAGACCGCAACCGGCGGTGTACGGGCGGAAAAGGAACTGCCCGGCGGCGTCGTAATTATCAATGAATTTCAACCATTGTCGAACTTTGTCTTCTTGGCAACGGTTCGTGTCGAGAATCGCGGCGCCCAACCGGTCGCTCTACCGGCGCACCAACTGGTCGTCGGCACGGCTGCGCCAGTCGGCCTTGACGAAGACCCTAACTACCTCGGCGTGTATTGGTACCACAACGCTGAAAAGAAGGACCGCCATGTTGACCAGGGCTATTTCGCCAATAAGACGCTCGGTTGCATCCCGGGCACCCCGCGCACGCAATATCGCGAAGCAGCCCCGGTCGGCTGGGCCGCCGCGCACGATCAGTTCTTCACGCTGGCGCTGATGCCTAAAGAGCCCGCGCCTGAAATCGTCATCGTGCAAACGAACCTGCCGCCGCCGACAGCCGAAGAACGGGCGGCATTTCCGCGGGCATTGGCGAAACCCTTTGGTTTCCAGACTAGCCTCGGGTACCCGGCAATGATCGTCGCGACCAATCAGCCGTACGTGCGCACTTTCGAACTCTACGCTGGGCCCAAGGAATACCAAACGCTGGTCAAAGTTGGTGCGCGCTTGAAGAACAACGTGGACCTCGTCATGGATTACGATGGGTTTTTCGGCTGGTTCGCTCAGGTCCTGCTCTCGTCGATGAACGGCCTGAACAAACTTGGGCTTCCCTATTGGCTGGCGATTATATCAATCACCGTCATCATCAAACTGCTCTTCTGGCCCCTGACCAACGCGAGCACCAAATCCATGAAGCGCATGGCCGCCCTTCAACCCCAGATGAAAGCCATCCAGGAGCGTTACAAAGAGGATCCGGCCAAAATGCAGCGCAAAATGATGGAGTTCATGAAGGAGCATAAAGTCAATCCGATGGGTGGCTGCCTGCCGGTGTTGCTCCAGATGCCGGTGTTCTTTGGCTTCTTCCTCATGATCCGCAGCGCGATCGAACTGCGCGGCGCAGGATTTCTCTGGTGTTGCGATCTTTCCAAACCCGACACGGTCGCCTATCTGCCATTGCTGAACTTCCCGATAAATCCCCTGCCGCTCCTCATGGGGGTGACGATGCTTTGGCAGGCGCGCCTGACGCCTGCGGCGCCCGGTATGGACCCGGTGCAACAGAAGATGATGAAGTACATGCCCCTGATGTTCCTCATCTTCCTCTATAACTTTTCGGCGGGCTTGACGCTATACTGGACTGTGCAAAACTTGCTCAGCATTGCTCAGATGAAGATTACAAAGGCCAGCGAACCCGCGGCTGCAGCCCCGGCAGCCCCGGCTCGGCCCGCCGCCCCCGCGGCGGTTGCACACCCGCGCAAGAAAAAATGACTCAGCCTTGGAATCTACGATTAACAACGGATGATTTAGGATCGTGCTGGCATCAACGATTCAACGATTCAATTCAACGATTCAACGATTCAACAATTTCCCATGCCCGCTCAACCCAAAGCCACGCTTGAACAACTGCTCCACCATTTGGGCTTTGACGCCACCGTCGAGGAACATCAACTGGACGAAGGCCTGCTGCTCGACGTGAAGACATCCGACTCTGGCCGTCTCATTGGCCGCCAGGGCCAGACTCTTTCGGATCTGCAATACCTTCTCAATCGCCTCCTGTTTCAACAGGACTCCACCAGCCCCAAGGTCACCGTGGACGTCGGGGGCTACCGCTCGCAAGCCCGGGAAGCGCTCGTCAAGAAGGCGCAGGACGCTGCGGAGAAGGTCCGCCGTTGGGGTGACGTGGTCGAACTCGAGCCACTCAACGCGTTCGACCGCCGCATCGTCCATAACGCTCTTAAGGACGATCCGTCCGTCGAAACCCATAGCGTCGAAGTCGAAGGCACGGACAAGAAAGCGATCTTGCTCCGCCCTAAACATTAGCGCCCCAGCCGCTTCGCTGTTTAAATCCTCTCGAGGTGCGTCAAACGCGCGGCGGATTGTATTTCTCGAAAACTGTTAAAACCGAATGCTTTGAAAGCCGCGGGGGAAGCGACCCAACGCCCCCAGCGCCGCCGCCAACCCCGTGACAATCCCCTCCACCAGCCCTTCCCGCCTCTACCGCCTCTTTCGCCCCCTTAAAGTGCCCCTCCACCCGGTTTCGCGATTCTGTCAAGTCCCATTTCAGACTTTTTTGGCACTCATAGGCACTCATAGGCACTCATAGGCACTCATAGGCAC
>JAKEEH010000404.1 GCA_022616725.1 Limisphaerales bacterium | reverse complement strand
TGCCCCCGTTACCTCCTGTAAGTTTTCCCAAATCTTGTCAACCGGAAATCCAAACTTTTTTGTCGCATACTGGCGCATACTGGCGCGTATAGTCACATACTGGCGCGTATTGGCATGTTAAGAAGCATTCCCTCCCCCGAATTCTCAAAACCCATGGTATAATAGGGGCGATGAAGAAAGACGGCTTTATAACTGTCGGCGAAGTCAGACACGAGTTCCTCGGGACCTCCATCCGGGAAATTCATGTCCGGCTCCGGCTCAAACCTCGACCCATATATAAGAATACTATGTTATCGGAGCAAAATAAATTACAACTCGTCCTCATGCGCGCCCAGGGCGCCAGCCTGACCACCATTGCCGACGAACTCGACATCTGCGTCGCCACCGCCTGGAACTGGTGCGCCCGGCTCAAACCTCATATCGATACCATTCGCGCGATCGAACTGGAAGCCATTCAGGAACGTATCCTGGCCAATTACGCCGATGAACTCACCGACCTGACCAGGGACCTTGAGCGGGTCAACAGGGAGCTGCGCGAGCGCGATCTCAGGGGCGTTTCCACACAGTTTCTCCTCTCCCAGAAACTGGCTATCCTCTCCCGCCTCGATAAAAGGCGCTTCCCGCCAGTCACGGGTCCGCTCTGCACCCCGCGACAGTTGCCTCCTGAGGCGGCTGCACCCGAACCGGCCATGCTCGTCCCAGGCCACGAATTGAAAGAAATTGAAAGAACTTGAAAGGAAATGACGGGGGGGCCTCAGATCATTATGCCAGGCGCCCAACGCCGGTGGCCGGCGGATCTTTAATGCCCTAAACCATGAAAACTGACACAAAAGTGATACAAAACTGCCACAGAAACGGTGGGGGGGTGTATCAGTTTCCGCTCCCGAAAACCGGAAAAAAACGGACAAAAACCGGACAGCATTTTTCCGGCTCGGCTTGCATGACAATTGCTTCGCGGACGTCTATGCTTAAAATGACCGACGCGCGAAGGACTCGCGCGCCAAATGAGAAAGCGAGAGTTTATGGCTGAGATAAAATCCGACTTAAAGCGTCCGTCATCATGGCCCAGGAAACTGATGTGGTTCGGGATTGGCTTTTTAATCCTGCTCCTTGTCCTCTATTTTGTGGCGACCAGCGCCGCCTTCCTGAAGTCAGTCATCCTTCCCCGGGTCGGCAAGTCAATGAATTCAACGATTACGGTCGGCGACGCCTCGATCAAGCCGTTCAGCGGCGTGGTGATCAAGGACCTGAAGCTCACACCGAATGGCGCCGACACGCTCCTGACCGCGCAGGAAGTGCGCACCCGCTACAGTCTCTTCAAGATTATCGGCGGCACGATCAAAGTCGATGAAGTGGCCCTCATCTCGCCGGTAGTGCAACTGGTTGAGAACGCGGACGGCTCGAAAAACATCGATCCGATCCTTAAGGCACTCGAGAAAGAAGAGAAAAAGAAGGAGCCCGAGAAAAAAGCCGAGGAACCAACCCAAATCGATCTAAAGAGGTTTAACCTCAGCAACGCGACGGTGCGCAGCATCAAGCACCATAAAGGCGGGACGCGGGACATCGCTGAGATCAGCAACCTTAATATCACGCTGGACGACCTGAAAAACGGCGCCACGGCAAAACTTGCCCTCGGTGCGGACATTAAAGTGGAAAACAACCCGCCTGCGCCCGGAACCAACGGCGCGTTGCAAGCCAAACTCAACGGCAACTTCACCGCCGCCTTTTCGGCTGACCTCAAGCCCAATGCCATCCAGGGCAGTTCGCAACTGAATGTGGAAAGAACCTCGGGCAATCTCGCCGATTTGAGCGGTCTCGCTGCCACCGTCTCGACGGACGTAACGCCCACCGAGATCAAGCAAGTCGCTTTGCAGTTCAAGAAAGGCGCGGCGAATCTCGGCGAAATTCGCGCCAGCGGCCCCCTCGACCTGAACAAGATGGAAGGCCAGGTGAACGTGCTGGTTCTTTCGATTGACAAACAAGTCCTGAATCTCGCCGGCGCGGCCTCCGGCGTGGACTTTGGTTCGACAGTCATCAATTCGACGAACCAGATTCAACTGGCCAGCGGTGGCAATATGATCACCGCCCTCGGCCAACTGGGCGTCTCGCAGCTCAGCATCAAACGCGATGGACAGACCACCCCGGCGCTGGACCTGCAGCTCAACTATCACACCGCGGTGAACAATGCGGAGAAAGCCGCCGACGTGCGCGCGTTCAGCCTCACCGGCGTTCAACAACAGCGCGCTGTATTGAAAGGCGAATTGACCAGCCCGATGCGCATTTCATGGGGCAACGCCGCAACCCAGACAGGTGACTCGACCTTCCGCCTGGTCGTGGACAGCTTGAATCTCGCGGACTGGAAGGCGCTCGCGGGCGATATCGCGGGAAAGGTGAACATGGTCCTCAATATCCAGTCCCAGCAATCCGGTAAACAACTTGCCCTTGACCTGACGTCGCAGATCGATGGGCTGGCGATGACCATGGGCAGCAACACGCTGCAGAATCTTGCGGTCACACTCCGCACCCGTGGACAGGCGGTGGACCTGAACAGGATTTCAGTGCCCGAATACCGGGTCGAAGCCAGCCATTCCGGCCAGCCAATGCTCGCGGTCAGCGGCAACGCGCAAATGGATCGCGCGGCTCAGACAACGGACGCCCAACTGGCCGTTGAAGGGCAGTTGCCAGCCTTGCTGAAAGCCCTTGGGCGCCCCGATGCAAACGCGAGTTCCGGCACGCTGAAGCTCGACGCGAAAGTGGCGCAAAAAGGCGAGGCGCAGAACGTGACCGGCAAGCTGACGGTCGCGAGCTTCACGGGCCGTTACGGCGAGCAACGCTTCAAAGATTTCGGCGTCGCTGCCGATCTCGACGCAGCCGTGAACGGACCCGACATCCAGTTGCGAAAGGCCGAGGGGCAACTCACCGGCGGAGGCAAGCCGGGCGGGACCTTTGATGTGACCGGCAGGTTCAACTCCGAGAAACAAGCCGGCGAATTCGCGCTCAAGCTCGTGAACATCAATGAGAACGCGGTCCGGCCATTCATCGAACCGATGTTCACGGGAAAGCAACTCGTGTCTATCGCGGTCAACGGCAGCGCCAACGCCCGTTACGAGGCCCGGAACGAATCGTCCGTCAAAGCCGATTTCAAAGTGGCGAACCTCGCCTTGCGCGACCCGACAAAGCCCAATCCGCAGACGCCGCTCGAAGCCGGGCTCAAGCTGGACACCTCGCTCAAGGACCAGGTGGTCGATGTCAAGCAGTGTGAACTCGCCCTGACCCCGACGCAGAAAGCAAAGAATACCGTCGCCGTGACGGGCCGCCTCGACATGTCGCAGACAAATGCGATGCAGGGTAACCTGAAGATCGCGTCGGACTCGCTCGATTTAACGCCGTACTACGATCTCGTCGCCGGCGATAAACAGCCGGAAAAACCAGGGCCAGCCGCGCCCGGACAGCCGCAACCTTCACCCGCCGACGCGAACAAAGAACCCGAACCGACCAAATTGCCGCTGCGCAACAGCACCGTCGATATTCAAATCGGACGGCTGGTACTGCGCGAAGTGGACATCGCGAATTTCAAGAGCATCGCAAAAGTGGACGGTCCCAACCTCCTTCTCAAGCCTTGCGAAATGACCCTCAATGGCGCGCCGGTGAGCGCCGCGGTGGATCTGGACCTCGGCGTGCCCGGCTACAAATACGCTATCGCTTTCAACGCGACAAAGGTGCCGCTGGAACCGCTCGCGAACTCGTTCTCGCCGGAATACAAGGGCCAGGCAAAAGGGGAGTTACTGGCCAACGTGGCCATCAAAGGCGCGGGCACCACTGGAGTGAATTTGAAGAAAACGCTGACCGGCCAAACCTCGTTCACGGTCACGAACGCGAACATTCAACTCTCGACCAAGTGGAAAAAGGTCATCGATGTGATTGCTGTGGTCCTCCGTGTCGGTGAGCTCACGAAATCTCCTATCAATTGGTTGGCCCTGGACGCCACAATGGGCGGAGGCAACATTAAACTCGAGCGGCTGAACGTGGTCAGCGATGCGTTCATCGCCGAATCGCAAGGTGTTATCCCGATTGCCGACATCCTGACGAATTCGCCGCTGAACAGGATTCCGATTGAGCTATCGCTGAAACGCTCCATCGCGCAGAATGCTCACCTCATTCCCGCGAACACACCGCCCGACACGCCGTACGTCAAGCTGCCGACGTTTGCTCGCGTGACCGGCACCCTTGGCGCGCCGAAGGCGGACACGGATGAAAAAGTCATCCTTGGCCTTCTCGCGAAATCCGCCTCAGGCATTCCCGGTGTTGTCGGGGGTGACGCTGGCAAGATCCTGCAAGGTGTTGGTGGCTTCTTAAGCGGCGACCGCGGTACGAACCGCCCAGCCGCCACGAATCAACCGCAATCGGCTACGAACAAGGCACCGAGCCTGTTTGATCTGATTCCGCGCAAGAAGAAATGATGTTCTGAGAACGCGGTGTCGAGCGGGGTGAGCGGTGGCGGAAGCGTTATCTGCTCCTGACACATCGGAAGCCCGTGTGCGACAGGCCGGT
>JAKEEH010000403.1 GCA_022616725.1 Limisphaerales bacterium | reverse complement strand
TATCCGATTTGCAGCCCCGGCACCCACCAGCGATTCATGTAGGGATGATCTCCGTCGGTAACGTGAACGCTGCGCCATCCGCGCGTTTGCCCTTCGTCGCGGTGATCGAAGTACTGGATGCGATGCAGATCGTGAAGGTCCCAGATAGCCGAAGCATGCTCGCCGTTGATTTCGAGCGTGTAGAGCGCCTTGTGACCGCGCGCATACCGCGTCGCTTCAAACGTCGCGAGCGATCCATTTTGGAAGCGGCACAGAAACGCGCTGGCGTCGTCAATCCCGACCGGTTCGACGTTCCCCGTCAGATTGTGCTTTCGCTCTTTGATGAACGTCTCGGTCATCGCCACAACTTCGGAGATCGGGCCGTTCAGCCACATCGCGGTGTCAATGTTATGGGCCAGCAGATCGCCGGTCACGCCGCTGCCCGCGACCGCCACATCCAATCGCCACAGCCCTTCGCCGCCCTGCGGCAAATCCCGCGAGATCGTCCAGTCCTGCAGGAACTTGGCGCGGTAATGGAAAATGCGCCCGAAGCGCCCTTCATCAATCAGGTTCTTCAACAACACCACAGCCGGCACGCGGCGATAGTTGTACCAGACCATATTAGCGACTTTGGCGGACTCGACCGCATTGGTCATCGCAATGGCTTCGGCGGCGCTGCGCCCCAGCGGTTTTTCACACATTACAATCTTGCCGGCTTGGGCTGCGGCGATGGCGATCTCGGCGTGCGTGTCATTCGGGCTGGCGATATCAATCAGGTCAATGTCTTTGCGCTCGACCAGCTTGCGCCAATCCGTCTCGACCGACTCATAGCCCCAGTTGTCCGCGAAGGGTTTCACGCGTTCGGGATTGCGGGCGCAGACGGCCTTGAGGATGGGTTGGTACGGCAGATCAAAAAAACGGCCTGCTTGCAGGAACGCATTCGAGTGGGTGCGGCCCATGAAACCGTAACCGACTAAACCGATGTTCAGATGTTTTTTGCTCATAACATTGTCATCCACGAAGGAGCCGTCTGGCCTCATTATGAAGTCATCACAAAGTGGTCGAAATACTCTCCACCTTCCGTCATCAATGCAGCCCATCACACGGACATTCGGCTGCGAATCCCACAACACTTGGATTTCAATTTGATAGTTCGTGCCAGACGGAGAGGTACATTGCAAGTTTTCGGATTGATCAAGCAGAGCCAGTAGTTCAGCATAGGGGCGACGTTGGTATAGAGTTAATTGCTGCTTGAGTAGCAACCGCGCTTCGATCTCGTCCATAGAGCGTGGCACTTTCTTGTCTCGGTTTATGCCAACTGAGCAACCGGAATAGTTGCCGTTCGCTCAGGCATTCTCATCCCTGCGGCAATTTCGTGGACAATATGAATAATGTCCGCGCTGTAATAGCGGTTTCCGCACACATCACAGACGCCAATCGTAACGTTCTCCAAAATGACGAAGCCCTTTTTATGCTTGAATGCTTCGTGTGCGACTTTCTTCGGTCGAACCGTTCCTTCGCAGTATTCACATTGATATCCGTACATCGTCTTTACCTCTCAGGTTCAGTGACCTGATATACCGTAATAATCAAGTAACGATCAGCGCCGGTAAAACGTCCCACCACGCCAACCGGAGTCATTTGATCCATTCCGGTCCCTTCAATCACATATTTTATTCCGCGCGGATCATCTTTCTCAATTCTGACGACTTGCCCATTCAAAACCGCATGCTCAACATCGAGAATGTCCAGGTCATCCTCCGCCATTTCTTCTGCCGCATGGGCGGACATATCGTATTGACGAAGCCGAATCTTATCTCTGATTTGACCTAATCTCTTTCTCGACATGAGATCGGTTTATTGGGTTGTTCCAGCAAATGGTAAATTCATGCCGCGAGTGGAACTGTCATGAGCCGGCGTTCACGATCAGCGGCAAAAGCAATGCAGGCTTTGAAATCTTCCCGCGTCAAATCGGGAAAATCATCGAGTATTTCCTCTTCCGTCATATCGGAAGCCAGATACTCAAGCACTTCGTACACTGTAATTCGCAAACCGCGAACACACGGCTTGCCGCCGCGTTTGTTCGGATCAATCGTAATGTAATCTTTGTAATTCATGGTTTGAAATTGTCAGCTTTTGTTCTTGCCCGGTCAACGAGCGCCTAATTCCACCCATGCGCGTTCCGCACCGCGATCATCGTGGCCAGGATATTTCGCCACGTTTGTGGATCCATCATCGTTTCATTGGGGAACATGCAACCGTCCCAGTTGATGTGCTGCGTGCTGCGGGTCGGCGCGCCGCTCTCGTCGCGCATCCACAGCCCGGCGGCGCGCACAATATCCATCTTGCCGTTCGGATCGTTCGGCAGACAGTGGCGTCCGGTCTTGTCGTGCGAACCGGAGCCTTTGACCGTGGCGTCGTTCTGCGCAACGTGAAAATCCTTGACCCACGGACGCAGGCGGCTGGTCATCTTGCCCAGCGCGTCATAAAGCGTTTCCTTGTTCGACCAGTCGTAGCCTTCCGGCAGCAGGCTGTCTTCGGGCGCGTTGTAACCGAGCGTGAACAGGAGCGTGTGCGCCATATCGGCTTGCATACCGAGCGTCTGCGGGCGGTCCACCATTTCAAGCAGCTCGGCCATCCGCTTCCAGCTATGCATGCCGCCCCAGCAGATTTCGCCTTCGGCGGCGAGCCGCTCGCCGTAGCTTTCGGCGATGTCGCATGCTTCGCGGAAGGTCTCGGCAATCCGTTTGGTATTTCCGGCCGGGTCTTCGGCCCAATCCGCCGGGCTGCATGACGAATCAATGCGCACGATTCCATAAGATCGAATGCCGATGTCGCGGAGCTTCTTACCGATGGCGCAGGATTTTTGCACCTGCGTCAGAAAGTTTTTGCGCTCCTCGGCGGAACCCATCGCCGAGCCGCCGCCAGTAGGCCCCCAAACGGGAGCGACGAGCGAGCCGATGACCAGGTTTCGCGCGGCGACGCTGTCCGCAAGGCGTTTGAGGTCGTCATCGGTCGAATCAATGTCCGTATGCGGCAGAGACAGGAAAATGTCCACGCCGTCGAAACGTTGGCCATCCACTTCAGCCGCAGCCGTCATGTCGAGCATTGTTTCAAACTCGATAACGGGTTCCGCGTCCGGGCCGCCTTTGCCGACAAGCCCCGGCCAGGTGGCGTTATGCAGTTTCGGGTATTGGTATTTGTTTTCAGCGCTCATTGTTCTCCTTGGGAAATGTCCGACAAGCTGCCAGCTTGTCGGTGTCTCCAGCAGTCGTCTCTTGCCGAGACCAACGACAAGCTGGCAGCTTGTCGGACATCGGCTCTATCCGCTTTTCATTATTTCTTGCCCAACGCCTGGGCAATCGCCTGCTCCGCGAGTGGGGCCATTACCGCATAGCCCGCGTCATTCGGAAGCAGCCCGTCGCCGGTCAACTCCTTCTTCAAATTGCGGCCCTCGGCCATCGCTGAATAGTAATCGAGATAGACCGCGCCGCTCTGGGCCGCATACTCCTTGAGCCATCCGTTGATCCCGATGATTTTTCCATGCGGTCTGAGCGCCGTCTGTTTCGTGAAGCAGTCACAAACCGGGGTGAGGGAAGCCAGCACGACGCGGATGCCGTTCGCCTTGGCGAGTTCCGTGATGGACATAATGTTCTCCGCCATCATTCCCTGCGTGATCGGGCCTGTGACGCTGGCGAGGTCGTTTGCGCCGGCCAGAATCACCACCACTTTCGGTTTCAGCGCGATCACGTCCTGGCGGAAGCGGACCAGCATCTGCGGCGTGGTCTGGCCCTTGATGCCTCGATTCAACCAGGGCTTGCCCGGAAAGAATTTCGCATCGCCGCGGCCCCAGTATTCGGTGATCTCATCGCCCAGAAAGACCACGCGGTCTTCCGAGGGCGCCGGATGTGGAAGCTCGGTGTTTTCGCTGCCGTATCGAATCAGCCCGGCCCAATCCATCAGCAGGCGTCGCTGCGCATCCAGCCGTTGTTCAAGCGCCGCCGTGATTGAAGCGCAATCCCGCGGTGATTGCGCCGAAACGATGCAGCCCAGGACCACCAAGCCCAACAGAATTTTGGCTAGCCGGATTTTCATTCTTCAAAAGTCAGGCGATCCTTCTTCGCCTCGATTTTCGCGGCGTCCACACCGGGAATCTTTTTCAAGTCCTCGATTGATTTAAAATCGCCGTTCTTCTCGCGGTACTGAATGACCGCCGCGGCTTGCGAACGCTTGAGTGACAATCCGCTTTCCAGTTGGATCGCCGTCGCTTTGTTGACATTGATCTTGGGAACTTCCTCGGCGGGGAAGTTCTTGACCAGATACTCGAGAACGGCCCGGAACTCTTTCTCCGTGCCTTTGGCGCCGATGGCTATCTTCTTGTCCAGGGTTCGCTGCCACCCCGCCCGGTCATAGCGGGCGGAGAGCGCCTGCGCCAACTCGTGGCACTGCGCGCAGATTTTTTGGGTCTCTTCTTTCCCCGGCCCTTCCGGCAACGGCTTTCCCTGGCCTGCCGAAGACTGTGTCCACGCGCTGCCCGCGAAAAGCGCGAGAGCGGCGCCGAGCAAGGCAAAACGCCAACTGCGAGAAGCAGTGAATGAAGACATAACAACTACGCTCATTGAATCAATGCTCCATCGGGAAACCGAACGCGTAGATCGCGCCGTCGTGCGTGGTCAGATAAATCTGGCCGACGCCACCGGACAACGCGCCGCCACGCGTGAACGAGGTGATCGTCGTGCCGCTGTTCCACAGTTCCTTGCCGGTCATACCGTCCAGCGCATACAGGACTGCGCGCGACGAACGCTGTGCGCGTTGCGCCGCGGTCGCCTTGCTATCGTTGGCGCGAAACTCGCC
>JAKEEH010000402.1 GCA_022616725.1 Limisphaerales bacterium | reverse complement strand
GGTACTGAAGATACATCTACTTCAACGGGGCCGCGGTCACGTGAGCGCGGAGAGCCGGTCCAACCCCTCGTAGCGCGAGCGGGCGCCTCATACTTCAACGGGGCCGCGCTCACGTGAGCGCGGAGAGAGCCTTCTTGTAACTCGCGCGGGTGTCGCTTGGCAATCCTGCGTTTGCGACTGCCTGTGCTATCTGAATTTGTTTCCTGTAGATGTTATCTCGGTCACGTATCATAAGTAGCTCACTGAACGCTGGTTTACGCGGCGCGAGCGATGGCGGGGTTTTGCCCACCACCTCACCGCTCGCGGGTTAAATTGTCAAAGATCGTCAACGTCTCAAACCACGTAACACGGCGCATCCAGCTTCGTGTAGGGCAGGCCGAGTGCGGTAATTACCCGGTCTCC
The DNA here is from genome assembly GCA_022616725.1 of Limisphaerales bacterium. Classification (GTDB taxonomy): domain Bacteria; phylum Verrucomicrobiota; class Verrucomicrobiia; order Limisphaerales; family JAKEEH01; genus JAKEEH01. Next base: position 9,934 of record JAKEEH010000402.1, on the reverse strand, counting down.
TCGCCCTTCAGCCGGTCCCAGCGCAACAAAGATCACCTGGTCTTCATCGTGATTGATGATCTCGCTCAATTCGATCTCCAACTCAATCTTTTCCGACGGGTTCAAGTCGCACTCGAAAACGGAAAACTGTAGGTGGTCGCCGAAATTGCCGCAGGTCTTGAACACCTTTCGGAGCCGCTTGTCGTTGGCGATGTCGTAGCAAACTATGTAGGTCGTGCGCATTGGTTCACCTCGTCATCAATGGAATGTATTCAGCAATCTCGCCCGTCAGCGCTTTCGCGAGAAGGCGCGCCTGCAACTCCAGCGCGCGGCGATAGCTGACTTTGTAGTCGAACAACGGATGCGTAATCAGCGAACTCATACGCTGTTCGTACGTCTGGAAGAATCGCTTTCGTCCCGGCGCGGTGAGATTCACTGCCTGTCCAGCGCGCACGAAATCCTTGTCTGTCACGACGCGATTGTTGATACAACTCAACACGGTGGACTCAGCGATGAGTGATCTGAATTCCTCCATCAAATCCAGTCCCAATGCGGGCCGGCCGAAACGTGGCTGATGGTAGAACCCGATGTAAGGATCGAACCCGACCGCCAATGCCGCGAGTGTGCAATCTTTGGTCAACATGCTGTAGGCCAATGAAAGCATTGCGTTGACGGGATCAGTCGGCGGACGGCGGTTGCGGTTATTAAAGTTGAAATTGAATGTGCGCTGCTTGGTGTTTTCGACCGGCAGGCCGAGACCGGGCAAATCATCTTCAACCTTCACCATGCCGCTGAACTGTTGGAAATACTGGCTCGCGGCGGCACCTTCGATTCCAAGAAGTTCCTCTATTGATTCGGCTGCAAGCGCATCCTCGGACGCCCGTTTGAGTTTGAGAATGGTCGGCTCTGGCGGCTCCAGGTGGTTTCGCATCAGCAGTGTGCGATGGTTGCGAATCTTTCCATGCACAAACTGTCTGGCCAGTGACAGGCACTTCGCTTCGTCGCGCGCCAGCCGAAATTGCTCCATCCTCAGAAAGACATTCTTCAACCCGTGTCCGCGCGTAATTCCGTAGAACCAGCCGCCCATCGAGAAATAGGTGACAGGAATTTCCTGCTCGCAAAGCGACTGAATAGCCTGGGTCGAGATTTGGATGTTGCCGAACAAGGCGACGTGCGAGAGGTCGCGCATCCGCACTTCTTCAATCAGCTTGTCCTTGTCTTTGACTGTTAGGACTTCATCTTTGCAGCCAACGCGATAACCCGGCGTGTTCAAATACAGTGGACGCGTATCGTCCCGCGCGGCAATCAACCTCCGTGGTGGCTCTGTGCCTGGCTGCGTTTTCTCGCCCGCTTCTGGTTCACGAGGCGGTTCCGTCTCCGCCAGCATCCGAGTCTCGTCGGGCAAACACACCGGCGCAAGCGAGCAACGTACACACTTCGGTGAATTGACCAGCGGCGCCGGAATTGGTCCGGTGATGACTCGCCGCGCCTCGGCGATGTTTTGCAGAATCCAGTTCTCCAATTCTGGAGTGATGGGCAGTCGAACCCGCTGTTTCGTGGTCCGGTAGTAGATGATCCCTTCGTTGCAGGTGTAACCGTTGTCCCGCAGGATCAACGCCTGCAACCCAAGCTGCATTTTATCCGTGTCCCACAATTCGCTGGCTTCTTCCCCTTCCCTGGGAGCGCCAGCCTTGTAGTCCACCGGACAGACTTCCAACGCCGTGAACAAATCCTCCTTCTCCGCCTTCGTTTCGACCAGGTCCATCTTGGCAACGACACCCAATCGCTCTGAACCCATCTGCACGGAACGCGAATGAATCGTTTCGGGTTCTGCGTCTTGTGCCTTTGGCTCTTTGCTCGCCGACTCGGTGTCCGCTGATTTTTCTTCCTCTTTCGGCTTCTCGGCATCCGCCTTCCGTTTCGCTTTCGGCAGAGCACCGGTGCCGGTGTCAACGCGTTGGTGAATGGCCTCGCCGCGCAATGTGTCCGCGCTTTCAACAAACACGCCCTCGACGAATTCGTAGTAAAACAGTCGTTGGCAATAAACGAACTCATTCAACATCCGCGCCGGGATTTGCTGTGGTTCGCCTTCTCGACGCTCAACTTTTGCCTCCACCGTCGGCCCAATCGCGGCTGATTCAGGCACAGTCACCGGAATCGGGTCTGGTTCTGCTACGACTTCAGCGGCAGGTTTCGGTGGCTCGCCCTGCTGCGGTTCCGCTGGTACCACTCGCAGCACAATCTCCACGCGCTGCGGTTCGGTCGTCGCCGGACGCGACTGGCTTCGCTTTGCGAGGCCGCCTGATCTCGCACCGCCTGCTCCGGGCGAAATACTTCTCGACACAGTTGGTGTTTCCGGTTCTGTCAAACGCGGCTCGGTTGGAATGGGTTCTTTTTCGTCCATAAAACACGTCAAACGGCGCAGAAGCTATGCCATGCCGGGATGCTCCTCTTGGAACGCCGGAACCGCACGGCTGCCAATGTCCGCTTCAAGCGCACCGCAATCTCGGCATCCGGCGCTGTTCCTAACAGCGCTTCTTCCTCCGGTCGCCAATCTGGCGCGGCCCGTCTCACACTGAGGATGTGGCGTTTGGTCCGCGCATGGCGGACGCTGGTCAGAGAATGTCCGGTGCGCCGCGCGACTTCCTCGTCCGGCAATTTCCCGAGCAACGCCAGTTCACCCGGTTTCCAGATTTCGTAACGCGGATTGCGGAAAGGAATTCCCAGCGCGAGACGCTTGTAACGCACGTTCTCCAAAGACCGGTTCACCAGCGGCGCAATCTCCCGATCAGGTCGAGTGCCGAGCAGCGCAATCTCCTCCTTCGCCCAATGCCGATGACTCGGATTGTTGCTCGGCAATCCAAGCAAGTGCCGCCGTCTGCGCACCCGCGTCACGGAATAGCCAAGCCTGCGCGCAACTTCTTCATCCGCGAACTTGCCGAGCAAGGTATCTTCCTCCGCTGTCCAGGTGCAGTAGGCAGCGCCCGGTCTGGCGTTCACCGTATTCGTGGGCTGCTTGCGGCGTGCACCCGACGTAATCACCTTGACGACTTTGAACGCGGCATCCGGTTTGGGTCGGTCGAGTTGAATGCGACGCGCTTCGACCGCAACGACAGTGCGACCAAACTTCCGCGCCAAATCCTCGTCCGGTTTCGAGCCAAGCAATGCTTCTTCCTCTGGCGTCCACGGACGCGCCTTGGCCTTCGGCGGGATGCCCAGCTTCTTGCGACGCCACCCCACATTGGTTACGCTGCGGTCCAGCAGTAACGCGACCTCGCGATCCGTGCGTGTGCCGAGAATCCTGTCGTCCGCTGGCCGCCACGCTTTCAGGTAGAAACAAATGCGCTTCTTCCATCGACGATGCCGCACGGCACTGACCGGGCGACCAAACTTTCGCGCCAACACCTGGTCGGGCTTCGTTCCCAGCAAACGATCTTCCTCCAGCGTCCATTCCGGCTGTTGTTTCCTGACTTTGCCGCCGACCAACTGACGGCGTCGCGTGTGAATCCGTTTGTAACTCCAGCCCAGAATCGCGCGCAGTTCCTGATTTGATTTCGTGGCGAACAAACGCGCGTGGCCATCGCGCGGCTCGCGCTCCATGCGGAACGGTTGCGGCGCATGGCCGACTGCTGGCTTGCCGAGAAACTTGCGCCGATCCCGCACTGCGCCGAGTGTGCGATTCAACCTCTCCGCCACCTCGCGGTCCGTGAACTTGCCAAGCAACGCATCCTCCTCCTTCGTCCACGGAAACTGCCGCGCGGAACGCGGCTCGTTCGACGCTCGCCCGTCAACTCTCGATTTGCTCTGTGGAACTTTCACAGCATCGGTTGTTGTTCATCGTTCAATCGCCGTCAGCGCCGCTGGCACAAACAGGCCGAGTCCGAAATGCGAGCCGTCGCCCGACGAAGATGGTTTAGATTGTGTCATCAAGCGAAGCGAATAGACCGAGTCCTGAATGCTTTCCTCCGCCGATGCACACGGGGCCAGGAACTTTGATCGCTTCGCCGTCAGGCGAGCGCCAAGTGATACGCACATGCAATCTGCGATAGCGACGGTGCTGCCCAGGCACGGCGTATTGCGATGCCAATGGCACGCCCGGCCAAAAGCCGGAACTGCCCCAGTCGAGTTCGGCGTGTTGCGCCATCACCTCCGGGAAGCCGGCTTGGCAGATTGCTTTTCGCAGAAGCAATTCGATTCGCTGATCCAGTTTGCGGAGGAGTTCCGCTTTTCCCGCAGCGGTGAGCAGCGGAGAAGCATTGGCGTTTAGTCGTTGCCGTAATTTTCGGGGGTCGTCGTAACCGGGGAGGATGACCGGCGTGACGGTGGCCCAAGTCGCCGACTTTTCAAGATACGGACGGATCGCGCCGTCGTTCTCACCTTGGCGGAAAATGAGCGCGGCGGTCTCCTGAGTTTTTTCATCGGTGAGTTCCTGACCGTCGAAGCGCTGCGTGAATCGGCGGAACTCTTGCGGTGCGAGACTGCCGCGTGCAGTCACGAGGACGCGGCGGATACCGCCGACAACACGCTCTTTTCTCTCTCGCTTTTCGATGCTCGGAAGCGGCAGGAAGGCGAGGCGCGCGCCTTCCACAGGCTGGTGCTGCGTACCGGGCGTCTCCGCATGACCAAGAATGATGCGGCGCGCGTCCTCGTCATTCCATCCGATGCTGCGCGCAATCTCCGGGCGGCTCGCGGCGTGCCGGAACATCCCGGCGACATGCAGGCCGCGCCTCGCCGCATCGAACGCTCGGAAGCCACTGTCGTCGGGTTTTCTCAAAACAAACACCGCGTACGGAAATCTCGGAGCCTCCGAGCCGGAGCGATAGTCTGTGATGCCGAAAACGGTCAGTGGCGGAACAGGAGCGAAACCGCCATTGCTCGTGACTCGATTCAAGAAGGCTTGGTGGCGGCGGTTCAGGTCTTCGAGCGTCCCAGCCTTTGGAGTGCGGAGCGAAGTGCCAGTTCCCTCTGTCGCTGGTTGCCAGCGTTTGCCGGGCAGTTTCGCTGTGCCTGCTTCATCGAGAACCGATGTATCAGCGACGACCAAATCCACGCCCCAGCCAACGTGCGTGATGGAGCGCACGGCAGCGGAGATAACTTCACGATGTTCTGCAAAACCAATGGGCGCATCCGCGAGGTTCCACACGTAATGCACCGCTGTTTCGTCGGGGAAGGTGAGCGGGCGGACTGCTTTCTCGGTGCGGTAATCCGCGATGCTTCCGCCGCCGCCGCGCGACAAAGATTTGCCGACGAGGTCGCCGACGTTGTCGGGAACGTAGAGGCGGTAGCCCTGCGCCTCACGCGCAGGTGGCGCGGCGATTGTGGGCGGTGGCAATTGCTCAAACCAGCGGAGTGCAGTCTCCGCATGGCGCAGCCCCCGGCGTTCGTTCCAACGGGCGGCGGAGGCGGCAACGATGGCCTGATACAGCCGCAACGGCGAGGGAGGCCACTCGGGTTCGCCTTGATCGGCGCGCCCGTGAAACGCTCCATCGAGGAAGCGAATGCTGATGCAGAGATACTCTGGCATAGGAATGTCCGGTTATTTGGCCTTCTTGTTTTTGCCAGCGGCTTTGCCTTCCTTGCCTTGGAGGTCTTTCTTGGCGCGTTCGATGTCGAACGGTTCCTCCCGGTCTGTGCCAACGCCGAACGCCTTGGCTGCGGCCTTCGCATATTCGAGAGCCGTTTCGTGTGTGACCGTGCAAGGCTTGCGCTCCCCGGTTGGATAAACTTCCACCGGTTTTGTCGGTTTGTCCGGATCGGAAACAAGAATGGTTCCCTGACGCAGATAACCGGACGGGAGGCGCGTGAAAGCCACAAGCGCCAGCCCGAGGATGTAGCGTCGCAGGGCCACTGAGGCCTCCGAGTTCGGGCCAGCCGAAATCAAATTGAGTGCCGCAAGTGCGAGTGTTGCATCGCGCCGGATTCCGCCTTTGGCGATGATGCCGCCGTGCGATGCGGTGGCGGGAACGTGAACAAACCCGCGTTCGGAATAGCCATCCTTGGCCGTCTTGTCGGCGGGTTCATCAAGCAGACCGCCGCCAACGTAATCCGTGGCGGGGACGAATTGAGCAGAGCGAGTCAGCTTCCGCACGTTGAAGGCTCGAATCGTCGAGGCGATGAGCCGTGGCATTTTCGCCTGCGTGTCGCGTGAATCCCAAACGCCGAAGACGAGTGAAGTCGGTGCGATTTTCGCCAACGCGGTGGCATCGCCATCAAGAAGCTTTTTGAAAGCATCTTGGAACTCCTGCTGAAGCGCGGAACAGCGGACAATGGCATCGCCAGCACGGTGCCCGGCTTGAAGGAGGCTCACGGATTTCGCGCCTGCCTTTATTACGACCTGCGGAACGAGTGCCGCGTAATCCGGTTCGGCAAACATTGGCTCAATGCGATTCGCCTGCGAGCCGAGGCTGTCAATCAGCGCGATATTTTCCCCATTGAGGTCGCCATCAATGTTATAGCCGCCAGGAAAGCCATCGCCGGAGGCAAAGGTGGGTGGAAACAGAACGCCATCCGGCCCTTCAACCGGGACGAGGTATTCGCGGATAACAAGTGCGGCAGGGCCGCTGCCAGTGAGGTAATGGTCGAATTGAGTGAGTTTGTTGTTCATGGCTGTGATGTCGTTATTAGTTTTGCGGTGATGAAAGCCTTGTGTTTACGCTGGCCTGTGCGGAACCAACTTTCGAAGCGGTAGCCACGCGCGCCAGCATCAGGCAGAAGCCCCGCCGCCGCGACGGGCGCAAGCACAGGAGGCAACGGGAGCGACCAAGTGTGGTAGTCAAAGAGGCGGGGCTTGCCTGCGGAGACCGGGCGTACGCGCTGTAATCCGATGAGGCACAGGAGTTCTACGGCTGGCGAAGCGATGGTCGTCATGCCGAGGTCGTTCGGTGCAAAGCCGACGTCGCGCGAGTGGGCGTTCGGACCACGCCGGGCGTCGAAGTAGAACGGCTCAACCTTCTTTTCCAAATCGTCGGGGTCGAACGCCACCATGCCGATGTTGAGAATTTCAGCACTGGAAAACACAGGGTCACGCATCGCATGCTGCATCGCACGAGCGATGCGGAAGCTCTCCATAGTTCCCGCCCAAACTTTGAGGTCGGACGAAGTTTTGTCCCCGCTTTTCCACCAGTCGAGGCGAAGACCAAATGGCGGGGAAATCTGGATGGGCGAAGCGGTCGTGTCGTCGGTGTCGAGTTGCTTCAATTCTGCGACAACGATGCGCGCCATGAGCGCTTTGAGCGACGGCCCCTCGGAAATCACGAACAAATCGTTTTCAAACCAGCCCAACGCGCCGGGATTGAGCCGCTCGGCCAATTCCAAAAGACCGCAGCAGGCGAAGAACTGGCCGGGGTTCGTGGCATCCACGCGGATGCGAATGGTGTGGGAGGGTTCACTCATGGCTTTGGCTCCGAAAGCGGTTTGATGCCCGCGCTCGCGGCGTAGTCGGCGGCGCGGAGCAAGGATTCAAGGTAAGCGAGTCCCCAGCGGCCAAAGCGGCGTTGCAACCGGGCGAACCGACGCGGCACTTCAGCGCCAAGATGCTGCGCTTCGGCGTGTGCGGCGTTGGGATCGAAAGATTCATCGGCAGGGAAATGCGGCCGACCGCGCCCGTGATGCGCGGCGATCAGGTGAAGCACCAAGTCTCGTTCATCCGGTAGCAGAACGCGAAACGGTTGCTCCTTCTCGGCGTCGAGCAACGAGCCGAATTCGTGGCGATACGGCTCTGCGAGCAGACGCGGGCGGAGTTCCGGCCCGGCTTTCGCCAGCCATCGCGTCGCATCCATATTTCCGATGCCGCGCTGCCAGTAGAGCCGCCGTTTGCCGAGGTCGTGAAAACGTGCCGCGAGAATGACGCATTGTGCGAGCAGCGACGGCAGCCTGAGCTTTTCCACAATCCCCCGCGCGTGCGCTTCCACATCGTGGGAGTGGTCGTCGAGCGGGATGGATTTGCCCGCGTTCCGCAGACTATCCGCGCCGGAAGCTTTCGGTGCTTCCAGCCAGAGCCAATATCGCTTGGCGAGAGCGTCTTCGGACTTTTCATCTAAATCCTCGTCGTCACGCAGCGTATCAATCACGCGCACGAGACGGAGGTCACGGTGTTCAACTGGAACATCTATCGTGGCGGAACGAATCCGCCGGCGGAGTGGTTTTCCATCCGGGCCATCAACGATGTCGGCCACGTCGAGAGACGAACCTTCGGGAGCCGGTGCTTTTCCATCCAGCAGCCCACGCTCGGAAAGACCTCCAATGGAAGGCGGCAGCAGAATCGTGCGTCCGTAGAGAAGTTCTTCTGTGTCTTTCTCCGCGAAATCCCGCAGCGGTTTCACTTCGACACTGCCATCATCGGACATGAGCCAGACGTGCGGTTGCTTCTCTGAGTTCACCGCGACGTTGTTCGCCAGCTTGGCCAATTCGCCCCACACCCGGCTGGAACGGTCGCGTAGCAATTCGTGCGGTTTGAGCGGGAAGTCAGCGAGCAGTTCTTCTGGTGGATAAACGCTGCACAGCGATTCACCGATAATTTCTATTTCGTCTCGCCAGGCGACGTAAGTTTCCGGCGGCTCCCATTCCGCTTCCCCATGCAAATACGGCGCGACAGGCGGACGCCCCGGCAACGGGCCACGGATGGTGCTCATCGCCCATGCATCGAAAAGGATGTCGCTCGCAGGCCGAATCTTCGGCTCCGGGCTGAATGCGGCGCTGCGGGCTGCCGGGTCGAACTGACCAAGGGCGTGCGGGCTGGCGTTGCCATCGAGTTGGCGAAGCAAGGCGAGTGTTCGCGCACGAGCGTCATCCATCGGGTCGTCCGCTTTGAAGCTCTCCGGGTGGACGACATCAATCGTTGAATCGGTAATGTCTCCGAAACGGTTCACGCGCCCGAACCGCTGGGCCATGCTCTCGAAAGTCGAGAGGTCGCAGACAAGTTCATCCGCCGAGAGATTGACGCCGACTTCACCCGCGCTGGTGGCGACGAGATACACCGTGCCATCCGTGAGTTTCTGCGTTGGGCTTGGGCGCGATGACGGTGGGAGAAAGCGTAGGAACGTCGAATCTTTCACCAATTTGTCGCGCTCTTTTCCACGCATCGTGCCGGTGAGAACGACCACAGGCAGCTTGGCCTTGCCAATGGCGGACTCGATTTTCTGAATAGCCTCGACCGAGCGCGCAAAGATGAGAACAGCCCGCCCGGAATCACGACAGGAAAGCGAAAGTTCGCTGATCTGGTCGGCGAGTTGCTTTTCGTCGGCGATGGCGGTGAGACGCAGTTGCTTCGTCGCGTGGATTCTCCGCCGCACGGTTTCATTCGCTTTGTCAGCCTCACTCAGCCTGAGAGGCGGCGTGGAATCATCCGCCGCTGCGCCGTTTCGATTCGTCGCCGAGAGTTGCAGCACGCGCAGTGGGCGGTTGTCTCCGCAACGCTTCTGCTCGTCCACGATGGAATTCAATAGCGTCTGAAACGCTGGCTCCAAATGCGCCTCATCATGCACCAGCAGCGCATCCTGCCCGAGCAACGCCGCGTGATGCGGGCGCGCCTTGAACCCGCAGGTGTAGCGGCTGAAAAGCAATCCGCTCCCAATCATATCCACCGTCCCGACAATGACCGCAGGCCGCGCAGGATCAACGCACCACTCACGATTGTCGGCGAACTGCCCCCGCAGCGTGCTGAGAGCGAGAGGTGTGTCAGTTGGGACTGCACACATAGCGGCGAGTTTGGTCAGCAGGTCAGGAGATTCACGAAGTCGCTCCCTAACACGCACCACTTCTGCGGTGGTTTGATCCACGACCGTGCGCCGGTTGACTACATAGACAAGCCGTCGCGGCATCTTGTCCGGATGCGTGATGAGCGCGATCAGCCAAATGGTGACGACCGAAGTTTTGCCAAGCCCTGTTGGCAGGTCGCAAGAAGTGGGCATGCCTCCTTTGCAAAAATGCTCGAACAGTGCTTGCTGCCAGGGGAGAG
>JAKEEH010000401.1 GCA_022616725.1 Limisphaerales bacterium | reverse complement strand
TGGTCGAGCAGGCCGTAGCCCTGGGGCCGGTGGCGACGAGTTGGTTGGAGGTGTCCAGCCACAAGGGATAGTGGTAGGGGAATCAAGTGCATAGCCCTATATTTGAAATTTGAAATTTGAGCGATCGGCCCAGCTCCATCGGAAGCGACATCTTTATGGAACTGCGTGCCACCCAATTTTCATCAACCCCTAACCCGACCGAGGCACAAGCGAACTCGACACAACTACCAGCCCATTATGGTATCACGGTTCCGGTTCGCGGTCGGGGGCGCGTGGCGCTGCTGCTGTCATCGCCGGCTGGCGCACGAGGCCGCCGATCAGGAACAACGCGGCGAGGAGGACGTGAACGATGTGGTCCATACGTCCAAGGACGAGTTGGTCCGGAATCACGGTCAGCATCTTTTCTGGTCCCGGTGATCCCATCAGGAAACCGAGGATGCCGAGCAATCCGTAAATGACGCCGAACAGGATGCAAAACGACCGCGCGGCCGCGTAGGTGCCGGCCAGGCCGATGTACAAGGCCAGCGCGCCTGAAACCAGGTGCACGACGTTATGGGCCGTGCTCAAGTGCATGCCCAGCGCATCGGGGGCGGCAAAGCCAGCCAGCCCGACAACGAGGAACAGGGCCCCGAGAATCACACACATTGTTTTTGCCATATAGTTCACTCCTTCGTCGTCAGACGCGCACCGGCGCGTCCGAGCGGGGTTAAATCCTTGATCGCGGGGCCGTTTAACACGGTCCCGTATTTGTCGAATCTCGACCCGTGGCAGGGACAATCCCAGGTCTTCTCCGCGTCGTTCCAGTGCACAATGCAGCGCAGATGCGGGCAAACCGCCGAAAACACGTGCACCGTTCCATCCTCGTCCTTGAACACGGCCGACTTGCGCAAGCCATGACGAATAACGGCTCCGCAGCCTGGAGCGAGATCGTCCGCAGATTTGACGTCGCCGCCGGTGGCCCATTCGGTGTAACGCGCCGCGACGTTGAGGTTTTCGCGCGCAAACTCGTTCGTGGTCGCGAGAGATTTTCTTGACGGGTCGTACAGCTTTGTCCAGGGATTGTCCTGCCCCGCGATCAAGTCGGTGAGAAGCATGCCGGCAATGGTGCCGTGGGTCATGCCATGGCCCGAATCGCCGGTGGCGATATAGATATGTCTGCTGACCGGATTGCGCCCGATGAACGCGAGGTAATCCACGGGTTCCATCACCTGGCCGGACCAGCGATACGCTATGTCGCCCATCATGGGAAAGTGCGCTCGGGCCCAATCGGCGAGAGCGGTCCAGCGCTTTTCTGATTCTTCCGCCTGGCCGGTTTTGTGGTCTTCACCACCAATCACCAGAATGTCCTGACCACGCCAATGCTGCAGGCGAACGTAGTGATAGGGATCGCGCGTATCCCAATAAAGGGCGCGCGCGACCGTGAAAGGCGGCACGGGAGCGCCGATCACGTAAGTGCGATAGGGCGCCTGCTTGGTGTGAATCGAGACGCGGTCGTTTACGGGCGTGTTCGTGGCAACGACAACGGCGTCGGCGCGCACGGTGTAACCGGTTTGGGTGTGAACGCGACAGGGCGCGCCATCTTCGATCTGATCGACGTGCGTGTGGCTAAAGAGACGGCCGCCCTGTCTCTGGATTACCCCGGTGAGCGCGCTCAAATATTTGAGTGGATGAAACTGGCCCTGCCGCGGAAACCGTAACGCGCGTCCAGTATTGAATGAAGACAAGGGCGCGCGATTGACGATTTCAACGCCGGGAACGCCAGCGCGCCGCGCGGCCACGAGTTCGTCATCGAGAATGTGCGTGGGCTCGCCCGGGGGAACAAACAGATACCCATCCAGGCGCTCAAACTCACAGTCGATCCGTTCCCGCAGCACGGTGGATTCGATATAGTCGATCGCGGCCGAATGGCTTTCGGCGGCAAGGCGCGCGCCAGTTTCCCCGTGGACTCTTTCCAGTTCGCAATAGCGATCGTCGAGGGCGTTGGACAGGTGAGCGGTGGTGCGCTCAGTTTCACCGCTGGCGAGGGGGCCATCTTCGAGCACAATCACCCGGTGCCCCTGCCGGGTCAGTTGATACGCCGTGGATAGTCCGGCTATGCCCGCACCAACGATGCAGACCTCCGCTTCGAGATCGGATCTGAGCATCGTCGGGACCGGCAGCGCTGCTGAATCCATCCAAATAGAGCGAGTAACCCCAGCGTGTTCGATCATAGCTAGCTTTCTCGTTTTACTCACGCAGGCCGCTGGCGCCCGAGGCGCCGTAGTCGGTGGAACTACTCGGGCCAGCGCTTCTCGAGCCCGGTGGTTGCACTTTGCGGCCATGGATTTCGCCGCGCCATGCGCCGGTTTCGTGTTGCCGGGCCTGGATGAATTCCTTGAAGCGCTTCAGGTCGCCTTCGACACGTCTTCCGACCACGCCCAGGGCGTCGCCGATGCTTTCGGTCGCTCCTTCGGGATCGTAATTCAGCTTTAGAGCGATCCTGGTGGCGTTATTGGCGATCGGCTGGAACGAGACCTGGCCGGAATTGCGCGCGCCGACGGTGCTGCGCCAAGCAATGCGCTGGTCGGGAGTCTGCTCGAAGATTTCGGCGTCCCATTCTTTGCGCTTCCCTGCCACCTCAGCAACCCAATGCAACCGCTTCTCGTCGAGTTGGCGCACCTCCTTGACGCCTTCCATGAATCTCGGGAATTCTTCAAATTGCGTCCACTGATTGTAAACCGTGCTGATCGGTGCATCCACTTCAATGCTTTTCTCGATGGTTTCCATAGACCTAATGGCTTTCTCCTTTGCGTGATACGGGCTCCAGTTTCACCCCATACCACCATAGAAGCGGGCTGAGATGTGGCGCCATAGGGTTTACTACCACCCTCGGACAAATGCGATGCGTCAACGCATAGTGAGGCGCGTGAAAATGGGAAACATCCTGGCTCCTGGTGGAATCAACACTGCTGACTAAGGCATCGCGGTGTCAGCACGCACGACCTGGTAATACCTGTCGAACAGTTCCTGCCTGGTTTTCGGTTTTTCGGGGCCGGGGGCGGGGAATTGGAACCGGGGCACAATTGCAGCGGAAATCAGTTTGTCTTCAAAAAGCTCGTCGATGTCGTCCGGGGCACGGGTAAACGCGACAACTTTCGGCAGATGGTCGCGGATTTTTTTCAGGTCCTTCAGTTCTTCGTCTTCGCCATCAGGCGTGCCGACAAAAGAGACAACCGCGCCCGTGTCCTGGTACTTTTCCATAATCCGGACGAAACGTTTGCCGGACATTCCCGCGCCGGGACCGAACTTTGAAGACTTGTCGCTGCTGATGGTGTCCGTGCGTTCGATCTTAATGGCGAAATCGTAGATGCGGTCCTTGAAAGCGTCGAGTTGCTGGTCCAGGTCGGGCGACTCGCCTTTCTCAAGCGTGACCAGGACGATTTTACCGCCCTGGCCGACGGCCTTGATCGTTTCCTCGGCCAGCGCTTCGCCGATCGCTTGATGAATACTTGTTTTGAGCGGATTGGCGGGCTTGCGCGTCGTGAAATAGACCGAAACGCCCGCGGCGAGGATGGCGAACAGAAGCCCCACAAGGACGAGAGTATTCTTAGCGCCAGGGCTCATGCTGATTCAATAACGCCACTGGATATCCCCGCCGGCTTTGTCGCGCACGCTCGGAACTTTATACGTGTCATAGGTGTTCGCGCTGCCATCGAAGAACGCGAGATTGGTGCGGGTGCGCCGTTTGTGGCGCGCATTGATGCGTTCGTCTTTGCCATTGTGAACCCAAAACCCATCGTACACGGTCGGCATGCGCGGATGGGCGAGACTGAGCTTGTTGAACTTTGTCGTTCCATCCGGCGCCGGCACGCGTTTGAACGGCCACTTCTTATTGTCCCCCAATTCGCCGTTCAAACCGTACCAGCAATTGACGTAAAACTTCCTGCCCGTTCGTTCCGACACGTATGGAAAGGCCTTGGCGCCTTCGAGGTCGTTACGCGAAATCGGGTTGGCCGAATAGACTTCCGCCAATCCATCCGGGCAACGAAAGACTGAGGGGCCTTCGGCGAGTGTTGTGTAGGCGTTAGCGGTGGGCGCCGGAAGGTAATTGTCGAGCACGAGAGTGGCGGCCCACCCTTCCTGATAGGCAGCGCCACTGCCGGGGTGATATTCGGCGGGCAACAGATAATCGTCGTGATCGTGCGCATACATGAGCAAGGCGGTGTTTATCTGTTTGAGATTGTTGAGACAAACGATGCTTCGCGTCCGCTCCCTGGCCGCAGCCAGCGTCGGGAGCAGGATGGCGGCAAGGATGGCGATAACCGCGATCACAACGAGCAATTCGATCAGCGTGAAAGCCCGGTTCTCCGCGCCCGTCGGCCTTTTTGATGGAAACAGACTGCCTGCCATACCGGGTGAATAATATCTTGCGAAAGATTACAGGCAAGTGATCACCGGCCCAAAAGGCCACAGTTTTTATCGCAATCCAGTTCACCGGATGATAGGATAATCTGCATTCATGAGTAAAAGTTTGTTTCGCGTGGCCGTTTTTGCCGTCATTGCCCTTTCACGCCCGATTTTTGCCGATACTTCCTGGATCAGCCCGACGGACGGTCTGTGGAGCGATCCGCTCAATTGGTCCGGCGGATTGCCGCAGCAGATGCAAGGGATTACAACCATCGACAATAGCGGCACGAAAGTTATTCTGCTCAACGCAAGCGCAGACCCGACGAACCGGGTGATTCAACGTCTTAATCTCAGCAATGGGAGCGGAGAGGCCACGAATACCCTGCTGATCGACGGCGTGGCGCTCGAGATGCGCAACACACTGACGATGGATCTGGGTGGGGTGCTGGTGATCCGCAACGACGGCGCATTGAATATCGCGGGGAGCGGGACCACGAGTCTCAACATCAACGGCGGTATCCTGGATTTGTTGGGCGGCTCGCTTTCGGCTCTGACATCCACGACGCGCGTCGGACGGGTCACAAGCGGTTTTATGAAGATCCTCGGCGGCACGGCGAACCTCGCCGATGTTCTGGTTGGCGATTTTCCGCAATCCACCGGAGGTTTGCTGGTGGACGGCGGCGTGTTGAATGTGTCGTCAAATCTCGTCGTTGCGGACGATGTCGGATCAACCGGCGCTGTGGTGGTTGTGAACGGAGAACTGAATATGTCGAACTCGAACGCAGTGCTGCGCGTCGGGGATGACAACGTCGGACAGTTACTGGTTTATGGCGGCACGGTGCGAGCTGATGTGGATGATTTCGCGGTCGGCCGCCGCACGAATTCTTCAGGCTTCTTTCAGGTGGCTGGTGGAACGGTTATCACGACCGACATTTCGATCGGCCGTTTCCAGGGCGCGACCGGAGTCGTAGTGGTGGTTGGCGGGCAATTGCTGGCCACGAACGACAGCCTGCGAATCGGGCGCGAGGGGTTCGGACAGTTCTATATCTCCAACGGGGTGGCACGGGTTAGCGACGCTGTGATTTCAATGAACGCCTCCGGCAATGGCGTGCTGCGTGTCGAGGGAGGCGAGCTTCACGTCACCTCAAATCTCGTTGCGAATGGCATCGCTCTGTTGACGCAAGGGACCCTGTCGGTTGGTCATTTTTACCTGACGAACAACGCGGGGCTCATGATATTTCCCGGGGGCACAATGCGCAGCGGCGGCACGACAGTGTCGAATGGCTCACCCTTCGTTGTGGGTGATGGCTTGAAGCCGGCCACCTACCATATGACTGGGGGAGTCCATGAGTTCGCGGACGGGCTGATCATTTCCGAGAACGCGACGCTTTCCGGTTGCGGGACGATCATCGGCAACGTGATCAACAACGGCGGAACCATTTCGACCAATTGCGGCTCGGCAACTCCGCCAACGATGATGAATCCGCAGTTCAGCAGTGGCACGTTCAGTTTTTCATTCCAAAGCGAACCCGGTGTGACATACAACATTGAGTATCAAACCACGCTCAGTGAAGGACCCTGGCAGCCTCTGGAAACGCGCACCGGAGACGGGTCCGTGCTCATGGTAACCGATCCGGCGGCCAGTGGAGTAAGCCGTTTCTACCGCATCCGTGTGCCGTAAGCATTTGAACGGCTACACAACGCCGCCAAGCCGGGCCTCGACGAGGCGCAGCAGCGGTTCTGTCGTGTGCCGCCGTTGCGGGAATTGTGTGCTGATGAAGATATGCCGCGCCAACGCCAGGGTTTTATAGAGTTCGACGCCTTCGCGAGCGACTGTGGATGACAGCTTCAGGTATTCACCGATCATTGCCTCCTCACGATCGAGCAACGCGTTTGGGTCGCCATTGGTGCGAAGGGCGTGTTCGGTGATGTGGGCGGCGAAATTTCCGATATCCAGAGCGGGGTCGCCTTCACAGTATAAATCGAGGTCGAGCAGGCAACAGCGGTCGCCGGCAATGATCACCTGCGCCGGATAAAAATCGCGGTGAATACCCGTCAGCGGAGCTTGTGGCGGTTTGAAGCTTTGACAGGCGTTCAGTACATGCGCGATGCGGGATGCCAGTTCAGGCTTCAGCACCGCCACACTCCCGAGACGATCCCGCAGGATGTCGAGCTCGTCCGCGAAACTGTGCCGCTTGTGTGTCGGAATGTGCGTGCAATGGAGTTTGTGCGCGGCATGGGCGACGCGCCGCGCGATTTCCAAGCCGGCGAATCCGGGTATCAGCTCTGACGCCGGAATTCCCGCGACTTTGCCGAAGATGCTCATGTGGAACTCAGGCACGAGCGCGAGCGCGGGCGCAACGGTAATGCCGTCACGGGCTCGGTCATCAAACCCGGCTGTCCAGAGCTTTTGTGCAACATCAAATCCGGTCCGAGGAGTGCCTTTGGCGCGTGCTTTCGCGACGAGGGTCTGCGTTCCGTTCGATCCGTCGTAACGAACATCATATTCAATAACGCAGCGACGGCCGGGCTTGTGGCGAGTCACGCGAATCGCGAGTATCGTCAGAGCCCGGGAAAGGTGGTTCGAAAGCGCACGGGCCGCCAATATGGGATCGAGCGCGGCGCAGATAAACGGCATCGTGGCGTCGAGGCCAACGCTGAACGGATCGTGGACTGTGGGTGCTGGAGGCATCTATCGACGTCGCAGCCAAACCTCGATTCGCTCGCACATGAGGTCGGCCGTGCTGGTTCCGGGGAGCAGGGTGGCGGCAATTTCCGGGAATTCCGAGAGCACATTGCCGCCGATATCAGACTGCTTTTCACTCCAGAGCAGCAAATTGCATGGCAGCTCCGAGATCGCGTCGCGCCATTGTCCCACGGTGAGACGGTTGAGCGTCTCGAGCCGGCGTCGCCGCCGCGTGGCGATATCCGGCCCTTCGTGTTCGGTGACGAAGCGCTCGTAATCGTCGAGGGAAAGACGCGCGTGAGCGAACGGAATATCAGTGACCCCGCGCTT
Source organism: Limisphaerales bacterium (assembly GCA_022616725.1). Taxonomy (GTDB): domain Bacteria; phylum Verrucomicrobiota; class Verrucomicrobiia; order Limisphaerales; family JAKEEH01; genus JAKEEH01. The sequence goes on along the minus strand of JAKEEH010000401.1, from coordinate 13,482 downwards.
GTGACACCCGCGCACCCAGTAAAACGGGTCGATGCCAAGGTAAATCAGCGCGCCCGGTTCCGCGACGCGGCAGATTTCAGCAAGCGCGCGCTCGATCGGCTTGATGTGCTCCATGGCGGACCGTGAAACGACGAGATCGAATGCCGCGTCGCAAAAAGACAATTGCGTCGCATCCATTATCAGAAAACGGGATGACTCGGGCATCGGCGCCCCGTGCAACAGTTCCTTGATGAACGCACGCGTGCGACTGTGGACCGGATCACGAGAAAACAAGGGGAGGAAGAGATCGATGCCGATGGCCGCACGGACCGGCTCCCGGCCAAACAACAACGTATTAGTGCCGTCGCCGCAACCAATATCGAGAACTCGCTTTTGGTCGAAGGAGGGAACCCACTGGCGGATTTGCGAGATCAATCTGTTGAAGCGGCGGCGCTTTTTGTCCGCGGCAGCCCGATAATCCTCGGCTTGCCAGGCCGCCCGGGGGCTGACTGAATCGCGATACGAGAGAATGCGGTTGCGAAAACCTTCGACAACCTGGAGGTGGGCGCCGTCACTCCGGCGAAATGTCTTCACGAAGTTATTTCCTCAAAACCTGTTTGACGACCGATTCCAGGACCTGGCCGACCCGTTCAATGGAAAACTCCGCCAGGCATCGGGCGCGCGCCCTTTGTCCGAGTTCCCGCGCGGTGGCGGGATTTTTCAAGAGACCTTTGATCTCGGCGCGCAGCGCGCGGGGATCTCCCGGCGGGACGATGCGCGCGCAATTCTCCAGCACCTGCGGCAAATCCGACACCGCCGACGCGACGATTGGCTTGGCCATGGCCATGCAATCATAAACCTTCATTGGCATTTGATGCCGGCCTGTTTCGGTGTCGAGCTGTGGAATCGCGACGACATCCGCGGCCGCCAGGAGTTGTGCAAAGCGGGTGTACGGAATCATCGGCAATCGGATTATCTCGAACGCTCTCCATTCCGGGTCGGCGAGGTCCTCGGCCCTGCACGGTACCGCGAGCTGAGCGCGGCCCAGCTTGCGAATCGCCTTCGCCAGCGGTTTCAAGCCTTTGTGATGGCGTGGCGTTCCGGCAAAGAGGACGGTCGGCTTCGCGAAAGCGAATTCCCGACGCGCCGCATCCCGGTCAATTGCGGCCGGGTCAAACTGGCGGGTGACACAGCCGTGGGGCAACAATGTGCCGCCAAACCGCTTTTGAAGGCTTGTACATGCGACCGTGACGGCGCTCGCGGCGGGTGCTGCCTTTGTCAGCAGGCCGGTGTACACGGCGGACGCTGGACGGTGTAGATCCGCCATGGACGGATTCTTCCGCCACTGTTCGCGCGGAGTGAACGCGATATCCAAGTCGTCCATATCAAGGATGACCGGGATTCCGCGGCGCTTTTCCGCCGCAACCAGCGCGACGCCGTATGACGAGAGAATGGGCTTGGCTGCGATCAGCACATCGCCATCGGCGGCATCGACTAGATGGACGAAGGAGCGGTGAAACTCCGGAAACCTCAGTTCCGGGACTGTTTGAATCCACGGTTCTCGTGGCAGCGCGGGCCACAAGCCGCGGCGCTCGACGGGGCCAAGGACCGTCACGTCGGCAAACTGGCGAGCCGCGAGGGCGAGACGATGCGCGCGCATCGCGGCGTTGGAGGAGAGATTATGGCTGAGAATGGTGATCTTCATTTCGCCGCCAATTCGTTTGACGCGACCGTCATCAAGGCCGGGACCAGATACGCATCTGTGGGCCAGAGTTCGACGAGGCTGCAGGCGATCCGCAACAGGCCGGCTGCAATATGAAAGCGTAACTGCCGCCGCACATGCGCGGCGGGCCGCGCCGCTTCATAGACATCGACCGCCTGATCGAGGAGAGCGCGATCCGGCAGGCCCCCGCGACGGATTCGCGCCAGCCATGTCGAAATTCCGAAATAAGCCACGTCGCGAGCCGGATCGGCGAACCGGAAGCGGTCCCAGTCGATCAAGGTGAATCGGTCTGCAGACACGAGCACGTTGCGCGGCGAGAAATCGCCGTGCGAGGGGCACAGTTCGGAGTCGCTCACGCGCGCGGCCTCGATGGCGGCAGTGACGGCCCGGGCCGCATCGGCAAATTGCGGCGCGAGTTGCGCAATGCGTTCGGCTTTGCGATGCGCGGAGCGTACAATCCCGCGAGAACTGCGGCGCGATTCAGGCTGCGCATCCGAGTTATGGAGGGCGGCCAGCAATTCGATCGCACGCCGCCCCTCGGTGAGCGAGAAAGTCGTGCCTTCCGCGAGCGGCCGCCCGCTAATGTACTCCGTGATAAGGACTCCCGGTTCCGGGAGATAATCCAAAGGTTGTGGCAAGCCGGGCGAGGCGCGCCGCTCACCAAACGAAGACTTCCATACTCGCTGCATGTTCGCGAACGCCCGTTCACCACGGCCGGGACACAGCTTTGCGACCACCTGCACGCCAGTACGCGTTCGTGCGACCACGGTGCAGTTGTCAGGCCGACCCGTGAGAAATGGAGGCTGTTCGGCTGAATAGCCGCGCGCGCGCAATGCGCCGAGCCACGCCATGGATTCCTCGCGATCAACCGGCGCGTGCATGTAACTGCTTCTCCGTGCCCCCGTTTCTGCGCAAATTGTGCATCGCCGCGTAACGGCCGCCGGCCTGAATCAGTTCTGCGGGCGTCCCGCACTCGAGGATACGACCCTCCTCGAGAAATAAAATCATATCCGCGTGCATCGCGTGAGAAGGATCGTGCGTAATCAGAAACGTGGTCCTGTCCGAGTAGAGCCGCTCCAGCGCTTGAAGAACGTGCCTTTGGTTCTCCTTGTCGAGGCCGGTAGCCGGCTCATCAAGAATGAGGATGGGAGCACGCCGGATCGCGGCGCGCGCAATCGCAATTCGTTGCCGCTGTCCATGGGAGAGGGTGACGCCGCGCTCGCCGATCACCGTGTCATAACCTTCAGGGAGAGCGGTGATGAAATGATGCGCGTTGGCCAGCCGCGCAGCGGTTTCGATGTCGTCGCGCGCGGCATGCGGCGCGCCACAACCGATGTTGTCGCGAATGGAGGAAGCGAAAAGAAGGTTGTCCTGAAGGACAACGCTGATCTGGTTGCGCAGCGATTCGAGCGTGAATTCGCGGACGTCCCGGCCATCGATCGTGACGCGCCCGCGCGTGGGATCGTACAATCGCAAGACAAGACTCATGAGCGTGGACTTCCCGCCGCCCGAGGGGCCGACAAGGGCCACGTGCTGGCCGGCTTCAACGGTCAAGTCAATCCCGCGCAGCAACGGCTTCTCATGTTCGTAGGAGAAATCGACGCCTTCGAAGCGAACCGCTCCCTTCAACGCCGGAGCAGGCGCCGCGCCAGGCAAATCGCGAACGTCCGGCACGCGTTCGAGCAAGTCCATCACGCGATCCGCCGAGGCGGACGCTTTCGCAAGACGCCCGCTGTATTTCGCGAAATCCTGCACGGGACGGTACGCATACTTGAGATAGGCGAGGAAGACGACGAGATCGCCAGGGCTGATTTGGCCGCGCACCACGAGCATGCCGCCGTAATACAGAACCAGCGCTGTCGCGAGGGCCACCAGGACATCGACCGAACGTTCGAGGCTGGCCGCCAGTCGTTTGCCCTTTACGTCCTCCTTGAGGGTGCGTTCGTTTTCCGCGGAAAAGGCCTGGGCGAAGCTGCCTTCGAGCGAGAGGGCTTGCACGGTCCGGATGGCGGTAATCGATTCCGCCGCCGTCGCAGCCATTGCGCCTTGCTGCTCGCGTTGCTTTTGGGCCACTTCGCGGATGCGGCGGCTCAAAGTCACCGTGCGCAGATAAAACAAAGGCAAAATAGAAATTGCGACTAATGCCAGCCGCCAGTTCATCCAGAACATCAACCCAAGCATGCCCGCGACGAGCAGGACTTTTGCGATCGTCGGCAGCAGGGCCGTGACAGCCACATCCTGCAACATGCTGACATCGTTGATCACCCGCACCACCAGGTCGCCTGTGCGCGCCCGCGTATGGAACGAGAGCGATAGATATTGAATGTGGCGATACAACCGGCTCCGAACCCTGGTCAGGACACGGTTGCCGATCTGCGCAAAGCCAATCGTGCTGCGGTAGGACGCGAAGGCGCGGAGCGCCGTGATGATGACAAGGGCGCCGGCAGCCCACAGAAGCAGGCTCGTGGTGTCAATCTTCGAAACATCGAACGCAAACGGCCGCGCATTTGATGACGAGGAAGGAATGAACCGGTCGAACACGAATTTCAACGGCCACGGTTCAAGCAGGCGCAGGGCTATCTCACCGGACAGCGCCACCAGAGAGACAACGATGAGCGCGCGATGCTTGCGCACGTCAGGCCAGAAATGGCGTGTCATGCGCCACAGTGCCGGAACGCTCTCCTTGAATGTCTTCGGGCGGGCCATACCGCATCAACTTTTTGCCGGGGCAGACACGGCGGGCTCCTGAAGCACGAGGCTCAACACCTTGCGGACGTTCTGTTCCCAGGTGTGTTGCCCGAGCACGCAGTCTCTCGCCTGCGCGCCCAATCTCCGCCGCAGATCGGGTTGATCATGGAGTGTGCGCAACGCCTCCGCAAGCGCAGCGACATCGCCCGGCGCGACGAGCCAGCCGGTGTCATTGTGCTCAATGATCTTTTCGATTTGCCCAATTCGACTGGCAACGATGGCCCGGCCGGCCGCCATGTATTCAAACACCTTCAACGGCGAAAAGTAGAAGTGGTCGAGCGGCGGGTAGGGCGCAACCGCCACATCCATCGACGCAATCAGGGAAGGAATACGGTCGGGCGAAACACTGCCCGTGAACACTGCCCGCTCACGGAGACCAAAATCTTCGAGTTGCGCCATCAGTAGTTCACGTTCAGGCCCGTCACCAACGATCACGAGCCGTGACTGAGGATACTGCGGCGCGAATTCCGCAAACGCGCTGGCCAGCAGCGACAGCCCGTGCCACGGGCGCAGAGTTCCAACAAAGCCGACGGTGAAAATTCCGTCGCCTGCCGGCAACGACGGGTGTAGCTGCGCCGGAAAACGCTCTGGATCAATCGCGTTCGGGATCACCGCGATCTTCCCACGGGCCTCGGGAAACGTTTGCAGGTAAGCCGCGACTTCGTCTGACACAGCGACGAGCAGCGTTGCGGCCGAAAAAGCCCGCCGTGTGACCTCCTCGACCGCGTCGCGGTTGACGAGCCCACGATAAGTCGCTTGTTCCTCGATCAGAGGTGCATTCACCTCCAGCACTCCGGGAAGGCCGCAGGCGCGCGCGAACTCCATTCCCGCATAGCACCAAAGCGAATAGCGCTCGTAAACGAAGTCATACGCGCCGAGGGCGAGTTGGTTGCGCAATTCGACGTTCCCAGCGAGCAGTTCCGTTTCGCGCTCGGCCGACTGGGCCGCGTCCGGGAGCGTATGAACCCGGACGTGAGTCAGACTCTTCGGCGCCGCCCCGTCCAACCGCCGCGTGAACAGGTCAACCTGGGCGCCAACCCTGAGCATCGCGCGAATGATCTCCTGAACGTGGATTGAGCAGCCCTTTGTGCCAAATGGCGGCACGCCAGGATCGGCGTTAACGTAGGCGATTCTCATTCTGAATGCCGGTTTCCCAGCCACAGCTCTCGAAGACGCCGCGCGTTGCGGTGAATGTCGAATTCTGACTCGATAAGCCGCCGCGCCTCCGCGGCTAAACGCACCCGCAGCGCCCCGTTGCCAAGCAGGCGCTGGATCGCGTCGGCCAGTGCTTCGGGGCTGCGTTGCGGGACCATCAGCCCGGTCTGCTCCTGCCGCAGCACTTCTGGAATTCCGGTCACGTCCGTCGAAACGCACGGTGTGCCCAGCGCCATTGCTTCCAACAGGACGGTAGGCAGCCCGTCGCGGTTGCCATCGTTGCCGATCACACAAGGCGCCGCGAGCACACTGGCGCGTTGGAGGTGCGCAATGATCTCGGCCTGCGGGCGCGGGCCAGGCAAGTCCACATGCTTTTGCAAACCCAGGCGCTGGACCTGCTCGCGCAGCGGCAATTCCTGCTCGCCCATGCCGATGATCTGGCATTCGAACGGGCAATTTTGCGCCTTCAGAATCGCGCAGGCCGCGAGTAAATCCGAAAATCCCTTCTTCTCAACGAGGCGCCCGATGCCAACAATCCGTGGTGGCCGTTTGTCCGGCGCCGAAAACGGAAACCGCGCCAAGTCTAGCCCGTTGTAGACGCGCGCGACATTCTCAATCCCGCAGCTCCGCAGGTGCGCCATATTGAAGTCGCTCACGGTCACGGCCGCCGTGGCCTGGGCGAACTTCAGCCTCAGATCGTCAATGCCAACCGATTCGTGAAAAATGTCCTTCGCGTGCGCCGTAAACGAGTACGTGACGTCAGCAAACATTGCCGCCAACCGTGCGACCGTGGCCGGAGCGGTGGCGAAATGCGCGTGCAAATGGCCGATGCCTCGCTGCCGCACTGCACGCGCCAACGCGATGGCCTGCGCTGTATCGCGCACCTCTCCCCCTGCAGCCGCGCTGAGGCGAGTCCAGAACTCCGGCAGGTCCTGGGCGGATTGCCCGAGAAAGGCCCAAAAGCCGGCGATTTTGGATCCTTCTCCAGGCAGATAATGGACCGGCGCCCGCACCTTCGAAATCGCATCCTGAAAATGCGTGTCGGTGGGAGGCAAGAGAGAAAAAATCTCGAGTTCGACCCCAGCCGCTTCGTGAGCAAGAATCTCATTGACAATGAAGGTTTCCGAGTAGCGCGGGTAACGCTTGACCACGTACCCGATCTTGAGAGAATGACGAAATCCCAATGACGAAATCCGAAACGAATGGCCGTCGTCATCATTAGTCATTCGTGCTTCGTCATTCATTAGTCATTAGGCATTCGGATTTAGTCATTCTTTTCGGGCTTCGGATTTCGGATTTGGTTATTCGGCGCCCCAATGCCAGGAGGTGGCGTGCCGCCTGCGTTGCGCCATCAAATCTCAGTTGCGTCTGCGCCCGCGCCAGCAAGTCCGCGCGCGAGACCCTCACGGCCTCGTCCACGGCTTCGCGGAGCGCCGCGACATTCAGCCTTTCGGGCCGCAGCGTCCGCAGCACTCCGAGCCGTTCAAAGGCCCTCGACCGAAGGAATTGTTCGGAGCGCGGCGCCATCCGCGGGACGCACACCGTCGGCACGCCCTTCGCCGCCGCTTCAGCCAGCGTATTGTAACCGCCCATGCACACCAGAGCATCGACGGACCCGAAGAGTGACGACAGACTCGGCACAAACGTGCGCAATGCGACTTGGTGCTGGGCCGCAAGCGACTGAAGCGTCTTGAGTTCGTGAACCGGCGTCATAGGCCCGGCCGCAACCAAGCCGTCCCAGGGCGCGTTGTCCGCTGCACGAATGAAATTCTCCAGAAGGAAAAACCCGTCTTCGCCGCCGCCGGTGGTCGCCAGGACCACCGGTTTCGAGCCACAACTCTCCACTCTCCACTCTCCACTCTCCACTCGCGGGACTGGCTCCTCCCGATTCACCACGTAACCACAAAACCGCGTCCGCGCGGCCATTGAAGGCGGAAAATCGTACTCGACCAGCGGATCAAATACCGCCTGCTCGCCGTAAACGAGCATCAGGTCATAATGCCTTGCGATCTGTTCCTGCAGCCGGTTCGGAGCCCATTCATTTAGCACCGTGGCCCGGTCATCGAGGATATCCCGCAGACCCAGCACGGTCCGGCCGCCGCGCGCGCGCACCACCTCAAGCCCGTGGCGCAACTCGCCATTCACTCCGAACGGATGCTTATCCACCAGGATAACATGGGGGCGAAACGATTTCACTGCCGTCAGCAGCAAGGCCGAACGCAGCGCCCGAATGTCCTGGGCGGGCACTCGCAAACGCCGTGCAAAATACTGGTCGTTGGCCACCTTCCGCAGCCCTGGAAGCTTGAGAATCTCCACCCGCGGAGGAAGACCCATCCGCACGGCGTCATCTGCGCCACTGGCCAATAACACCGAACATTCCGGCGCCAAACACGTCAACGCACCGGCTATGGCGAGATGCCGTCTCGTATGTCCGAGGCCCAGCCCGTCATGAGAATAAAACAACAATCGCATGCAGTACGTCGTTGCGAGGCGTGGCCCCGCGCTGGTCGCGCTCTTCGTAGGTCTTGTAGCACAGCCCCGGCCCTATTTCCAGAATAATCTCACTGAAAAAGTTTCCGAAAGTTTACAAAATCTTTACGCAAATTGCCTTGGCACGCGCATGTAGCTCGGTCTGCGAGCTCGCCGATGCTTTGGGCCGTGCAGCAGTGCGGGAATCGCTCTGGGCGATCACATGCGGCTCCATTTAGGAGCGGTCGCTGAAAGTTATGAATCAGCGGTGCCGAACAGGGGCTTGAGATGCCGCTGGTAAAGATTTTCCGTGACGTTCCTGGCAATCGACTCTTCGCACACGTCGAGCAGCTTCAGATAGCGCTGGCCCATTTGGGCGGCGACTTTATAGCCGACGTGCAGGAGTTGGCGCACGTGCGGGTTGAATTGCGGGCACTTCGGGTCGTGGCGCAGCGCGGCGGTGTATTCCGCGGATGACCAGGCTTGAACGGTTTTGGCCGGGGGGAGTTTTCCGGGGTCGATGTCGATGACGGCGGCGTAGGGGGTGCACAGGTCCGGCGCATGGTCCCGAGCCTCGGCATAGACTTCTTTGGCGAGGGCCAGCCCGTCGCCACCGGCCTCGGCCAGGCCGATCAATTCTTCGAGCCAGGTCGTGCCGGCCGTCTTGAGGTGCAGGCCGGCGTTGAAGCGCTCGATGGCGCGGCGCATAGGGCCGTAAATGGAAAATTTGTCGCTGCCGGAGTGAATGCTGAGCTTCAGGTTCGAGGGCAGGCCGTAGCGGCCGCCGGCATGCGCGACGACGGCAAGGTCATCGTTGAACTCCTTTTCAAACTGCGCGAGGTCGCCGGCGTAATCGACGCCTTTGTTGAACCGGCCCGTGAACTTGGGCGCGATGGTTTGAATGGGAATGCCTTCGTCGGCGATGGCGGCCAGGATTACCAGCAGCTCGGGCGGAGTCTGTGGCCGGTCGGTTTCGTCCATCGAGACTTCGGTGATAAAATCGCGCTTGTGCTTGAGAATGTAACGATAAATGCGGCCGGCTTCGTGGACCGCGGCGAGGTATTTGCCTGCGATCTGCTCCAGTTCAGTCCGCGACAATGAGAATGCCGAGGCGATTCCGGGCACTTTGATTTCCCTGGCGAGTTCGGGATGTCGCTCGGCAAACCGCTGCACGGCATTTCCAGTTGAGAGCTGAGAGTTGAGAGTTGAGTGGCCGATGAAATCGGCGACGTCGATGGTGAAGAAGTCCGAAGGCGCGAGGAACCGATCCACTGTCTCGAGGCGAATGTGATCGGCATCGACGTGGTACGGTTTCGTCCAGCCCAGCGCGCGCACGGCTGCATCGGCCGCGGCGCGCACAGCCGACGGCTCCGAGCCGATGATCAGGTGCTCGCGATTGGATTTGTTCCAGACCGGAATTACTTCGACGCCGTCTTCGGCGAGTTTCACGCAAGCGCGCAATTGCGCCGTGGCCTGGCGTCCGAACCGGTCGCCAACGCCGATGGAATATTTCGAGAGCATGAAAGATTGGTGATTAGTGATTAGTCATTCGGGTTTCGGCTTTCTTGCGGTGCCGTCAGAGTTTCACCTTCGCGATGTAGATGCTGGTCCTGGCTTCGTGAGACGAATAGTAACTCACCCAAAGGACGTTTTCATGCCATGCCAGACCAGCGTAACTGGTGTCGCCGCCGGAGGGCAGCTTGAGGAACTCGATCAGCGCGCCAGAGTCTGGTTTCACCCACGCGAGCGAGGTGCGCGCGCCGCCATCGTATAGGCGCACGCACGCGACCAGGCGGCCATCGGGAAGGCGAACCATGTGCGGACCGCCTATTTTGACGCCGAGGTCTTTCCACTGCCATTCTTTGTAGGGCGGTCTTGCGGAGCCGAGTTTGCCGGTGCCCGGCGCACCGTCGCGCCGCAGCAGGCACAGCGCAGTCTCATCCGGTTGGAACACAATCGAGCTTTCGTTCGGGCGGCCTTCAGTGAAAAGCGTTGGCACCAGCGGCTCGAAGCTGCGCCCGTCGGCGCTGGAATATAAGCGCACAAACCGCTCGCCAGCCGTGTCGTAGCCGATGCTGTAGGCCGTGCCGCGGCGCCACGCAATGCCCCAAAGCCACACATTCGGATCGCCGATCGTCACCGGCGCGCTCCAATTCGTGCCATCAGACGAAGACCACGCAAAAGACAGATGCCTGTGGGGCGAAGGCGGGTGCATCGCTCCTGCGCCGCTGAGCAACAGTTCGTTTTTCGGTGTGATCGTGATTTTTGGATCGCGCAGGTCAGCATTCGTGCTCGTAAGGCGTGCGGTCGAAATCCAATTCGTTCCATCACGCGAAGTGAGCACACGAATTGCGCCGTCGGTTGAGAGATGCTCCTTCCCTTCACGAAAGACGCAAAACCATTGCCCCTCAAATCGCAAGAGGTCAGTGAAGGCGCTATGAGGCGCGGCATCCCAGATTCGTCGCACTTCAATCAACTCGGCCTCGGCTGGGCTCAGCGCATGAGCGAAGCTCAACAGAATCAGGAGACGAATTGCCACGTGCCCAGTCTAAGCACGCCAGCGCCAAACGCGACCTTTTCTGTCGTTGCCTTCTCGGCGTAACCCCCGACCTGCGGGCGGAGCTTCGGTGCAAAACAAAACCAACTTGAGGGGGCTGATCTCGTGCCGGCTGTTCGCCAATCCAAGGGTACCTCTGCGTACGCAGCCCAACGCCGCCGAACCAACGAGAGTCTCTTCCACCATCAGCGCTCCGGCGGGCGTCCTTGCTTCAACTCTTCAACGCCTCCCCTGCTTACGGCCCGTTGAAGCGTTGAATCGTGGGACGTGAAGGGTATGGTGGGGGCGTGGCGCGGGTGGAACAGGTTCGTAGTTGGGTTGTGTTGCTGGCGACGGTAGTCTTGACGGGTTGCCGGAGCGCCGGGCATCTGCCGCCAGCGGATTTGTCCACTGGCGGGTGGAGGGTCCGGCAGGGGCAGGCAGTCTGGAAGAACGGCGGGGCGGAATTGGCTGGGGAGGTCATCCTGGCGATCCGGCCGGGAGCGAGTTCGCTGCAGTTCATCAAAACGCCGCTACCCTTGGTCAGCGCGCAAACGGAGGGGACGCGATGGACCGTGCATTTCGCGGCTGATAACCGGACGATTTCCGGGCGGGGTGTGCCACCGGCAGAATTGGTGTGGGTGCATGTCGCGGCAGCGTTGAGCGGGCAGGTTCCGCGGGAACCGATCCGGTTTGTGTCCGATGCGACTGGGAATTGGGAGGTTCGCAATTCACAGACCGGCGAAACCGTGTCGGGATTTTTGTCACAATAATGGGTCCAGCAGATTACACGGCAGCCGAAGGCGTCAGCGCCGGAGAAACACCTTCATCCAAAGGGGCGCGGGAGCGCCCGAAAGGCCCGTCATCACTGTATCGGCTGGATGTCTGGCGGGCGGCGGTATTTCTGGCTCGCCGCCTGCCGCATTTTGTCCTCGGGCGCCTGGCGGTTCAGGGGGCGCAGGGTTATTGGCTGGTCAGCCGGGCGCGGCGGCGTGTGGTGTATGAGAACGTGCTGCCGGTCGTACGGGGCGACAGGCTGGCGGCGCGAATCGCGACGCGCGAATTGTTTGCGCAGTTTGGCTTAAAGCTGGCCGACCTGTGGCGCTATGAGAGCGGGCTGTCTATCTATAATTTATTTGACCACCTGACCGGCTGGGAGCATTTCGAGACGGCGCAAGCCCGCGGGCGCGGGGTGCTGTTCCTGACGATCCACCTGGGAAACTGGGAATTCGGCGCTCCACTGCTGACGCAGCGCGGGATCAAGTTGCAGGTCATCACGCTGGAGGAACCTGGCGAGCAGTTTACGGAATTTCGGCAGGCGGCGCGGGTGCGGTGGGGGATTGAAACCTTGCCGCTGGGAAACGATCCGTTTGCGGCGGTGGAAATCATTCGGCGTCTGGAAGCCAATAGTTCGGTGGCGTTGCTGATGGATCGGCCACCGGCGGGGACGGCCGCTCGGGTGAAGCTCTTTGAGCGGGAATTCGACGCATCAATGTCAGCGGCGGAATTGGCGCGCGCGACCGGGTGCGCGCTATTGCCGGTGTATCTGCCGCGAACATCGCGGGGTTACAGCGCGCAAATTCTCCCGGCGATTGCCTACGACCGGCAGGAAATCGGATCCCGCGAGGGACGAGTCGCGCTGACGCAAAAGATCATGCAAGCGTTCGAGCCGGCAATTCGTCTATATGTAAATCAATGGTTTCATTTTGTTCCGATATGGCCGCAATGAATTTTATGATTCATGATTTACGACTTTTGATTTTGCGGCGACGCACTCGAAGACAACGTGCAAAATCGAATCGCGCATCGAAAAGGATTGCTAGATTCAGGCCAGCAGCATGAACGCGGAACCCTTGCTGAGCTCAGTGGTGGCGGCACTGGCTGAAGTCCGGCTGGAGGTGGTTTTGATTGGCAATGCGGCGGCGGCGCTTCAGGGCGCGCCAGTGACGACCGTGGATTTCGATTTCATGTTTCGTGCCACGCCAGTGAACCTCGCCAAATTGAAAAAGTTTGCCAAGCGCATGGACGCAATGATTTTGCGGCCCTATTATCCCATGTCGGCGTTGTATCGTGTGATGAATGACGACCGGGGTTTGCAGGCGGACTTCATGCCCGTGATTCACGGGGTGAAGTCTTTTAACAGTCTGCGTTCGCGGGCGGAAAAAATCGAATTGGCCGGACGCGGTTTGTGGGTGGCGAACCTGGCGGACATTATCGCCAGCAAACGCGCGGCGGGCCGTGCGCGGGACAGAGCTGTGCTGGAGATTTTGGAGAAAACATTGCGTGAAAAGAAATCGTCGTCGTAGCAAACGCAAGGACGCGCTGGCCGTGTTGCGGGATGAAAGCGAGCGGGCGGAACTAGACCTGATCCGCCGCCGTTTGAAGTTGCCCGTGTCGAAGCGGATGAATTTCCTGCGCGTGCGCGTGCCGGGTGGCGGCTCGCATTTGTAACGGCCGAACGCAAGAGCACACCTCAATTCCGGATTTTTGATTTTCGACTTTGGATTTTCAGCCTCATCACGTCGGCTGCTATGATTTCATCACGGCTGCACGGCGCGATAGAAGGCCTGGCTGGGCAATGGGGACGTGTCGTGGTGTTCGATCAGGCCGGAGCCGGGTGCGGGGTTCGTGGCGGGATTGGACCACGGCCCGGTCACGCTGGCCGCGCGTTGCAAGCTGTTTGGGCGGGCATTTGACGCCTCAATGTCGGCGGCCGAATTGGCGCGCGCGACCGGGTGCGCGCTATTGCCGGTGTACCTGCCGCGAACATCGCGGGGTTACAGCGCGCAGATTCTCCCGCGATTGCCTACGACCGACAGGAAATCGGATCCCGCGAGGGACGAGTCGCGCTGACGCAAAAGATCATGCAAGC
>JAKEEH010000400.1 GCA_022616725.1 Limisphaerales bacterium | reverse complement strand
TATCCGGCGACTACGTTTACATCAGTGATGTGTGGTTCGGTGTGCAGGTGATCGACGTCTCCGACCCTACCAATCCTCGGCTCGCGGGAGCGAATAAGCTCTTTGCCGCGAATGAGTCGATTGTCAGCGGAGATAAGGTCGTGGTGGCCGGTGGAATAGAAGGTCTTGTCATTTTGAATTCATTCGCGCCACTCTCGGGCCCGGCAATTTCCCTGTCGGCGCAATGGCGGCACTCCATGAACTCGCTGGAGCTTTCACTCCAGGGATTATCGGGGTTACCAGTTCAAATCCAGCGCAGTTCGGATTTGCTTGGCTGGCAAAGCTGGACAAATGTCATTCTGGGTGGTGACCCGATCACGCTCTCTGATCCAAGCCCGGTTCAATCCAGCCAATTCTATCGCGCAGTGGCGCATTGAAACACTCGACAAATGAGGCCGGAACGGAATCTCGATTTGACCTCAGTGGATGAAGTCAGCAGTTGCAACAACAAACTAACGATCAAGGAGCCAATAATCCCTATGAAAACAGTTATCCGTCGTTTGTCACTCAGCGTAATAAGCATATTGATCACGGGCCAGGGGCTTAATGCTGCTGAACCAGCAGACCTGAAGACATTCGCGCCTGAGGAAAGTTACGTCGTCGATGGCGTTCCCATTGTCCTGAAGCAAAAACCGGGCGAGGTGACAGTGAGGCTCGGTCCAACCCGTCAGCCGGCCGTCGCAGACACACTCACGGCTCCGAATGGCGCCAGGTTCGATAAGGAACGCGAGCAGGCAGTCACGCTACCGTTTTACAAAATGCAGTCTGACGGTCCGGTGAACGAAGCTGCAAGCAAGGAGGCGATCACTTCGCTGAATCAGGATCCCAATGTCCGCTTCGCTTATCCAGTTTACGTCCATCCTGTTTCCGGCGTGCGTCACTTTCTAAACGACGAATTCGTGGTTCGCCTGAACGCACAGTTGGATCCCAGCCAGCTCCACCTTTTCGCGGGGTTCGACGTGGAAGTGATCGATACTCTTAGTGTCGGCCTAGGTATATATGTTTTGAGGTTCCTTCAGCCGAAGAATTTCAATCCATTCACAGTGTGTCATGCTCTCCGCCAGCGTCCCGAGGTCCTTTGGGCAGAGCCTAACATGGCGCAGGAAGTCCAGAAAGACGTGCTTCCTAACGACCCGCTGTTTGGCAACCAGTGGAATTTGCGGAACACACAACAAACCGGAGGTGTTTTGGACGCCGACGTTTATGCGGAAGAGGCCTGGAATGGCAGCCAGGGCTACGGCAGTCGAGGCATTCGGATTGCCATTCTGGATGACGGCGTGCAAACAAGCCATCCCGACTTGAATGACAACATCATTCCGGGCTTTGATTTCTGGGACAATGAGAATGATCCAAACCCGCATTGGGACAACGACAATCACGGAACAGCGGTCGCTGGTATTGCAGCCGCCGAGGTGAACAATTTGACTGGAGTGGCCGGCGTCGCGGGTAAATGCAGAATCCTTCCGGTCCGGATGCTTGGCGCCACACCTGTCGATATGTACCGAGCCATTGTTTACGCGGCCGATAACGCGGATGTGATCAATTGCAGTTGGCACTTGGATACTCCGAGTAGCACCGTCTCCTCAGGTTTTTGGTACGCGTGGAATTATGGCCGCGGTGGGAAAGGTTGCCCCGTTTTGTGTTCGTCCGGGAATAAGGCAGACGGGGAGGATTATCTCGATGGTAATAGTTACAAATACCTCTGGGGTCCGTGGGAGGAGCCTCTTTTCGATGTGCTCGGTCAACCCCAGACCTGCCGAGTGCGATTCGAATACAACAAAGATGGCGTTGGGTCCGCGACACCCAATGATTGCTTTTGGCTTGCGGATGTCACATTTCCCGACGGAACGCGGGAGCGATTGGACAGCGATACATTACCATCCAATTGGTTCACCGTTGCAACGCCGACGCAGCCCCCGCAGCCCCAATTATTATGGTCAGGCTCCATTGATCCAGCGCATGCGCATGGCACTACGCCCTATGCCTGGAGATCGGGAACCATTGGACATAACCAATGGTCCGCGATTGTTACCCGGCCTTTTAATATCACTTCGCAGCAAAGCACGATAATGCATAGAAGATGGCTTGAGTCCGAGGGCGGCGATGTAGCGTTGATGCGCATCACTGACGCAAGCGGAAACCCTCTTTCGGGCGTGCCTCCGTTAAATCAGTTGTCTGGTAAACCCCGTAACCCGAAAACGGCGGTCAACTACCCTGCGAACTTAAGCTATGTGCTGGCAGTCGGTGCCTCTGGCGATTTCGATTACCGGGTTTCTTACAGTCAGTACGGACCAAGTTTGGATTTCCTGGCTCCCAGCGACGGCGGTTACGGCGCAATCGCGACAACGGATCGAACAGGGAGTTACGGCTACCTCGGCTGGGACGATTATCGTCTGGATTTCGGCGGTACGTCAGCCGCGGCGCCGCTGGCGGCTGGAATCGCCGCCTTGGTTCTTTCTAAGGACGGCAACCTGACGCGTGCCAGTGTAGTTTCCAAACTGACCCAGAACTGTGACAAAGTTGGACCCGTTGCTTACACCGGCACGCCGCCGCTGACGCGAAATGATTACTATGGACATGGCCGGCTCAACGCACAGCTTGCGCTGGCGGCAACGACGGCTGATACAACAGCTCCGACCTTCACGCTGGCGCAAACGATTAACCATCGGGCAGTGGACGTGACATTTAGCGAGCCGATGGGCGAAGGCGCAGAAGACCCTACAAAATACCAGATCACAGTAGGCCAGGGTTCATTGACCCTCAATCCAAACAAAGTGCTGCGCATTATGCCAACTGTCTATCGGCTGGTCTGGAACAGCGGTGACATTATTGCTTCCGGGACGGTGACAATTAAAGTGTTGAGCGGGGTCAAAGACGTTGCCGGGAACCTGCTGCCGGCCAACGTGACTCGCAATACTGCGGGCACCAAGCGGATCATCGCTGTAAACTTGGGACGGACTTCAAATAACGGTGCAAGTTTTGACGACGCCATCGAGTATCTTCCACCGTTCGATAACGACAATGGTTTCCAAGGCAATGAACAGTCCATTGCAGTCCAGTTGTCTTCGAGTACAAAACCGGCAGTTTATTACAACATCAATGCCATCAACCGATCAGGTCTGACCGACCCGGCGCCAGAAAAAGTCTATCAATCCATACGGGTCCGCTGGGACGACTATGACCCAGAAACATCTACCGAACCGATTTCCTACGGTCTTGAGGTTCCCCAACCAAACGGCACATTTTACACGGTGAGGCTTCATTTCGCCGAAATATACTGGAACAACATGATTGGCTACCAGGTTTTCGACATCTGCGTGAACAACGTTCTCCAATACGAGAACTTCGACATCCGTGCTGTCGCGGGAGCGGCCAACCGCGCTTACATATACGAGGTCACGATTCAGGCCTTTGCCAGTCCTGTCAATATTAAACTGGTGCCTAAGATGGGAATAGATGGTCAATACCGCGCGGCAATTAACGCAATCGAGATCGTGAAGCCGTGATAGTTTAGTAGGTTGCCATCCGAAATGCGAAATTCGGCATAACGCCGAAAGGATGCGCTGGACAGATCGCTTCCAGTGAGAGCCTTCTTGCAACCCATCCTCAAGGGCAAGGGTTTTCCTGCTGCTAAACGCCACTCCTCGTTGGTGGCATCATTATCGGATCACCCGAATCTTGATATTCCGAAATTCAATCCGATCAGAGTGATCCTGCAGGCAAATCGGTCCCTTTTTAAGAGTTCCAAACTTCGGTTTGTCCTTGAATTTGCTTTTTGCGATGCGTTCCTTCCAATCACTGCTCCCCACTTCGTATTCGACCACCTTTTCGCCGTTGAGCCAGTGCTCGACGTGAACGCCATTGACGAGAACCCGCATGTGGTTCCATTGCCCGACGGGTTTGGTAGTGTCCTTCGAGGGCGCGTACAAGTCGTATAACGCGGCGGCATGCTGCGTCTTGGTGCGATTCTTGTGCGGGCCGTTGTCGAGGATCTGCACTTCAGGAGCGTAATGCCAGGCCGTGACTGGCTCTTCGGAGACATGATACAGGACGCCGCTGTTCCCGTTGGCAACGATCTTCCATTCCAATTGCAGGTCGAAGCTTTCGTATTCTTCGGTCGTGACGATGTCGTCCCCGCCGCCAGCGCCTTTGCCGCCCTCGCCGCCTTTGAGCCGGACCAACGCGCCATCGACCACCGACCAACCGGGTGGCATCTTGTCCATCTTGTATCCGCGCCACCCAGTCGTGGTCTTTCCGTCAAACAGCAGTTTCCAGCCGGCTGCTTTTTCGGCTTCTGTTAACTGATTCAGTTCCGCCGGGGCGGCGTTAAGGACGACACCGCATGCAAGAACGGCGAACGCAGTCGTTGGCAGCAAGGAATTCCAGTTCATAGCGTCACATGTTGAGGTTTAGCATTTGAAGAAAATCTTCCGCCGATACAACCAGTACAACACGCCCCAGGCGGCGAGGGCAAAAAGCGCCTTTTGAAACACAGGAAACCACGCATCGCCCAGCGGCTCCTTCAACCATCCGATCCACGCGCCGCTGGCGCTCCGAAACCAGTTGCCAAATGCGCTACCGAGGACGTAAGCGGTGATGGAATTCATTCCAACCACGACCAATGGAAACGCCCAGCGCCTGCAGTTCATCACTTCAATCGCCCAATAAAAGGCCAGCAGGATCAACGTAGTGCAACCCGCCGCGAACACGGCAAAACTTGGCGTCCAGATCCGTTTGATCAACGGCAGCCATGGACTGACCGCAAGCCCCAGCGCGATGCCACTCATCCCGGCGATGAGCAGCGTCAGCATGGTGCGGTTGTGCGGCCGCCGCTGTAAAATAAGTTGGCCGGCCATCACCCCGAAAATGATCGTGGCGGTGGACGGAATGGCGTTCATTCCGACGTAGTAGCCGGAATAATTTCGGCCAAGCATCCAACGGTCGAAGGCGCTGCCGATATTTTCATTGCCCATCGCCCAGGGCCCCCCGGGACCGTTCCACGGGTTGAACATCCAGAGAAGGTTGTAGCCGACGAGTATCGCTGCGGCGACGAGTCCCTGCGTGCGAAAACTCCGCCCAAGAACAAAAAACGCGCAAACGTAGCCAAACGCAATCTGCTGCAGCACCCGGATGAACCCGATCTGGATTTTCTGCGCGCCGATATGATCAAGCAGAATGCCAATGGCGCAGAGGTTGACCGCGCGAATGAGCACGTGCCGGAACTGGCGGCGCCAGGAATCGCCCAGCGCCGACCGCCGGGCAAAAGCAAACGGCATTGCTACGCCCACCATGAACATGAATGAGGGCTGAATGAGATCCCAATAGACACAGCCCTCCCACGCGACGTGTTCGTTCTGCACGTAAAGCCAATGCCAAACAGGATGTCCCTTCAGGGATTGGAAGATACTCCCGGCCAGCAGCGTGAGCATGATCAGGCCGCGATACGCATCGAGCGATTCGAGCCGCACTGACGCGGTGCGACTGATCGATTCGGGCTGGACAGGCGCCGATCGCGCAATCGGTTCAGGAAGCGTCGCAGTACTCATGCTCACGAACCCGTTCTATTTCTCAAAAAACGGGAACAAGCGCTTGAGCTGCGCCTTATCCGGCTGACTGCCGTATTCGCAGACTTCGAACGCTTCGGCAAACTTCACCTTCGCGGCGTCGCTCTGCGGATACCAGTCCTGAAGCTTTTCGCGAAACCGGTCTGCGATCGACTGGTTGCGCCTCGAGAAGCCGTCTCGCACCTGCTGATGGCGGGCTTTCTGTTTCTCGGGGTCGGAAGGCACCAGTTCCTCCGAACCATTGGCCCCGCCCTCGTAGAATTGCGACACCATGACGCCAAGCGCATCGAGCTTCTTATCCATCACGGAATCAACCGCCACGACCACGTCCGGGTCGAACGGATTCGGCTTTTGGAATCGGTCCTGGTAATACAGGAATACCGGATTCTTCTTCAGCGGTGGTACATCCGGGCAGAAAAACGGCACCGTGACCATGTAAGCGGCGTCCTGCACGAGCACCCCGGTGTAACGGTGGTCGGGATGGTAATCATTGGGCCGATGGCCCATGACGATGTCGGCTTTCCATTCGCGAATCAGCCGCGTCAACATGCGCCGGTTATCAACCGTCGGCAGCAATTCGCCGTCATGAATGTCCAGAATCACCCCCTGAATGCCGAGGAGCTTATGGGCTTTGTTCACCTCGACCTTGCGGCGCAGCGCCAGCGGCCCGCCGGCTTCGCGCCAATGGCCAATATCACCATTCGTCACCGACACGAACAGCACATGGTGTCCTTTCGCGGCCCACATGGCCGCGGTGCCGCCGGCTTGGAGTTCACAGTCATCCGGGTGTGCCCCAAAACAGATGATGCGCAGTTTGCCGTCCTCGGGCGGCATTGTGACGCCTTCGATGGCTGAGTGCGCCATCTGAAATGAGATGAAAAACGCCGTGAGGAAGGCCAGAGAATGAATCATCGAGCGCAGCATAAGAGTTCCTTTCGTCGGTTTGCTGAATCGACCCTATTCTTGGCGGATTTCCGCAAGACGCAACTCTTTTTGGCCGCATTCATACGGCCAAACTGTCAAGGAAGACACCCTGCGAAGACAGCGGCTCTGCCCCAGTTACAAATTCACTGGAACAACTCCGCGGCGAACTGGTTGAGGTAGTCGCGCCAGACGATCCAAGTGTGAGCCCCGGAAGTTTCATTGTAAACCACGGCAAAGCCGTGCTTTTTCAGCATCTCCACCGTTGCCCGGGAAGTCTCCACCAGGAAATCATCTTTACCCGTGGCAAACCAGACCAGTTTAAGACCTTTCTTGAGCTTTTCGTCGTCGAGAGAGGCCTTATGCTGCTCTTCCCACGAAGGACCCGTGGGGGTGGCGCCGTCTCGACCTCGGCCAGTAATCCCGAACACTCCCGAACTGAAGACCCCCAAATACGCAAACTTGTCCAGGTTGGGAATCCCGATATTCAACGTCTGCGCACCGCCCATGGAAAGGCCGGCAATCGCGCGATGTTCGCGGTCACTATAAACGCGATAGGTCTTTTCCACGTGCGGCATGATGTCGTCGGTAAAATCCCGAAGAAATTCATCCACCGGCGCGTTCGTGGAGCCTTCGCTGCGCCGCCCGAAGCTGAACGCTCGGGTGTGACCGGCGGGCATGACGACTACCATCGGCCTGGCCTTCTTTGCCGCAATCAAATTGTCCAAAATGAATCCCGCACGGCCAACTGAAGACCATGAGTCGTCGCAATCGCTGGCGCCGTGCAGCAGGTAAAAAATCGGAAACTTTCCCTCGCCGGATTCGTAGCCCGGCGGCGTGTACACGTGCAGGCGGCGGAAGCGCCCGAGTGTCTTCGAGTAATACGTCGCCTCGGATACCGCGCCATGCGGCACGTCCTTTGTGTCGCTGAATTCCGAGCCCGGCACATACACCAAGCTCCACGTATTGTTGTTCGATTCGCTGGTGGCCGGGTTGCGCGGGTCAATCACGGAAAGCCCATCCACATTGAAATTATAGCGGTAAGCCCCCGCATCGATCGGGCCAAGAGTTACTTCCCAAACACCATTCGTGCCTTTGGTCATCGTCGCGCCCCGGCCATTGCCCGGAATGTCGCCCGCGCTCAGTCGGACGTTCTGAGCATTCGTCGCCAGAATTCGGAATGTGACTTTTCGGTCCAGTGAAACTTCGGGTGATACGACTTGCGGCCCCTGCGGTCCGCGGAAACGCGGTGGCGGGTTCGTAGATTGGGCCGAGACTGTAAGGGCGAACGCCGTCGCGAAAAGAATCCCTGTTGTCGCGGGGCACAAGCGCGGATTCGTGATCATGTGCCCTTTGACCGCTGAGACAACACCCGGTTACGAGTGGTCTGCAAGCCCGATGTGGCCGTGCAGGGCGGCGCCCATCCGCGAAGACCTCGCGTGACCTATTGGGGCGCCTTCAGGTCTAAAATGTTAAGCTCCGCAACGATGTCCCATCGCAGCTTGCGCGACTTTTCAAACGCTTCGAGGGCGGCAGCTTCGTCGCCGGTACGGCGGCTGAAAAGTCCCATTTGTTCGTAAACGTAGGCGCTGGTCGGCTCCAGCTCGATGGCGCGCTTGAAACACCGGGCGGCAGCTTCAAAATCGCCCGCCATCTCATACGCCTGCCCCAGCCGGATGATCGCGAACGTGTGGAAAGGGTTCAGCGCCACGGCGCGCTCAAAATAACCGACGGCCTCGCGGGCGAGTTGTTTCCGCTCTTCAGCCTTGTCGGGGCCGATCCGCCAGCGGGCTTTCGAGGCGGCAACCTGGCCGGCTTTGTAGTAGGCGTCGGGCAGTTTTGGATCAAACCGCATAGCCGTGTTGTAGAGCGCGAGCGCGCGATCCCATTGCAGGATGTCCTTCGAATCGTCGCCTTCGGTGGTGTAAGAAAACGCCAGAGCGGCCGGGCGCACAAACCAGATCGCCCCCGCGCAAAGCGCCAGAATCGCGAGGCCGAGGGCAAACCTGGGCAGGCGTGGCAATTCCTGTCTCTTGTAACGCTCTCCACTGTCGTCCATCGCCACGGTGAAGCCCATAAGCGTTACCAGCAGGAGGGCGTTGGCCAGGATATGCATGTTGAAATCGAACCAGGAGTGAACCAGCGTTGCGGTCACTGCCAGGGCGGAACCGACGGCAAAGGAGCGTTGCTCGGAAGACGTATTGCGCCGCGCCAGCAACCCGGCGTGACGATAGAAGGCCACAAATGCCCAAACGACGATTCCGAACCCGATCAAGCCGTAATCCGAGGCGAGTTGCAAAATGTCGTTGTGCGCATGCTCCGGATGCGCCTGAAGCTCCTGGGGGCGATACTTGGGATGAAACCATTGCCAGGTCCCCGGACCGGTCCCTAATGCCGGGTAGTCCTTGATCATGCCGGCCGTCGCGCCCCACATGAGAGTCCGCCCGCCAAAGCTTGGATCGCGAAACGCCGAGCCGTCCTTGGCCTGTTCCCCGGAGAGGGTTTCCTGCACATAAATTCGGACCGGCGTGATGTTGTAAACGAGCAGCCCGATAGCGCACACGGCGGCAAACGCTACCGCCAGGCGCGGCCACATTACACGCCAATCCCAGTCGCCCCAGAAGAACAGTGTGGCCAGCGCGACGGCGAGCGAGGCCCAGCTTGAGCGCGACAACGTCACGATCAGGCACGTAATGAGGAACAGGGTGATGTAAAGAATGACTATTTTCTGCAGCGCCGATTTCTCCACCGATTTGCGCGAAAACCGCTGCACCGCAATCCGGCCGATGGCCAGGCAAATCACAATTTCAAGGAGGCCGGCGAGGTGATTCGGGCAGAAGTAAGTCCCGCTGGCCCTGCCACGATAGCTCAGCGGGCGCAATTCGTTCAGAACAGCATCGGACTTGGTGCCGAACTGCCACAACCCATAAATCGCTTCTCCCAACGTGAGCGCCAACAGAGCAATCAACAGAATGTTGCGGTCACGGGAGCGATAAAAGTTGAACGCGCAGACAAAATATACAAACGCCAGGAGGAGCACGTTAAAAAGCTCCATCCGGGAATCATATTCTATAGGAGAGGCAAAGTATCGGATGACGGCATAGGCGGTGAAGGCGAGGACTGGCCAGTGCATCGGTGAGCTCTTCCACGAGACCACCCGCATGAAGAAGAGCTTCCCGGCCCAGAGGAGCCCAAGCAGGACCGCAAAGGCAAAAGCAGGCGCGGCGACATCGACAGTCACCGCGCCAAACCAAACGACACCCACTATAAGGCAGAGTGCCATGGTGATTACCATGGCACCTGCCAGGACGTTCCTCATGACTAAGGTTCCTAAGCTTGCACCGTCATAGTCAAGTCTTCAGGAACCTTACTATGAGTCGGAGATTTATCGACCCGGCTCTTCCGGCACCCCGAAGTGCGGATTGCGCGGATTCTTGTTCCAGCCAGGAGGCGGCGGATCTTCACCATTACCACGGCCGGCGTTACCTTTGCGGCGCGGGCTCGGATCGGTCGCGGCGATGGTCCCGAGGCGATCGTTCATGCTGCCAATCATGCTGACGATGCTCGCGCGGTCCAGTTCGCTTGGCAATTCAATGCCTTCGCGCTGCAAGCGTTGCGCCCAGTCCGACGCGCCACGTTTACTGCCGTTAAGTCCCAGAAGCTGCCCCACTATCTGGGCCAGCGCTTCCCGGGTCAGGATCGCGTTGGGCTGGATGCCGCCGGCAGGGTTTATGCCCTTGCTGCCGGCCCATTGCACGTAGTCCGCCTGGCCGGACTCGCCAGTTACCTGAGCCAACCATTGCAGACATTCAAGTTGAGTAATCGTCTCCGCCTGCGCGGAAACGGGGGCAAACGCCGCCACGGCCAAACCCGTAGCCACTGCGATCACACCCAGTTTTTTCCTGACTCCTTTCGAAACCGAGCCGAATCCGTTCACCGAACATTGTTTGACACTATTCATGACAAATCTCCGGGGTTCATAGTTTTGTGGAACGCGTCCAAATTACGTGATCGCACCGAAAAATGTCAAGCGCAGAAACGAAGATTTTTGAGAGGCTTTTGCATGGGGTAAATACCTACCACCGTCCGGCACTATTTGCCTAAGGCTGCGCAAAAATCACCGCACGACCGCCTCTAACCGATGCAACGCCATATTCTCGCCGCACAGCTTGCGTACCAGTTTCAGGTCTTCAAGTGCGGCATCTCGCTGGCCCAACAGCGCGCGCGCCAAACCTCGTTCCGAGATGAGCGTTGGATCGGGAGAATCGGTACGTATTCGGCGCGACAATTCGGCGAGCGCCGCCTGTAAATCCTCTTTCGCCCTGGCCTGCTGACCGAGTCCAAGCTGCGCGCGCGCCCGGCGGATCAGCCAGCCGGCCTGCCATCGAGAGCGATCAATTCTCGGTTCAATTCGTTCCAACGCCGCCTCGTTCGCCCCGGCGTCGATCATTGCCTCGATCCATTCAATCTCGAGCACCGCGCTTCCGGTTCGTTCGTAGCCTTCCTTGAGGCCGGCAGCGGCTTCGGAAAGCTTGCCGCAACGGAATTGCAGCCGCGCCCGCATTAGGTACCAGTCCGGCGCGGCCGGCTTGAGCTGAAATGCTTTCTCGCAATCCGCCAGCGCCAGCTCGAATTTCCCGGCGCTCTCCAGGATCTCCCCGCGCGCAACGAGCAACACCGAGGAATCGGCCTCTTTTGCGGCCACGCGCAGCGCCTGATCGATGGCAGCAATCGCCGCATCCGGCTGACGCAGACTGGCGCACACCCGCGCGAGGTCGGCCCAAAGCGCGCTCGATTCCGGCTTTAACGTCAGCGCCTCCGCGAGATCCGCTTTCGACGACTCCAACTTCCCCAATGCGCGCCATTCTATTGCGCGCCGCGACAGCAGTTCGGCCGACTTGCCATTCGCCGCCATCTTCGCCGTCAGCGCCTCGATCTGGTGCTCGGGGCTGTCGTGCGCCACGGCCCCAAGCGCGCACATCACACAAAAAATTTGTAGTCCAAAAACGCCGCGCATCGTCAGTCCTCAAGCAGCAGATATGGGTCAAGTGTAAAGTCGCTGCTTTCAAGGCTCTGGTTATGGCCTTCGATCGCCAGCACGTTCACGCCGTCCTTCAGATATTTCTCGTAATCTTTCAGCGGGAAGTACGAATACGTCCCGCCCGCATCGTGCGCCTTGATATTCCTGGCGTTGCGCCCGCTGCCGATCCCAACGCCCACGCGCACCACTTCTTTGCCATTCAGGTAAGCGATGAACCCATCGTCGTAGCTGATCATCAGCCCGATCTCCGCAATGGTGTCGGCCTGCTCGATCTCGAAATTGCGCCGGATGTAAACCGTCGCATAGTTGCTCCGCATGTTCGAAAGGACCGTCCGGTCGTCGTTGTCCCCAATCCCGAAGCCCGCCTCGGCCACCTTCCAGCCCGACACATCGTATTCCGGCTTCATCCAGTTCGTGCCCGGATGCTCCCCGGCCATGTAATGCCATTGCGAATGCTTCTCGATGACGACGAAGAAATCCTCCGGCGGTTCGGCCCCGGCATCTTTCTCCCGTTTCGGCGGCGACCATGGCTCGGGTTGCCACGGATTCGCCAGGCGCGTCGGCGTAACTGTGCCGCGCTTGACCAGGCTGAAGAGATCGCGCCGCTCGCCGTATTTATCGATCATCGTCCCCGTCAACGTGTCCCCGGCGATATCGATCAGCACCGAGCCGTGTTCGACGATGATTCTGCGCATCACCGGCATCGTGCCCTTGCGCCGCAACGTCGTTCCGCCATGGCCCGCAACCACCTGGATCGCCCCTTCATTCGGATGTATGCCCGCGCTCTTGCGATAAGGGCCATGCCCGGTCGGGTCGCCATCGCCGTCGTCAAGGATCACGTTCTCGGCGACCGTCGGCGTCGCGTAAGCCCCATCCATCAACATCGACCGCTCGTAGATGTGCGAGTGGCCCGTCAACACCACATCAATCCCGCCCGACTCCAGGATCGGCATGATGTGTGTGCGCATCTCGATCAGTTGCTTCTCCCGGTCGCTGTCGTGCGAGCCCTTGGTGTAGGGAGGATGATGAAAATAAGCGATCAGCCAATCGGCCCGCGCTTCCTCCAGGTCCGCCTTCAGCCATTGCGCCATCATGCCGGTCGGTTTCCGGTCGAGGTCATGCGAATCGAGGCAAATGAAATGGGCCCGCCCGTAATCGAACGAGTAAAATGCCTCCATTCCGGATGCCAACCCGCCGGCTTCAGCGCGGGTCGGCAGCACATACGCATCGTAATAAGGCCCGATGCCGTTCGTCCCTTTCGACGTCGCCCCCTCGTGATTGCCCATCGCCGGCCAGCACACCACGTTGCGCAACGTCGGTTCGTACATCTCAAAAAAGCGCGTCTGAAACTCCACGTCGCGCCCGCGCGAATAAGCCATGTCGCCGACGTGCAGATAAAAATCCAGAGGCCGCTTCTCCTTCTTCGTCCAGTGTGTCATCGACCAATGAACGATTGACTGCGTCTCCCGCCCCGTGCCGGAGTCGCCCACCACCCAAAAACGCATGGGTCTGTCAGTTCCGGGGATCGGATGAGTGCGGAAATGAAAACTCGGGTCCCGCCCGGTCAACCGGGTGTCCCCGTCATAGACCCCATAATAATACTGCGTGTCCGACTGCAACCCCGTGATATGCGCCTCATACTGATAAGTGCCCTCCGGCGCGCTGTGCAGCCGAAACTGCCCGGGCGGCAGCTTCACCGCTTTATTCGTCGCCCCGACCCGCGTGATAATGTCATCGTCGCGCACCTCCCGATCCAGGTGATCGGGCGAAGCCCCAAAACGCACGCCCGGCGTGATCTTCGCCTCCGTCCGCCAAACGACAAAAATCGAATGATGCGTCGCCAGTTGTACATATGGCCCCCGGGCAAACACATTTGTATGGTGCTGGCCCGGCTCCGAACCCAGGGCGCATTGGGCGATAACGAGGCCGGCAAGGAGCGCGCGTGTCATGTTGTCCCGGCATCTTAGCTGAAACGACGCGGTTGAAAAGCTTCCGCAATCAGCGCAATCAGTGCCCCGCCGGGCGGCACTCGCATTAGCGGGGTGGTGGGACGGAGGGGCTCGGGACCAGTCCCTTTCCCTCTTTGCGTTTAGATCTTCCCCCCCGTGGCGGCGCATTCAACTGCTCCACACTACGGGCTTTATCTACTTTGTGGTGGCCGCTGCCGGTGCTTCGTTACCTAAGCGGATGATTGAGGACGACCTGCGTGGTGCTCAACATTTGAGGATGAAACATTGAAACATTAACGCTTATCCAGAGAGAAAGTTATGCCACACCAGAAATACGAAGATTGTATCGACGCGTGCAATGCGTGCGCGGTGGCTTGTAAACATTGCGCCAGCGCCTGTTTGCAAGACGAGAACGTGAAGATGATGGCCCAGTGCATCCCCTGGATCGGGATTGCGCGATCCTCTGCTATACCGCGTCATCACTGATGGCGAGCGGCTCCGATTTCGCCAGCGAAATCTGTCGTTTGTGCGCCGAGGTTTGCCGCGCCTGTGCCGAGGAATGTCATAAACATGATTACGAGCATTGTCGCCAGTGCGCAAAAGCATGCGAACGCTGTGCCGAAGAGTGTGAAAAGATGGCCACAATAACCGTCTGACAACAAACTCGGCCCGTATTCAACGCTTCAACCTCCGACTGCCGATTCCGAACTCTGTCAAGTCCGAATCCAATCTTTAAATCGAACGAAACCGAACGATTCAGAAAACCTCCAAATCCAACAGCCTCTGCCGCAAGCACTTGCGAAGCCAGCCCTTCAAGTCGTTCGGTTTTCAACTTTGCAGCTTTGCGCCTTTGTTGTTATCCACGAGGGGGCTCCTCGGTCGCTTGACTTGAAAAATCGTGGTCACTACGGTTTTACCCGATGCAGCGTCGTATCATTCGATCGTTCTTAATCGCGGCGGCAATGTTCCTGTTCCCGAACCTTGCGCCCGCGCCGTTGATTTACACTCCGGGCGAAGGCTGGCGTTACGAACCGGTCGGAGGCGAAGGCGGCTGGGTGCGCCGTCGGGCCAAAGACCAGCTTGAAGTCGCCCAAACAGCCTTTGAGAACAAGGACTACAATCTGGCCGCCAGGGCGGCGCGGCGGACGGTCTCCCAGTGGCCATTTTCGGATTACGCGGGCCAGGCGCAATATTTGCTCGGCCGCAGTTACGAAGCCAAGGGGCAGGACGAACGGGCGTTCAAGGCCTATCAAACGCTCATTGAGCGATATCCAAAGGTGGACAACTACGACGAGGTCATCAAGCGCCAGCATATCATCGCTAACAGATTTCTCGCCGGGCAATGGTTCAAGCTCTGGAACTACGTTCCCGCGTTTCCGTCGATGGACAAAACGATCAAGCTCTACAACCAGATCATTAAGAATGGTCCTTACAGTGAGGTGGCGCCTCATGCCCAGATGAACATTGGACAGGCGCACGAAAATAAAATCGTGACCGACTACACAGCGGCCGTCAAAGCCTACGAAACCGCCGCCGACCGCTACAGCGATCAACCGGTCGGGATTGACGCGCTATACAAGGTCGGGCTCACTTACAATAAGCAGGCCGGGCGCGCCGAATACGACCAAAGCATCGCCACCCAGGCCATGAGCACGTTTACGGACTTTGCGACGTTGTTTCCCAACGATCCCCGGGTTTCCGACGCCCAGAAGCGCATTGACGCGCTCAAAACCGAGCAGGCGCGGGGAAGTTTTGACATCGCCCAGTTTTACGAGCGGAAAAACCGGCTCCGCGCCGCGCAAATCTACTACAACGACGTGCTGGACAAGGACCCCAACTCCAAATACGCCGAAGCGGCGCGGGAGCGACTGCAAGCGATCAACCGGCGGCCGGAGCAACACGCCTCCCAATGAAATCGCTCGTGCTGAGCATGGCGGTGCTGACCGCCGGATGCGCCGGATACCGGGTCGGTCCGGTTTCCGGGCAGACGGCGGGTGCGCGCTCTGTTCAGGTAAACCCGTTCTCCAGCCGGGTGTTTGAGCCGCGCGTCGGCAACGCCGTTACCACCTCATTGCGCCGGCAGCTTCAACAGGAAGGGACTTACCGGCTCAATACTCACGACGCGGGCGACATCGTTGTCAGCGGCACCGTGCTCGACTATGACCGCTCGGAGATCTCCTTTGATCCGGAGGACACGCTCACTCCGCGCGATTACCGGCTTCGGATCACGGCGCGCGTCACCGCTCGCGAACGCAATGGCCGCGTGTTACTGGACCGGGATGTCGTCGGCCACACCACCCTGCGCGTTACCCCGGACCTTGCGAGCACCGAACGCCAGGCTGTCCCCCTGGCCGCGGAGGACCTGGCGCGCAACATCGCCTCGCTGCTCACCGAGGGCGAGTGGTAAAGGAGTGTCTCAAAGTGTCTCGCGGAGTCTGCGCTAAAGGCTGCGAAAAAGCCCTTATTTTAAGCGTGAAAAAACACCCTTAAGTTTTTTTGTCCTGTTCCGATACACTAAGTGAACCAAATCAAGACAATATGGGCAGCGACGAACACGCGATTCTCGAGTATCTTAAGAGATTTGATACTTTTGTATCCCCGACCGAAATCGCGAAACGAGTGGGCGGCAAACGGCGTTTTATGGAAGACCGCGATTGGGTGCGGCCCATCCTTCACCGCATGCTCAATGACGATTTGATCGAGTGCAACGAATACGGGCACTGCCGCATCAAGCCCGAAGTGAACGGCCGCCAGACGCTGGCCAAACACTATAACCATTACTACTCACTGGGCCGCGCCACTTATGTGCTGGACGACGACCAGCCGTTCTGGCTCGCGGCCGAGGCTTTGCGCCGCGGGATGTAGCCGCGACCGGATTCGTTAAATCGCCCGGCGCGTTCGCTCGCGCTGCGTCAGCGCGGGCGGCGGCTGATCGCTGCCGCTTTTCAAGATTCCTTGCCTTGACGTCGCAGGCGTCTTCGAGAAGCCTCGTCTCGTCGTTATGAAATTCCTGACCAGCCTGATTTCCCTTGGAGGACTCGTAGTGTTGGTTGCGGCCGAACCGGACACAGCACCCCACGCGACCCCTCAGGATGTGCCCAATTTTCTTCTCCTCGACTCGCGCGGCCGAGCCATGGAGCTGGATCGCGCCAATGGCGAGGTAGTGGTGCTGTTTTTCACCGGAAATGGCTGCCCCATTGCGCGCCAAAGCATTCCCAAAATCCGTGAGCTGCGCCAGAAATTCGGCTCCAAAGGCGTGGTCTTTTGGATGGTTAACTCCTACGCGCAGGACGATCGCGCCGGCATCCGCAAGGAAGCCGAGGAATTTCGTGTCGGTTCGATCCCAATCCTTCTCGACCAATCCCAGGCGCTCGCCCTCGGGCTGGGCGTACGCCGAACATGCGAGGCAATCGCCGTCAACGCGAAGGATCGCACGATTATTTATCGCGGCGCGATCGATGATCAGTTGACCGAAGGGGCGAAGAAGCCCGCCCCCACCGAGCGGTATCTGGAGACTGCGCTGACGGAATTCCTCGCCGGCAAGGAAGTGACCCGCCCGAAAACCGCGGTCCACGGCTGCGCCATCAATTTCGAAAAAGTGTCGGAGCGCGAGGACGGCTTGGTCTCGTATGCGAAGCAGGTCGCGCCGATTCTTCGAGACAAATGCGTCTCATGCCACAGCGAGGGCAACATCGGACCCTTCGCGATGTCCAGCTATCGCAAGGTGAAAAACAAAGCGAGCATGATCGAGGAAGTGATCGTCGCCCGCCGTATGCCGCCATGGCACGCCGATCCTCATTACGGCAAGTTCGAGAACGACCGGTCACTCACGACGCTGGAGGTCCAGACCTTGCTCCGCTGGATTCAGCAAGGCGCGCCGCGAGGCGACGGCGGCGATCCGCTGGAACAGATGGTTGCCGCCCCCAGCGACTGGACGCTCGGCAAGCCTGATTACATCGTCAAACTTCCAAAGCCTGAAGCGATTCCCGCCACCGGCGTGCTCGACTACCGGCATATCCTGGTGAAATCGCCGATCCCGCATGACGCCTGGCTTGGCGCGGTCGATGTCCGTCCCGGCAATCGCAAAGTCGTCCACCACGTGATCGCGCGCATGAAATACAAGAGTGCGGGCGACGACGGCTCCGGTCGTGGCGCGTGGCTGGTCGGCTGGGCGCCGGGCGCCTCCGCGGCGCGGTATCCCGCCGGCACTGGCAAATTCATCGCCAAAGACACTACTCTCGACCTGGAGATGCACTACACGACTATGGGCTCTCCGCAGACTGACGAAACCGAAATCGGCCTGTACCTCCTGCCTGAAAAGCCGGCTCTCGCATTCCAGGACGGCGGCGCATGGAACAACGATTTCTCCATCCCCCCGGGCGAAAGCGACGCGCGCACATTCTCAATGCACCCTTTCACTCGCGATACGCTGATATACGGCCTGAGCCCGCACATGCACCTGCGCGGCTCCTGGATGAAATACGAGGCCCTTTACCCGACCGGCAAACGCGAAGTCCTGCTATCGGTCCCGCGTTACGATTTCAACTGGCAGACCACCTATCGCCTCGCCGAACCCAAACACATTCCGGCAGGGACGTGGCTCCTGTGTACCGGCGGGTTCGACAACTCCGCCCGCAATCCGGCCAATCCCGATCCGGCCAAACGCGTCAAATGGGGCGATCAATCGTGGGACGAAATGTTCATTGGCTTCTTCCAGGCTTCCGACATCCCGAAAGCCGCGCCCGCGCTGAGCAGCAAATGATCGTGCGTAAAGCTCTCGGGTGAGCCGCGATGCCACTCGCCTGGACTGTGGCGGAAACCCCTCACCACCCTGATAAGGCAGTTTTTCCTGTGAATCGGGGGCTGAGGTTGTTCGTCGTACATGCGGGATTGGTGCTTTACACCGTATCCCTGCTGGATTAGGTTTAATCGGAAATTTTTATGAATACTTTGTTCGCTGCGTTTTTGGGTGGGTGGGAGATCGTATTGATCCTGGCGGTGGTGTTGATCCTGTTTGGGGCCAAGAAGCTGCCCGAATTGGCGAAGGGCCTGGGCAGCGGGATCAAGGAATTCAAGAAAGCGACGCGGGAAGTGACCGACGAGATCCAGAGCGCGGTGGATGAGGACAATTATTCGTCGCCGCCGCCACGCAAGATCGATTATTCGGCGCAGAAGAATCTGCCTGAAAACGCTGAATCCAAGGCCGTTCCGCACACGGAAAACAAGGCCTGATCGGTCGGGCGCCCTTCATGGCCACTCAGACCGAAGATCCACGCCCACAAATCGAGGACGAACCCCACCAGGCCGAGACGCCTGAAGAAGAGGAAGGCGGGCCGGTCAAGCCGTTCCTCGAACATCTGGAGGACCTGCGGTGGGTCCTGATCAAGAGCGGGGTAGCGCTTTTTCTGGGGATGATCGTGTGTCTCATCGCGGGGAACAAGGTCGTCGATTTGCTCAAGCGGCCCCTCAACAACGCGAAGGTCAAGTATCCAGCGGAGGTCCAGGTAATCACCGCGCTGCTGGGCACGAATCGGCTGGGGGTTTTCCAGATCAGCACCAATCAGCGCGCGGCCTATAATCTGCCGACGAATCAGGTTCTGGCGTTGCAGATCGAGCCAAAGCCCGTGGGGTCCAACGAATGGGCGCTGACCATGCGGATCGATCCTAAAGCGTCCGCCGAGATCGGGCAGAAAATGCAGATCGACTTGATCAATCTCGGGCCTGTAGGTGGCTTTGTAGTGGCGTTGCAAGTGGCGTTTTACGGGGGGATGGTTCTGGCGGCGCCATTTATCTTCTTCTTTGTGGCGCAGTTTGTGTTTCCCGCCCTGAAGATGAAGGAGAAAAAGTACGTTTATCGCGGGTTGGGCTTCGGGAGCTTGCTTTTTGGCGCCGGCGTCGGCTTTTGTTATTTCGCCCTGATGCCGCTGGCGCTGGCGGTCTCACAACAGTACTCGCAATGGCTGGGGTTTGCCGCGACGCAGTGGCGGGCCGAGGAATACATCAAATTCGTGTGCAAATTCATGCTGGGGATGGGGCTGGGCTTTGAATTACCGGTGGTGATTCTGACGCTGGTCAAGATCGGCGTGCTGAACTACCGGATCCTGTCCAAAGCGCGGCGTTACATGATCGTAATCAACCTGCTCCTTGGGGCTGTGTTGACGACCCCCGAGGTGATTACGCAGGTGATGATGTTCATCCCGCTGCAACTGCTTTACGAGGCAAGCGTCTGGATCGCGTGGTATTGGGAACGGCAGGATCGAAAGCGCGCGCAAGCAGCGATGGGGGTGTAGTCAGGTGGTAGGACACGAATTCCGGTTGCCGATTGGACCGGATGTGAGACTTTAGGGGCAGGATTTTATGCTGTTCTCACATGCGCAAACGGAGCAAACTAAATTAATGTTCATGAGAGTGATTTTTGTCCTTCTGGGGCTGCAACTTGCGGTCGGCGCGATGGCCGCAGAGAGCGATACGACGCTGCTTTCGCGCAAGCACGTCAACGGACCGCTGGCGCCGGGGCCGAACGACTCGAACATCGCGCGGGTGGTGTCGATGATCCTGGAGAAGGGCCATTACATTCGGGAGCCATTTGACGACGACATTTCATCCAAGTTCCTGGAGCGCTATCTGGACGCGTGGGACAATCAGCACATTTATTTTGTGAAATCGGATCTCGACTCGTTCGAGAAATATCGGACCCGGCTGGACGACCTGACGGCAAAGGAAGGGGAGACTGGCCCGGCGCGAGCCATCTTCACCCGCTTTATGGAACGGCTTCGGCAACAATATGATTACGTGACGAACCTGCTCGAGACCGAGAAGTTCGATTTCGCAGGCACAAATCGTTTTGTTTATAACCGCAAAACCATGCCGCGGCCGAAAGACATCGAGGAAGCGCGGCAACTCTGGCGGGACCGGCTGCGACATGAATATTTGTCGGAAAAACTGAGCATTGGACGGCCCGAAGAGATCGCCGGAATTGTGCGGGAAAAGCTGCGGGCAAAACAGGGCAAAGAAGTGGCGAAAGCGCTCCAGGACAAAATGAGCAAGGAGAAGGCGCAGGAGATTGCGAAACTGGTGGAGGAAAGGGCGGGGTCGGAAAAGCCGGAGGCGATTGCGAGAGCGGTGCAGTCCAAGCTGGAGAAGGAGAACGCAGAAGAAATCAAAAAGCTTATTGTTAAGCGATATACCCGAGTGCTGCGGGCTTACAACGACTTCGACAATGATGACGTGTTGCAGGTCTATCTCACGTCTTTGGCCAACGTGTACGATCCGCACTCGGATTACATGGGCAAATCGGAATTGGAGAATTTTTCGATTGGAATGAAGCTGTCGCTGTTCGGCATTGGAGCTTTGCTCCGTTCGGAAGACGGGTTCTGCAAAATCCAGGAGCTGAAACCGGGACCGGCCATGCGCAGCAAGCAGTTGAAGCCGAACGACAAGATCGTGGGGGTGGCGCAGGACGAGGAAGAGTTCGTTGATGTCGTGGATATGAAGCTCAACAAGATCGTGGAGCTGATCCGCGGGCCCAAGGGATCGAAGGTTCGACTGAATGTGGTGCCCGCCGACGCGTCCGATCCGTCGGCGCGCAAGGTGGTCAGCCTCGTGCGCGAAGAGATCAAACTGGAAGACCAGGAAGCGAAGGCCAAGATCATTGAATTGCCGGCGGGCAAAGAAAAGCTGCTCCGGCTTGGGGTGATTGATTTGCCATCGTTCTATTCGCAATTCGAGTTGGAAGGGCAGAAGGCGGGCGCGGAGCCGAAGAGCACCACGATTGACGTCGCGCGCCTGATCAAAAAGCTCGCGGACGAACACATCGCCGGGATCATTCTCGATTTGCGGCGCAACGGGGGCGGGTCCCTCGAAGAGGCGATCAACCTCACCGGGCTGTTCATCAAGGAGGGGCCGGTGGTGCAGGTGAAAGGTCCTGAAGGCGATCCGATCATTGAGAAAGACCGGGATTCGTCGGTATTTTATGACGGCCCGCTGATCGTGCTGACGAGCCGTTTCAGCGCTTCGGCTTCGGAGATTCTGGCGGGGGCGTTGCAGGATTACGGGCGGGCGCTGATCGTGGGCGATTCGTCCACGCACGGCAAAGGCACCGTGCAATCGCTGCTGCAACTATCGCCCTACATGCGACAACGCGGACTGGCGGGCACCAACAACCCCGGGGCGCTGAAGATCACGATTCGCAAGTTCTACCGGGCGAGCGGATCCTCGACGCAGCTCAAGGGCGTGGTGCCGGACATTGTGCTCCCATCCGTGAATAACCACCTGGAAGTCGGCGAAGGATCGCTGGACAACCCGCTGCCGTGGGACACGATTGCGGCGGCGGAGTACACCAGGCTGAATCGCGTTGAGCCGTTTTTGGCGGAATTGCGGAGACGTTCGGATACCCGCATCGCGATCGACCGCGACTTTTCATATATCCGCGAAGACATCGAGCGCTACAAGAAGCGCATCGCCGAGAAGAGTGTTTCCCTCAACGAAGCCCAGCGATTGAAGGAAAAACAGGAAGACGACGAGCGAGCGAAAGCGCGGAAGAAGGAAGTAGCGGCACGCCCGGAACCGCCGGGGAAAATGTATGAGATCTCGCTTAAGCAAGCGGAAGAGCCCGGGTTGCCGCCGCCAGTCTCTAAAACCAACCACACGGCCAAGGTCGATCCGACCAATAGCGCGCATATCGCGAAAGCCGCGGCTTCGGGTGCTGACGGTGCAGAGGAAGGGGAAGAGAAGACGCCTGCGATGGACGTGACGTTGGAAGAAACGAAGCGGATTCTGGTGGACTTGGTTTACCTGTCGCTGCAACAGAATTCCCTGGCCGGCCCGACAACCAAAACGCGAGGGCAATAGTTCGCGCTGACGAAGCCATTGCAGTTCCGGGCAGGCTCTCGCGCACGGTGAGGAAGGCGGAACACGTCAATCTATTTGACTGACGGATCTTCGGGCAAACCAAGCCGCTTGTAGAGGTTGCGGCGGCCCTGCTTGTCGCCTTCCAGGATCTTCCGGGCGTAGTTGGCCACGTCGATAGCTTTGTCGCGCGGCACGACAATGACGCCGTCGCCGTCCGCCACAATCACGTCGCCGGGCTTGACGAGCACACCACCGACGACGATGGGGCGGTTGACCGATTCGATCTCATTGCGCCCTGGACGAATGCCCCGGCCGGGTCGCCGGAAATACAAAGGAATTTTCTCGGTGATAATCTCATCGGTGTCGCGGGCGGTTGCGCTCGTCACAACGCCGACACAACCTTTCAGTTTCCAGCTCAGGATGTTGTTTGAGCCAATCGAACCGACATCTGCATCAGCAGCATCTTCGATGACGAGGGCGCTGCCGGTCCGCAGCAGCGGGACGAAGGGTTCTGGAGAGCGCTTGCCGTACCAGGCGCCGGCCCAGCGGTCGTAGTCCTGGACGGAACGAACTCCCGCGGTGGGTTCCTGCGTGGGAACATAGCGCGCGGTCACAGCGATGCCGATGAATCGATGGGTAAAGTTCTGCGTATCTTTCCACAAAGGACGGATCTCGGGATCGACGAGACCGGTGTTGTGCAGTCCAACGGCATCCATACCGTCGCAGACATCGGCGACCCGCAAGCCCTCAATGCTTTCAGCGTGCGCGCATCCTCTTCGGCCGAGTAAGGCATGGTGACGATGAAGTTCGTGCCTGCGCGCAGGCTGGCATCATTTGCCGGCGACTCGGCGCCGATTAGCGCGACGGGGAAGATCGACACAGCAGAGATTATGGCCAGAAAGGAGGCAGATCGCATGGCCTGCGAATACACTCCTCGGCGGCGCGGATAAAGAGCAAAATTGGACGCACAGTGGGGATGAGATCGCAGCGCAACGCGTGACGTTAGACGCGCCAGAAAGGACGGGGGCTAATTCGAGCGGGAGCGGAAGAACCGGCCGCGATCGGTGGATTGCACAGGAAAGACCAGGGTGCCGACGACCTCGGTGCCGAGGCCGGTTGCTACGGTCGTCCAGGGCCCGCTGGCGGTTGGGCCCGATTCGACGACGTAGGGAGCGCCGGTCTTGACTGGAAAGACCAGGATGAACTCCCTGGTCGAGTCTGCGGTCCGCACGCGAAAACGCGACCTAAGGTCGGAAATATTCGGCGCCTTCGGCGTTGCTGGCGCTATCTCCCACAGGCCGCGAGCGCCCATCCGACTGTAGGATTGGTCGGCGCTCAGGGGCGGCACTTCAATGGCATCGACGGTGACGTAAGCTCCCGCGGTGGCACGTTTCTGCAGATAAATTCTGTCTCCCTCGTTATCAATTTTGAAGCTGGCGTGCAGCGGCCCTTGATCTGGATTGTCGTCGCACAGCACCAGGATCGTGCGGCCAGGTTCCAGACTCGTTCCGGCGGGGAAAATAAAACGGTTGTCCGGATTCAACGACCGATCGATCAGCGCGTATTCGTCAAGCAGGACCGTTTCGCCAGAAATATTCGCGACTTCGACATAGTCGGGAGTCCCCATCCCCTCGTCCTGGAACACGCCTTCGTTATCGGATACGATTTCGGTAAGTTCCACGGGCGAACTGCCTTGCCCGAACGCCAGCACATAAAGCTCACTGCTGCCGGAATCCTCCGCCTCTCCAGGGGATGTGGGCAAATAGGTGGTTTTGTTGTTCGCGTCGGTGGCCTCGAGATAAAACTGGATCGCGGCGCCATTGGGCAGGCCGGGTTCAAGCACGCCGGAGAACAGACCGTCGGCCGCGCCGCCGTCTTCGTGCTTGCCGTCGTCGTAAAAGAGAACGCGCTGCCAGGGATGGTTCAAAATGTCAATGCGCCGCCAGGACAAACTGACGCCCAGCACGGCTGAGTCATCGTCCGCCTCGGCGAACAAGCGCACCGGCACGTTTGCCGTGAAGTTGACCGTGTCGAACCCACGGAACTTCAGGCTGGGAGGCACGGGTCCCGTATAAACATTCGGAGAACCAGGCGTCGCCATCACGGTTGAGTGGAAAGCGAACACGCCGTCGGCATAGCGCGCATAGGCCATATCGGCCTTTTGCGGCGGGTATCGTACGGTATCAATGGCCGAACCGTTCGGCATCACCAGTCGCACCGTTGCCCCGCTGTCAGGCAGACGGTAACCGGTGGCCAAGAGGTCGGGGCCGGGATTATTGGCGCACAGCACGAGCTTGCGGTCGCTCGCCCGCAAGACCTGCCCGGTGGGAAACGTAAACGAGTCAGTGCCGTCCGACTTGATCACTTCCAATTTCCAACCGGTCAGATTGATGTCCCCCGTTTGCGGGTTATAAAGCTCGACCCAATCGGGGTAGCGATCCCCCGCCGATCCCAACAACGTTTTCTGGTTTGAGGACATCACTTCGTTAATGACGGCGTGCGTCATTCGGGCGCGATTGAACTGAAGGGATTCGCTGGGGCGAATCTCCGGACGATGACCGCTCAAGGCCACCCAGAGCGCGGTCCGTCCCGAGCCGGCGAGGTCCGCTTGCCCGTCACCGTCAATATCGCCTGAAGCGACAAACTCGGCCGAAGGCACACGGACCTTGATTGCTTCCATGAATAGTGATTCTCCGTCGTCGCGGGTCAGGATGCTCAAGCAGCCGTCAGCAAAACATGATACCGCCAAATCGCTGTCGCCGTCGGTATCGAAATCGCCAAAGGCAAATCCGCTCACCGAAAAATCGGCCGCCGGCAACGTGTTCTGGACGGGGACGCCCGGCCCGCTCTGGAACTGTCCAAGTTCAAACGCAGCGTCCTCCGCGCCATAATAGATCGCGATTCCGGCGTCGAGGCCGACAACGAGTTCGGGATCGTCGTCGGCATTCAAGTCCTCAAGCCGAATCTCCCGTCCGCGATACCACATGTGAGTTTCCAACTCGGGGGCGGTGTAAAGAGCTGGCGACAGGACACTTCGCGTCATCAGGTCGCCATCATTTTCCAGCACTCCCACTTCGCCGAAGAAGCTCACGCCGGCCAAATCATTGTCCCCATCCTGGTCGAAGTCGCCGGCGGCAAACTGGCGGACTGCAAAGATGAAGGCGGGAAAACCGTTGGAATAATCTGCCGCTGCGCTGAACGTGCCGTCGCCGTTCCCGCGGAAAAACGCGATTCGCGAATCCGCGAAGCTGGCAGCCAGGTCGGCGTCGCCGTCGCCATCCAAGTCAGCCGCCTTCACTGCCAGCAAACGGCCGGCGGGCTGATTAGTGTGCAGGGGCAGCGGGACGGTCGAGTGCGGCCCGAAAGCACCAAGGCCATCGCCCAGCAACACAGACACGGTGCCAGGCGTGCCTTCCTGCCCAAGATTGGCGGTCACGGCGTCGAGCTTGTCATCGCCATTCACGTCCGCCGTCTCAACTCCGTTAGGCTGGTCTCCAGTAGGATAAAAGCTCGGGAGCGACAACTGTCCGTTGGTGCCGCTGAGGCGGACGCTGATTTCAGAGGAGGCGCGATGCAACTGGAGCACATCCGCGCGTTGATCGCCGTTCAGGTCCACCAGCAGCAGCCCGGCAACTTCGCCATCGACAGGATAGGTCTGGTCAAGCTTTTGAAAGCCGACGGCGTCGGCGCCGCATCCGAGCAGAATCGAAACATCGTAGCTATCCCGATTCACGACAACGAAGTCGCCGCAGCCGTCATTGTTAAAGTCCGCCACGGCGATCTCCCGCGGGCTTCGGCCCACGGGGGCTTCGGCGGACAAAACCAACGCTCCTTGCAGGTTGCGGTAGGCCTGGACCTTATCGGCATCCCGGATGATCGTCACGACATCGTTCCAGTCGTCGCCATCGAAGTCGGTCAACTCGGCGTCCCGCGGCTCGCCATTGACATGAAACCGCTCGACTAAGGTCATGTCGAAGGGCGGTTCAGCGGCGAGACCTCGCCGCGTTTCGAATAGTCAAGCTTGTTGCATCACGGCGATCAGATCGCTCTGACCAGTCGTGATGGGAGAGAAGACAGTGCCTACCTTGAGTGAATCGACATAGTACGGTGATGCGTCGGGTTGCGCCTGGTTACCGAACCAGGAGAGGGCATGGGCTACCTGAAGAACGCCGTTCGTGCCGATGCGCAGGACCCAAATCTTTGAACTGTGTTCGTGCGTCACGGCCAGGGTGTCCCGGGTTTCGCCCGGCCGGCGGAACGACTCGAGCGAGAATACCGGCTTTAGTTTGCTGTTCTCCAGATGGGCGAGCCCAGCCTCGGCCACGTTGCCCATTCTGACGAATACCCCTCCGCCCGTGCCCCGCAAGTGCAGCACGCCGGTTACGACCTGATTTGTGTTTGTCCCGGAAACGACTTCATCAGGTCCCGCCACCGCGAGATCCAGAATGCCATCGCCGTCAAAGTCCCCCGGCTCCAGGTTACGGCCGCGTTTGAAGCTTGGCACGAGCGACGGCGCCGCGAATCCCCGCGGCACAGTCGAAAACAACAACGTCACCACTCCATCGTATGGCGCGGTCGCCGCGATGTCCGGACGTCCGTCCCCGTTGAAATCGCCTGAGACAATCGCACGCAAATCTGACGTGCCGCTTGGGAACTTTTGGGGGCCGGCAAAGGAGCCGTCCCCCCGCCCCCAACCAACATATACCTCGCCATTAAGGTGGCATGTGGCAAAGTCCTGATTGCCATCAAGGTCAAAGTCCGCGGCGCAGACCCACTTGGGGCCATCGACCCGCTTACCAGTATTGGGGTCCGTCTCGCCGCTACCCACCGGGATCGATTGGGTGAGGATCTGCAGGTTGTTGAAAAGTTGAGCGTGCATCGAGCCTGCCAGCAGGCCCAAAGATACGACGATCCAGGTCAGCTTGCTCGGAGTGACGCACGGGATAAGGCTCTTCACGCTACAGGAAGCTAGCTGGCCAGCGCCGGCACGGTCAACGTTCATAGGTCCGCCATTCACCGCCTGCTTGAACGCAGCGGAGGCGCGATTCTTTCAAAGAAATTTGGCCGAGCGGGTGAAAAGTTGATACGTTTTATAAGTTTTCTAAAGCCGTTGGGTAAACGGGTTGAAAAGCCTCACGCCGAGATTAGCGAAATCGCCGACGTTCCGCGTGGCAACGGTCCAAGCGTTTACCCGCGCGGTGGCGGCGATAAGCGAGTCCCGAACGTAGAGTGTTCTGCCTCTGGCCAGAACTTCAGCGGTCATTTCGCCCCAGACCAACGCTTCCATCTCGTCAAACGGCGCGACCGGCAATGTCAAAACGTCCTCCAGAAACTGGCACAACTCCGGGGTCGGATTGCTTTGGACTCCCTGTTTAATTTCTCCCAGGGCAATCGCGGGCACGCGAACATCCGCTGCGGGCAACCGACGTAAAAAATCCATGACGGCAGGAGATGGGCGTGCTTTGGTTCGCTCGCTCAGGACATTCGTATCGAGCAAATAGATCACATCCTGACGGGACGCACCCGCTCTCCCTTGAACTCGATGACTTCTATATTTGCGCCCGCCGATTTGGCCAGGGCGTCCGCGACAGACTTTCTCTTAAGCTTGCTACGGGTGTTTCGGAGCGGCTTTTCCACACGGGTCAACAGCCACTGGTTTTTGCCCTGCTCATCCAAGAGGAGGATGTCTCCCTTCTGGATTGGGAGCGGAAGCACGACTCGCCGTTTGGCATCAGGCGTTAATCTCATGGTGGGACTGTCCCACCCGAAATGCGCGATTGCAAGCAATCATTTACCGGCGGGCAACGACTCTTTTTGGCCGCTTTTGAGGTCAAATTCGAGCCGCGTCCGCGAGCCGGTTTTGCGGTTGGAAATCTGCATCTCCTGCAACTGCCACTCGCCATCGAGCTTCTTTACACTCTTGATCGAGAACTCCTTCAGCAGCTTGTTGTTGGTGTCGTAAGCCTCCGCCAGGATTGGGCCACCGGTTTCTTTGTCCAGCCACGAAACCACCCGCCCGTAACTCCCAGGCGGCGGGTTGGGCTGGATGCTCTCCAGAACGTTGCACCAGCGGCTGCTCCGCATCTCTGTTTTGATAACTCGTTGGCTCGGCCAGTGCAGAAAATCCAAGCCCAGATCGATCAGCCAAAAATCCGATCCTCCGATTGGCTGGATCGCCTCGGCGCGCGTGATCGGTTGCGGAGCCGAGCCGTTTGTCCCTCGCCCATACAGATATTCGTTGGGCTTGTCCGGCCAATGGACGATCAGGGCGCGCTCCGGGACGCCATTCGTGCCATAGCTCTGGTAGCCGGCCTGCCACGATTCAGGGCCGACGCGGATGGCACACTCGATCGGCACGGATCGCGTCGGACCGTCCTCGGCGCGAATCTTCAAGGCGCCTGTGAGCTCGCTGTTCGAGGCCGGTCTTGAGGCTCGCAAGTCGCGCACCAATTCCTGCGCTACTTGCCGCGGGTCCGCCCCTGCCGGCAGAGTTGGTTCGCTCGTCGCGGAGCTCGCGCAAAGCACGAGGGCCGCCAGCGCGAAGCTCAGCGTCGCTTTCATTTCCCCTTTAAGGCGGTTTTGATCAACTCCGAAATCTTTTTGACGAAATGCGCCTGCATTTTCTCGCGGACCTCTGCCGGCACTTCCAGCCAATCGTTGCGGTTTTCCGCCGGCAAAATCACCTGTTTCAACCCCGAGCGCGCCGCCGCCATCACTTTCTCCTTGATCCCGCCGACGCGCAGAATGCGCCCGCGCAGGCTGATCTCACCCGTCATCGCGACGTCGGACCGCACAAGCTTGCGAATAAACAGCGACGCCAGCGCCACGACGATGGTCGCGCCCGCGCTGGGGCCGTCCTTTGGCGTCGCCCCAGCCGGCACGTGCACGTGAATGTCGTATTTGTCAAACTCAGCCGGGTCGATGCGCAGGTTTTTGGCTTGGCTCCTAAGATAACTCAACGCGGTCTGCGCGCTCTCTTTCATCACGTCCCCAAGTGAGCCCGTGAGCATCAGGCGGCCTTTGCCGGGCATCCGCGTTGCTTCAATGAAAAGTATTTCTCCTCCGATCGGGGTCCAGGCGAGGCCCATGGCGATCCCCAGTTCATTGATTTTTTCGGCCGTCTCGGAAATAAACTTCGGATGGCCCAAGTACTCGGGCAGCGTGTCGGCTGAGATCACCAATGCCTGGTCCGCCGGCTTGGTGTTGCTGATTATTTTGCGCGCCGCCTTGCGCGTCAGAGACGCCACTTCGCGTTCCAATTGTCGCACGCCCGCTTCATGCGTGTATTCGGTGATCAGCCGGCGCAACGTCGGGTCCGGGAATCTTACCTGCCGCGGCTGCAACCCGTGTTCCTCCAGTTGCCGGGGCACCAGGTAGCGCTTGGCGATCTGCAACTTTTCCGTCGCCGTGTAGCTCGGCAACGTGATGACTTCCAATCGATCCCGGAGCGCGGGATGGATTGGGTCCAGCCAGTTCGCCGTTGTGATAAACAGCACGTGCGACAGATCGAAAGGCACGTCCAGGTAATGGTCCGTAAATGCGTTGTTCTGCTGCGGGTCGAGCACTTCGAGTAACGCCGACGCCGGGTCGCCCCGAAAGTCGGCGCCGATCTTGTCGATCTCGTCCAAAAGAAAGACCGGGTTGCGGCTCTCCGCGCGGCGCAAGCTTTGAATGATGCGGCCGGGCAGCGCCCCAACATACGTCCGGCGATGCCCGCGAATCTCCGCTTCGTCGCGCACTCCCCCGAGCGAGATCCGCACAAACTTCCGTCCCAGCGCGTCCGCGACGCTCTTGCCGAGGGATGTCTTGCCGACCCCGGGCGGCCCCACGAAACACAGAATCGGCCCTTTCAGGTCCTGTTTCAGCTTTACCACGGCAATGAATTCGAGCAGCCGTTCCTTGACCTTCTCCAGGCCGTAGTGTTGCTCGTCAAGGATTTTCTGTGCAGTCGCGATATCCAGAGTGTCCACGGTCGATTTCGACCAGGGCAGATTCACCAGCCAATCGAGGTAATTGCGCGTGATCGCATATTCGGCCACGGCCGGAGACATCTGCCCGAGCCGTTCCAGTTCCTTGAACGCGACCTTCCGCACTTCCTCGGGCAATCCGTTTCTTTCCACCTGTTCCCGCAGGGTGTTGACCTCCGTCGCCGTCGGGTCGCCTTCGCCTAATTCACGCTGAATGGCCCGCATCTGCTCGCGCAGGAAGAAGTCACGCTGGCTCTTGGCCATGCTGCTGGTGACCTCGTTTTGGATTTTCGTGCTAAGCGTCAGCACTTCCAATTCACGGTCCATCAGCGGACGCAAACGCATCATTCGTTGCTTGACTTCAGGTGTCTCCAGCAGCGCCTGCCGCTCTTCAAGATTCAGATTCAGGTTGGGCGCGATCAGGTCCGTGAGGTTCCCCGGCGCCTCGGTATTCAACGCGGCGATCTTCACCTGATCCGAAAGCGCGGGCGTCAGCTTGATAATCTCCTGGAACTGCCGATGCGCATTACGCGCCAGCGCGGTCATTTCGAGGTCGTCTTGCGTAATGTCCTTTAGGATCTCGATTTTTGCCCGCAGGTAAGGGTTCTGCGTCTCATATTCCTTGATCCGTATCCGCCACAAAC
Organism: Limisphaerales bacterium; assembly: GCA_022616725.1. GTDB lineage: Bacteria > Verrucomicrobiota > Verrucomicrobiia > Limisphaerales > JAKEEH01 > JAKEEH01. The sequence goes on along the minus strand of JAKEEH010000400.1, from coordinate 1,669 downwards.
CCTCGACCAGCACGCGCACCGTGTTGTCCGGGAACTTCAGCATCTTCAGAACGCGCGCGCCACAGCCGAACTCGTAGAGATCCTCCGGCTGCGGATTATCGATATCTGGCTTGCGCTGCAGAACCAGGCCGAGCAGGCGGTCGCCTTCGACTACGTCATCGATGAGGCGAGTGCTCTGGACAGTATCGACCAGCAAAGGCGCGACCATCCCCGGGAAGATGACAATGTCTGACAGGCCGAGAATGGGCAGAACAGTCGGCGGGGTCTTGGCTGTCGTGCGCAACAACCGTGTGTCGCCGGTTTCCGGCGCGGCCCCGAGGATGCGAATAAACTCTGTTTCGGGCGAGGTCATCATCAAGTCACTTTGACATTAGATGCCCCGGAAGCCCAAAAGGTTCAGAAAGGTTATTTTTCGTCGGAAAGGACGACGGTATTCGGCTTGGCGCGCGCCACGACCTGCGGCACCTCCACGTTAAGAAAGCCATTCTGATACGCCGCACGCGCTTTCGATAGATCGTATCCGGCCGGGATCTCGATCACGCACTCAAAAGGGCCATAATTGATCTCGACCACGAGAAACTTGCACTTGTTGCCGCGGCTGCCGTCCGGCCGCTGCCCGCTGATCATCAGCCTGCTCCCGTCGATGGCCAGTTCCAGGTCTTCGCGGCGCATTCCCGCCAACTCGACTTTGATAACCAGCGTTTCATCCGCCACATATACGTCCGTGTTCGGTATCCAGTGGGTTTGCCCCGCCGTCGCGGGCCGCGCACTCGCGTCATGCAGCGGATAGAGCGATGAATTGACTTTACACATGGCTAATCAAGATCGAAGCGTAACGCAAGTTCCATGGCTCGGCAAGCGTCGGTTAAATGTTTCTCACCACGATCTGTGGCCGCTCGCCCTTGCGAGCGTGAAACGTGATCCTCTGGCGGGGAGCTGAAGCGCTTGAACTGCAGCCGCACGGCCCGTTGTTTTGGAACTTTCGACGCGGCTGCATCGTTCGCCACGCGAACGCCATTGCCGTCGCAGCTACGATACCCAAAGCTGCCATCTCCTGCCAGCCCATGGGGTCAAGATACCCTCCAAATCGTGTTCTGCAAGCCGTTTTACACCCCTAATTTTACGCCCGGAGGCATTACCCATGCTCGCGGCCTCACAAACGCAACGGTTTTTCCACAAGCTCCACCGGTCCCTGACAGCAGACGCAGATTTCCGGCGCGACCGATTCGATGGCGCAAATTTCGCAATAGTAATACAGATCGTGAACCACCCCGTCCTTGATGGACCGGATTGTGATCGGCTCAAAGCTCAGGCCGTCGGCCAATACTTTGCCCTTCAAGAGCAATTCCCTTTCGTGGAGGCGCTTGTCAACGAAGAGCGCCTCCGAAAACTTCGCGCGCACCAACTTCCAGTCCTTTTCCGCGGTTTTGAATCCATACACGTGCGCGTGGTTCGTTGCGGGTTGAGCCCCATTTCGTTCTTCGAGGAGGCAGATCACGCGCCCGCGCAGTTCGGCCTGCTCGGCCCCCAGGCACGTTAGCGCCCCGGTTAAGACCGCCATGGCGGCGATTGCCTTCATGCATTCCAAATCTTGCATGCAGTCTAGAAGCACGAAAGCGGAATGTTGTCGCGCGTGGCTTAAGGAAAAGCCAACCAAGCCGACCAAGAC
>JAKEEH010000064.1 GCA_022616725.1 Limisphaerales bacterium | reverse complement strand
GCGGTTGCGGTCGTTGACTTCCCGTAGCGAAGGCATACGGTGTCAGTGGAAACATTTCGTATGTGCTGTGGTCCGCGTAAATTGAGAGTAATCTGCCCATGCGTGGGGTTGGCGTTCACCATGATCGAGCTTTTGGTTGTGATGGCAGTAATCGGCATTTTGGCGGCGCTGTTCCTGCCGGCGATGGTCAACGCGAAGGCCAAAGCGTCTCAGGCCGTTTGCCGAAGTCAGCTGCGTCAGCTCGGGATCGCGTTCCTGTTGCATCTTTCCGAACATGACGATGTTTTCCCAACGGGCGCGGCGACGAGCGTCAAAGGCGCTCATCCAGAGGATTGGATCTGGTGGCAAGTGCAGCCCGATGCCAGCGGAACGCCGATGATGCGCGATGGCCGCGGCAGCGCCCTGACACCATACCTGGGGAATTTTAACGCGCGCTATTTTAGGTGTCCCGCGGATAAACACGCGCTACGCCGCGAAGTGGCGTGGAAGAACAATCCGAGCGTCGAACAATACATCTACAGCTATTCGCTTAATGCGTTCAGCGAACGCGGGATGGCGAGTTACATCTCCAAGGACCGTTCGATGATGTTTCTGAACACGCATAGCAGCATCGTGAATCCGGCGCACAAGATTATGCTGGCCGAGGAAAAAGGCAGCCCGGATGACGGACCGGGCAGCGCCGTCATTGACGATGGTCGCTGGATGCCGCCGGGATTTCCGCTGACGATGCGGCATTTCGGGAAGGCGAACGTCACGTTCGCCGATGGGCACGTCGAAACGGTCAGCCGCCACTTTGCGGACAGCCGCCATCCGCAACACTACGATCCGGAGCTTTAGGCCGTAGGACGAGGCAAGGGCCTTGCCGTTTCGGGGGAAGCGCCCTCGGCGCGACACCGAGGGCGTGCGACCGAAACGGTCGCGTCTCCATTTCTTCCAAGTATTCGCGTGGTATTCGCGCGCTCGGCTGGCGGATCAATTGCGCTGCGGCAAGAGAGGGCATGTGAAGTACATTCCGGTGCCCTCAAAGTCGGCCAAATCCAGCTGTTCCACACTACAGGCGTCGGCGTATTTAGCCGGATCGACGCCCTCCTTGAGCACGTTCAAGTGCCAGCGCCCGCCGTTGTAATCCTGATCGCCGGGTTTGGATTCTGAGATCAGGGGGACGCCTTCGCTGAACGTGAATCCCGGCATCATGTATAGCTGGTCAAAATTCCCGTGGAACGGGAGTGTGTTCGGGGTGACGATGCCGTCAAATTTTTCGCAATCCGCCCAGGAGGCCGGCCGCGGATTGGGTCCTTGCGCTGGCGCACTCTGAAGGATGGCGAGGGTCATTAGAGCTGCTGTACTTATCAGGATTCTTTTCATATTTTTCTTGAATAGTTGATTGGTTTTCAGGTCATGACGCCAGGTGGCCGTTCCAGGACGCGCCATCTTGCGCCTCAGAAGAGGGAGGATTGATTCGCAGAATTATTCCGGAAAATTTTCTCCCCTTTCCGTTTTCAAGGTTTCAATCGTTCACGTCGCATTTTTTCTGGAATAAACCGCCGATCTTCGTCTCTATCATTCAATGACAGAGCGGGAGTTTGAAGAGGTGGTCACAGCCCACTACTCCGGCCTGTATTGGTTTGCCCTGAGCCTAACCCGGCAAGAGAATGAGGCCCGCGATTTGACGCAACAGACGTTCTATATTTGGGCATGCAAACACGCCCAGGTGCGCGAACCGGCCAAACTTCGGTCGTGGCTGATCACAACGTTGCACCGCGAATTTCTTGGCCGCAAGCGTCGCGAAGCGCGCTTCCCTCATTTTGAAGTTTCCGCGGTCGAGCATGAATTGCCTGCGGTGACGCCGGAAATCGTTGATCGGCTCGATTCAAAAACCGTAATGGACGCGCTGCTCAACGTCGATGAGCTGTTTCGCGCGCCGCTGATGCTTTTCTATTTTGAGGGCTATTCCTATAAGCAGATCGCTGAAGCCCTCAACGTGCCCCGGGGCACGGTCATGTCGCGCCTGGCTCGGGGCAAAGAAATCCTCAGGTGCCTCCTGGCCGACAAAGCCCTCGATCCGACCAGCATGTTCCCGCCGCTCGGCGGGGAAACGAAACATGACTAGAGAACAAGCCAGGCGAATTCTTGAGTTGCTGCCGTCCGGTGGCGAAGCGCCCGCTGATCCAGAGACCGCTGCGGCGCTGGAGTTGGCGCGGCGCGACCCCGAGCTGATGAGTTGGTTTCAAGAGCGTCAGAGACTCGACCGTTCGATTCGCGAAAAACTGAGAAGCGCCAGACCTCCGGTTGACCTGCTCCCGGCCATCGTCTCCGGCTGGAAGCAGCAGGCAACCATTCGCAAATCCAACCCTTGGAACCACACGCGCTACCTCGCGTTGGCCGCCACTGTCGTGCTGCTTTTCGGCATCGCGGCTATGATCTGGACCTGGATGAAGCCCGCTGAGGGCGCGCGATTGACGGCCTTCCGGGCGGACATGACCAATTTCCTAAAGGAATTTCCGAAGCTGGATGTGTACCTTGAGCGGCAATCCGAAGTACGCCAATGGCTTGACCAAAGGCCGCTCTACGCGAAAGCGGAAATTCCACCGCAGCTCCGAAAATTTCCCGCCATCGGTTGCCGGGAACTGGCCTGGCGCGGCGAAAACGTGGCCCTCGTCTGCTTGATGGTGGATGGGGAGATCGTTCACCTGTTCATTATTCCGCGCGATCAAGCCGCCAATTCCGGCGCTCGTTCTGAGCCACGCTTCGCTGCCGCCGGACGCTTTGCAACCGCTTCGTGGTTCCGCGCCGGCATCACGTATGTGGCCATGACGCCCGGGACAAAGGCGTTTCTAAAACAACATATTTGAGCTGCCTGAAAGCTGGCTCGATCAAATTTTAAGTCAACGCGGGTTGCGCTGGAACCGCTCGAGCCGCTCACCGTTTTTGCCAGCGCCTGCTTGAGCAAGCACGTCGGGCATAGCCCTTGCGGGGCATCGCTTGTCAGCGGAGTGCGGCATTCCAGGCAGATTCGCGCCGTTTCCATTTTGATCCTTTCTAATCCCGTCTCGTTACGCCTTACAGAAGAATCGGGGGCAAAAGGTTACAGAAAAACGAATGCGCAACGCGAAGGTCTTCGGACGCAGGATGGCCAGACTGTTTACCCGCGCGGCAAAGACAGCACAAAGCAGGCTCTTGGTGGGCGTGCTGACGGCGATTCGCTGGCCGGTCCTTTCCGCTTTTCGTCGTTTCCAGCTCCCCGGCTGGCGATGAACTCCCGCTCGTCATTGCGCCTTGAACTGGACCGGCATGGGCACGGAATGGACAGTTCACGGCATCATCGGGCGGTTCTGACAACGCTAGCGCGCTCACGCCGCCCCGGGGTTCGCTCGCTGCTTTCTTTATTGTTTTCGGTATTGGGCTGTGCAGCATGGGCATTGAGGACATACTGGCCGTGGTTCACCGTGCAAGACCGTTTGGGCAATGAATTTCGTAACGTCGCGCCGGAAGGTTTTCACGCCTCACCGCGCCTGCGGAACTTCGGTTTTAGATCGCGGCGCATCCCCAAAGCGTCTGCGAAACTAGAAGGCGCCGCATGATCCTCATGCCTGTCATCGTGCGGGAACTGCGCGCCCAATCCCGCCAGCCCTTCACCTACTGGTTGCGCGTCGTTGCAGGCGCGGCAGTCGTGGCTGTGTTTACTCTGGTGATCGTGCGATACGAAGCGATGGGTACCATGTGGAAGGCCGCGACCGGTACGCGGATCCAGGGCGCCAATCCCTTCAGCGGATTAGGCGCGCTTTTGTTCGGATACCTGAACGCGACGTTGTTCATCTGCAGCGTCCTGATTGCGCCGCTACTCACGGCGGACTGCATCAGCCGCGAAAAACGCGAGGGCACACTCGGACTGTTGTTCCTCACGAAACTCAGCGCGGTTGAAATCGTCACGGGCAAGAGCTTTGTGCACGCTCTGCGTGGCATCACTCTGTTCGCTGCCATGCTGCCGCTGCTTGCCGTGCCGGTATTGCTCGGCGGCGTCAGCGCCAAAGATTGCCTGATGGCGTTGCTGATCGATTCCACTGTGCTCGTGCTCGGTTTGTCGGCGGGACTGCTTGCTTCCGCGTTCACCAAAGATTGGGTACGGGCTTTCGTCCTGGCCGAATTACTCAGCATTACTTCGGTTGTGATATACATATTTTCGCATGGAACTGCGTTCCATGATCTGTTCGCCGGGACACGAATTTGGTCATACCATTCTTCTCGGTCAGTCGTTGATGCCGTGGCTCAGTGGTTTCGTTTTCACAGCAATTTCGCCAGTTTTCATTTCAATCAGGCCTACATTGTAATGGCGGGCACGTGGATCGGTCCGACGCCGCAATCAAACGGAATCTGGAGCGACGTTTGGTCCAATGTTCCCGCCCACATGCAGCGTGAATGGTTTCGGCTTGCGAGCAGGCACTTGGCCGGTTCCTTACTTCTTCTCTATGCTGCAATTGCTGTGGCAGCTTGGCGTGTGCGTCGTGCCTGGCGACAGGAACCGGTAGTCAAGCCCACATCCGGCGTAACGCACTCGTTCACTCGACCTCGCTTCGCGGTTCAGACGCTTCACCGTAGGCTGTCGCGAAGCCTTCAGCGAAACCCAATCGGCTGGCTGCACCAGTACTCGTGGCATGCCCGCCTCACGAAATGGGGCTGGTGCCTCGCCATCGTGCTTCTTGAGTGTGCTGCGGCAGCAGATTTGCGCACAATCGAAGCGGTGCAGCCGTTTGCAGTGATGCTGCTCCTTTCAGGTCTGGCCTTCAGCGCAGCCGGCAGCTTTCGCAGGGAGCGCGAAACAGGTGCCTTGGAGTTGTTGCTCGTCTGCCCGCTCAGTGTCAACCAGATCATTGGTGGCCGTGTGCGCGGTGTATGGAAGCAATTCCTGCCGGCCTTGCTGGTCGTGTTTCTCTCTATGGCTGTGGTTCACAAAGCCGAGTTCTTCGGTC
>JAKEEH010000399.1 GCA_022616725.1 Limisphaerales bacterium | reverse complement strand
GATCGGCATCCGGGGCTTGAAAACCCCGGAAAAATCCGTAGGATGCGCGGTCAATGAAATTTCTAATGGCAATATTGGTGTGGCTGATCATGGCTGCGGCGATCGCCGCCGGCATTGTAATGGCCGTTAAGGGCAGCGTCTGGTTGTTGATTCTGAGCCTGCTGGCCTTCATCCTGCTGGTCGCGAAAATCGGCTGCCTGAGCCATTAGTTGCTTCGCAGCCGGTAAAAACGTGGCCCAACGCCGAAGTCGCGGTCAAGATAGTGCCAGCGTCCGCTAGTTTGCGGTGTTTCCTTCACCGGGTCCCAGTTCGCCGTCGCCCCGGATTCTTCCAGCGCAAAGGGCACTCGCGCTGTGGGCCATGAAAGGCGCGCTTTCTCCCCCGAGCGGCTGATCTGGATTTCCGGACGCGCATTACCCGGGTTGGCGCTCTTAACAATTGTGAAGTAATCATCCACCTCGCCAGTCTCTCGGATGAATTTGAGATCCAGCCGGTCGCCATCGATGTCAAGGACGAGCGAGCCGAAGCCGGTCATGGCCATGCGCATGGCCGGGTGGCGGTCAATCGGGAACAGGCCGCCCTGGCCGGAACAGCCGCACACGACGTGGACCGAGCCGCGATTTGCGCCAAGTCCGCCGGCCGGTTTCGCGTACGGGCCGTCGGCATCTTCCCGGCCAAATCCCCCATCCAGGATCATGGAGGAGTGCAGTTGCTTCGAATCACCGTAATATCCGCTGATCAGGAAGGTGCGTTCGTAATTGTGGCTATGTCCGGTCAGGGTCAGATCGACGCCGTATTCGTCAAGAACGGGGACGATGTAGCCGCGCATCTTCGACGAGCCCGAACTCGTAATCCGAGTTGTGCGTGCCCCACGAATAAGGCGGGTGATGCCAGAAGGCGACAATCCAGTTCTTGTCGGTGGCGGCCAGGTCGGCCTCGAGCCATCGCGCCATCGCGCCCTGGGAGTGCCGGGGCGAAGACTGCGAGTCAAGGCAAATGAAATGAACATTGCCGTAGTCGAATGAATAATATTTTTCGGTGCCTGAAGGCACGCCGCCGGCTTCTCCGGCGGTCGGAAGCGTGAAAATGTCAAGATACGGGAACTCGCCCGTGGCGCCGGTCGAACTGGCGTCATGGTTGCCGATGGTCGGCCAAACCCCTGTCTGCCGCAGGAACCGCGGATACATGTCGAATACGGCCCGCTGATACTCCTGGTCGGTTCCCGTTTCGTAGGCATTATCGCCCAGCATCAGCCAAACGTCGGTATATCGCTCCTCGGCGTAAGTCGCGTAGGCATCGCGAACCGCCTCCGCGTTGTAGTCGGCGGTCCCGAAATCGCCGATCGCCCAGACCCGTATGGGGCGATTCGTGGCCGGCGCCGTGCGAAAGAAATAATCCCAGCCGCCCGCCAGAACCTCGCCCATGGCATCCAGAATGGCGTAATAATAAATTGTATCCGGGAGCAGCCCATCCAGCCGCACAGCATGTTCGGTCGCCTGGCCGTTCTCGACAGCGACGCGGTTTAGGACGTTTGTGTTTGTTCCGAAGGCGATCCGGCCAGTCATGAACCAGTCCGTGCGCCATCGGACAAGGATGTTCGTCGGCGTGCCCATCTGCAGGAACGGGCCTCGGATGACGCGATCAATTGAGTTGGTCCCAACCTGTAGGTGGACCGGCGCCGAGTAGCCGCGCCGTCCGCTATTGTCGTAGGCTTCGGCGCTAATGCGATAGCGTCCCTCTGGCGCGTTCCGCCACAAGAACTCGAAGGGCGGCGCGTCATCGAAAGCGAGCAGCACCGCGTTCGTGTAAAAGTTGACCTGGTAAATGTGGCCGTCGAGATCGCTTGCATTGGCCAGCAGGTAAACGTCGCCGGGCGGCGAGGTCTCCCCGTCCGGGGGCGAAACGATCGTCACCGTCGGGGGCGTTAAAGGAAGGTTGCCGATCAGGGTCAAGTCGAAGCTGCAGTCGTCGAGCCCGCCTGCGGCCTGGTGGACCTCGACGGCAATGGTGTTCTCACCCTCGGAGATGTAATAGGGCCAGACGCCAAACTGGAAAAACTCGTCCTCCTCGCCCCCACCGATGGCAATCGCCGCGGGCGTCTCGTGTGACACAAAGCCCTCGGGCATGTTGCTGCGATAGATTTCAGTGCCGTTCAGGTACACGACTGCGCCATCGTCGCGGAGCAAGCGCAGGGTGACCGTGTCAAAGAAACCGGACTGGCTGACGACGAATGAATGGCGGAAATAGGTTGTTACGGGGCGCGTGGGGCCGGACGTGATTTCAGTGGTTTCGTCGCCCTCGCCGTACCCGAGCTGCGCGGCGCCAGCCTTCCAGGCGAGGTCGTCAAAGTCCGGGCGAAACCAGTTTGTGGGGGGCGGTTGCAAGTCATCGAAATACCGCCAGAGCGCGCCCACTGGCACGAGGTCCGTTGCCGCCGCCGCTGGGAACGCGAACACACCGCTGCACAGCGCCAGGAAAGCGAGCCTGCTCATGGACATAGCAATCACGACAGGGCTTTCCGGGATTAAACGGGAGGCGGCGCTCATTCTTTCAGAAACTAATCGATGCGCCAGCGCTCATCGAAGAACCCTGCCGCGAGCACGCCATTCGGGTAGCGGCTCTCGCGCGGCACGCTCACATCCAGGATTGCGTAATCGGGCAGTTTGGGGATCTGGAGCGCGTTGCTGCTCCGGCCATACTCGCAAAACGTGAAGCCGCTGTTGAGCACCACATAGCGGGACGGATTGAGCGGGTTGGGGTAGATCAGCACCGGCACGAACCGCGCGGCCACGTAATCCTTGCTCAACATGCGAACGCTCTCACTGTACCAGCGCACCGGCAGTTTGCCCGCCATGCGCGCGAGCACCTTGTTACTCTGCGGGTCGCCCCACAAAATCAGATGGTTGTGGGCGATATCCGCGTCCGTGATCTCGGTGTCGGGCTTCATGATCGGGTCGCCGCGAAACTGGTTGCGCCATTCGCTCGCGGCGTGCGCCATTTCCGCAGCGATCCAATCGGCGGAGGTGGCGTGCATCGGTTTGCCCGTGGGGCGAACCATGATGAAACTGTCCATGAAAACGTCGTCGATAGGCCCCTGCAGGCCGGGACGCTTGCGCAAGCCGTCGCGCCGAGGCCTATCAAGGAGTTTCCAGCGCGTGCCGGACTTGGAGACGTGAACGGGTGTCGTGGCGATGCCGGGAAGGCGCGTGCTGTCGATGAGAACCGTCAGCGGTTTCTCCGTAGCGTTGCGAATTTCCGTGGGAGGCAGCGCGAGTGTCAGCGCTGAGACATTCGTTGTTGTGACGCGCAAGAGGTCGAGTTGGGGAATGAACTGGGCATCAACATCGGCGCGTTGCCAATGTTTTTCCAGTCCATCGACGGTCACCCAGTAGTTCGAATTGTAACGCAAGGTCCAGGTGGTGAAACGTACGCGGCGCGGCCACGCCTTGGGGTCCTGCGCGAGGAGGGCGGAGAACTGCCGTTCGAGCTCAATCTTCGTGGTCGGTTCGTATTTGTGTTCGGTCTTCGGGCCGATGAGATGCGTCAGCTCGAGACCTTCGCGCCGCATGGCCCTGGCCATGATTTCGGCGGCCTGGCGCTGCCGGTCGAGTTCGCCGCTGTAGGCGATGACTGGACAGTTGAAAAAATTGCCGGCGTAGTCTGTCGCGTCGTATAAGTGCCACAATGCCTGGTCGTACCACGTCGGCTTGGGCCCCCTGCTGAAGATGCGCTGAAACTCGGCCGTCTCAGCGAACCCTGCGCCGGGAGCCGCGGCGGCCCAATAGCCGGGATAATGGGAGGCCAGATGCCATGTCCCTCCGCCGCCCATGGAAAATCCGCGAATGGTGATGCGCGTTTCGTCAATGGGATAGTTTTGGCGAACGTGTTCGAGCGCTTCAAATACGTCGATCTCGCCCGCGAATTTGAAGGCGTTGCAATAGCGTCCGTACGGGTGCAGCACAAACGTGTCGGCGGGCGCAAATTCTCCATACGAGCGCTGCCGGTCGGTGAGAAACTTAACTTCGGTCAGCAGATTGTCGCGCCCGTGCAGCCAGACATCGAGCCGGTAAGGGCCGGCGGTGTTGGTGAGGAAGTTGGGCGGGACCACGAGGCCATAGGGCTGAATGGATTGGTCGATGCGCGAGCGGTAGGCGCGCACCACCAGGCCAGTGGCGTTTGCCCACGGCGCGCGGTCATTGGCCAGGGCTTTGGCGCGGTCAAGCCCTTGCTCGAGCAGCTTTCTGGCGGCCGTCACTTCGTTGGACTTGTAGAACTCGTTATAGGCGAGCGCCCAATGAACGGCCTTGTGAAATATCTGCACGTCAGGCAAGGCGTTGCTCAGGGCCGGCCTGGCGCGTAAATTGTTGATTTCGCGAGCCAGATTATCGATGCCAGTTTGTAGGAACTCCCGTTCTTCGGGGGGAACGGGGATTCCATACGGGGGCACGCGATTCGTGCTCGCCGATTGCGCTATCGCGACGCTTGCCGACAGGGCGAATACAATCCAGAAGAATGCCATGATGAGGGGTTTCCGACAAAGCGCCGCACGATGCAAGCCCAAACGCTGCCACCTGGCGGGGATCACCAACGTGGTCACCGTCACCGGTGCCGTCCATAGCGTCTCCGCTGCACGACGCTTGCGGAAGCCCTGATCCGCTTGGGGAGTTTTAGAGCGGTCCGTCGAGAGTGTTAGTTGGACATGCGCGGTGTTCCTCGCGCTGCCTTACTTGAGCCGGAGCCAGCGGGCACGATTCGCGGCTTGCGGGGCTGGAATGTGAAGCACACAATGGCGTTAACACGCCACCCACACTATGAGGCCACGAGACGAATTCGAAACGGCCCGGAAGATTCTGTTGCGGCATTATGATTCCATTATGCAGAACGCTGCCAAGGACATCATCCGTAACGCCGATGAGTTCGACAAAGAAGCGTTCGGCAACGGCGATGAGATCATTGAGAAACATTATTGGAAAATTCACCGGCTTGCGTGTTTGTACGCGAACCTGCGTCAATACGGTGCGAACGAAAAACCAAAGGGCACGCAACCGCTTGGCCCGGACGACTTCCGCTGCTTCGGCTGTGGCCACGTCATCAAACGAGAGGACAACCAATGCTCGTTGTGTGGCTGGACATGGAAGTAGCGGCACTTCCGGGGGGGCTGCGAGGCTGCGAAGCCAAAGTTGCACTGTGGGCCCTTTCGCTGTTAAACTGCTGGAGCATGACCTACGAGGAAATGCCCGCAGAGTGGCTGGAGTGGCTGGACCTGACTCCGCTCGAGCGTTTCCGCCAAAGCGAGGTCCTCTTTGCGCAATTCCTGGCCATGGGAGGCAGCCTTGATCCCGACCCCGATCCGACAAGTCCTTTCTACGATCCGGAAACATCAAGTACGGGCGCTGCTTATGGGCGGCCAGGCTTGCGTGTTTTACGGCGCGGCGCAGTTTAGCAAGGACGTCGATCTGGTCCTGCTCGCTTCGGAGGAGAATTTCACCCGGCTCCTGGCCGCTCTGCGCGAGCTGAATGCCAACCGCATCGCGGTTCCACCGTTTGACCCTTCCGTGCTCGCGCGCGGTCACGCCGTACACTTTCGCTGCCAGGGTGGCGATGCGGACGGCCTGCACATCGACATTATGACACGCTTGCGCGATCTTCCTGAATTCGAACGTCTCTGGAGTCGGCGCACCACCATCACTGACGAGAACGGCGAGTCATTCGAACTCCTCGCGGTGGAAGACCTCGTGCAAGCGAAGAAAACGCAGCGTGAAAAGGACTGGCCGATTATCAGTGCGCTCGTCGAAGGGCATTATCGCTCCCTCGGCAGGGATCCAACTCCTGAGAGAGTCAACTTTTGGCTTCAGGAAGCTCGCGCTCCTGAACGTTTGCTCGAACTCGCCCGGCGCTTTCCAGCCGAAATGCGAACTTACGTCGAGCGCCGTCCTTTGTTGGAGTATGCCTTGCGCGGCGATGTAGAAGCTTTGCGCGAAGCCCTCGATGCGGAAGTCCGTGCGGAACAAGCAAAGGATCGCGCTTACTGGACGCCTCTCAAAGCCGAGCTCGAATCTTTCCGTCGCGCAGAGCGCCGAAGCCGCTGAAACACAACACGTGACCGGCAAAGAAAAGCCAGTGGTGGCTGGAGACCGAATCGGACCACACGGGCTTTACGATGCAAAGCGCCCCGAGCCTCGGCAGGCCCAGCGTCTGGCAACCGATCACCAACGTGGTCACCGTCAACGGAGCCGTCTTAGCGTCTCGGTCAGTATGACGAACGCCGCCCGGTTTTCCGCTTGCGGAAGCCGTGATCCTGGGATCAACGGACGACGGGGTTAAACAACCCTGTCCTCATTTGTCGGCGCTCAGCACTCAACCGGGATTGACTTGATTTGGCTGGGGCGCAGAATCGCGTTCATGTTCCTGCAAGCTTTACGGTTTCGGACGTGGTTTGCTGTTGTGACCGTGGCCGCTCATGTTTCGTTGTGGCCGGGGCGAGCCGCGGAAGGTGTCTGGAAGAAGCATTCTGTCCACGAAGGCGCACAGAGTCTGACCGCGATCGCGGCGGATTTCACCAAGGACGGTATTCCGGATATCATTGCGAACAGCGGGGAGAAGACGCGGTTGTTCGTAGGGCCGGATTGGAAGGAAGTGGTGATCGACGCGACCAAAGGTCATGATTTCATCCACAGCGAAACGATGGATGTCGATTCCGATGGCGACCAGGATTTTATCGGCGCCCGATATCAACCCGGTTTGATCATCTGGCTCGAACAGCCGGAAAAGCCGCTCACGGATCCGTGGCCGCTGCGGATTGTGAGCCAGGAGCTCAATGGCATTCATGGTCTGCTCACCGGTGACGTGGACCAGGATGGGCGGATCGATCTCATCGCCAACAGCGCGCAACCGGTGAACACGCGCTTCCCGGAATCGCTCGTTTGGCTGCCAGCGCCGCGCGACGCGCGTTCGGCCAGGAACTGGCAGGCGCATGTGTTCGCTGACAAGGACGCGCCCGGTTTAACGCATTATCTCGGCTTTGGTGATGTGAACGGAGACGGGCGTCCCGACATGGCGACGGGCGCGAAGGGAGATCCCTCTCCGGCCGGGAATTACTTCGCATGGTGGGAAGCTCCCCGGGACCCGACCAAACCGTTTAAGAAACATGTCATCGCCGAAAAGCAGATGGGCGCGACCAATATTCAGCCCGGCGATGTGAATGGCGATGACAAGGCGGATTTCATTGCCAGCCGCGGTCACGGAAAGGGAGTGATTTGGTTCGAGGCGCCGGGCTGGCGGGAGCATGCGATCCACGCGACGCTCAAAGAACCGCACTCGCTCATCGTCCTGGATATGGATGGTGATGGAGATCTCGACGCGGCGACGTGCGCGTACGGGGACAAAGAAGCCTGGTGGTTCGAGAATGACGGCAAGGGAAAGTTCACGAACCATCTGGTCGCGCGGAACCAGGAAGCGTACGACATCCGAGCCTTCGACATGGATCGAGATGGAGACCTTGACCTCGTGATCGCCGGCCGCGCCAGCAATAACGTGGCGTGGTATGAAAACCCGCGAAAATAATGGTGGCTGACCGGGCAGCGGGAGAAGGCTAATCGGGTATGGATCCTGAGCCGCAGATTCCAAACGAGCCAGTGTCCAGGGCGCCTCCTGTTCTTGCGCCCAACCAGCGCATCCCATTTTTTGCCTTAGCCGCATGCGCGGCCTGTGTTGCCGTATTTATCGGGATTCGGTCCCAGCCGAATCCCGAGGATTGGGCGGCTCTGCAAAAATGGGGTCTAAATCCTCCTGAGAAATTGTACTCAGACGCTCTTTGGTCCCTGATAACATCGACGTTTGTCCATATCGATATCCTGCATCTCGCATTCAACCTTTACTGGCTTTTCCACCTCGGAAGAACGCTCGAACGAGCGATCGGGTCTTCTTTGTGGCTGGCGTTCTTCATACTCACTTCCGTCGTCTCGTCCGGGTACCAACTCGCATTCTCGGATTCCACCGGATACGGTGCGTCCGGTGTTGTCTATGCAATGTTCGGGTTCATGTTGATGACCCGAAAATACTTTCCAGGCTTTGCCGAGATGCTCGACAGACAAACCATCGCCATCTTTGTGATTTGGCTGGTCGGATGCCTTATCGCGACGGCTGTCGGTGCAGTTGAAATTGGAAATGCAGCCCATATTACCGGCATACTCTTCGGCATCGGAAGCGGTGCGCTCGTCGTTCGAAAACGCTTCCGGCGCCTGATTATCGCCGGACTCGCCCTTTTCACACTCACTTCCATTCTCTTTGTCTTTTGGGCGCCATGGTCTGCGCAATGGACTAGCTGGCGCGCATACGAGGCACATACCAAAGGAAAATACAAGTCGGCCATTCGCTGGTACGAACGCGCGGATGCGCTTGGTTTCGACAAGTCGTGGTGCCTCTACAACAAAGCGATGGCACACTGGACGTTGGGTGATACATCATCATATCGTCGCGTTCTGGCGAGCCTCGCGAAACTCGATAGCAGTCAGGCTGAGGAATTGGAACGCGAAATTCGCCAAACCAATTGGGTCTATAAAACTGGAGGTAGATGATTTCTTATCGCAAATCGCTAATCGGCAATCGCCACTCCTCGCCTTTGCTTTGGTGTGAAAAAGTGCATTTTGCATCCGTGAATGCGACGCTCACAGACTTGCGCCGTGTGAGGGGTCGTGCGCCGTGTGAGGGGTCG
>JAKEEH010000398.1 GCA_022616725.1 Limisphaerales bacterium | reverse complement strand
GCTCGTCGTTTAGCCTTCTCCGGTGGGCTTTGAGAACCAGTCATTTAGCTCTCAAATCGCCAATAGAATCAGGCATATCCTGCGTTTTGGCAAGCCGGAATTTGCCTTAACCGGCACTAATTTTTGTTAACCCTTTCAGTACTGATCTGCTGGCAAATCGACTGGCAGTGCCAGCACCGGGCTGCCAGCAAACTGCCAGTAAAAGTTCTGGTCGCCGATGATGGTCGAAGTCCACAAACGTGGCGTGGTTCGCCTCCACCTCGCTTGCACCCGTGAGTTTGCAATCAGGCCAAATCCATCCAGCGCGGGTCTGGCGGCTCGTGAGGCTGTCACTGCCGTTGCCGGTGCTGGAATCCAGTTCACCGGCGGACGACGACAGCCAGTCCTTCGCCGCGTGAAACTCAAGGCTCGCGCCCGCCAGCGATAGCCTGGCGGGCGCGGCAAACAAGACAGCCTTGGCAATGCCATTCAAAAGCAGTAGAGTAGCGACGATGAACGAGCCGGTTGACATCCGGGCGATTGAAGGCCGTCAGCGCGCCGAAGATATGAGGCGTCTGGCGGCGGGCGAGGTCACGCCGGAGCAATTGCAACGGGAAAATTCGTTCATCTGGTCCGCTGCTGATATTGTTTCCGTGGATTTAACTCCGAAAGGAACTCCTGAATCATGGGCGCGGATCATCCAAAATCTCCGACAGAACTCCGAGCGTATTTAACGCTGTTGCAGCAACGCGACGGCGCGGGCCAACCGTTCATCATCGTGGGCGGGCAGGCTGCCAACTTTTGGGCGGAGCTCTATTCCGAACGCGAACCGAAGTTAAAAACGTCGCTGCCCTTCACGAGCAAAGACCTCGATGTCATCGGCACGGAAGGAGAAGCCCAACAAGTGGCCCGCGCCATCGGCTGGCATGTTTCGCCCCCGCCGGTGGGCGGCGGGCCGGTGCAGGCGGTCTTGAGTTCGCAAGCCGGCGGTGCTGGCCTGACGGTGGAATTCCTTTCCGAAATCAAGGGTGTGTCACACCAGACCATCGTGGAGAATGTGCGCGAGGGTGTGGTCCGCGTACCCGGAACCGGACAAACCGTGACGGTGCGCGTGCTCGACCCGGTGTTGCTGCTGGCCGGGAAAATCCGCAATGCCGTGGACATCGATCAGAACCAGCCGGATAAACCGCGCCAGGACGTGAAGCATGTGGGGATGCTGGCTCTGTGCGTGCCCCATTTTCTGGAGGACATGCGGGCGCAGACCGCAGACCGCGCGCAGCAAAGGAACGTGTGCGGCCGGTATGTCGCCATGCTGGCCGCATTGAAGAACACTTATTCGGGGCGTCAATTCGAGGCGCTGCATACGGGCGTCATTCACTGGCCGGAATTGATTCCGCAACGCATCCAGCAAATGGCCTTCGAGCGGGAGGTCAAGGAGGCGTTGCGTCAGATCACCGGCACGAGCCAGTCGCGCGGCATGAGGATTTGATCCGCGCGACGAATGGAGGAATGACCGAACGAGCGCGCTCCGCGTGGAACGTCCTTACACTGGCACCGACGAGGCGGCGGCCCCCGCCTCACTCACCGTGATTTGCAGCACCACCGGATGGCCTTCGCCGACCAGGGATTTTTGATGTTCCGGCAGCCGGGTCAGGAGCGAGAGTTCCTCGCGTTGCATCGCTGATTCGATTCGCCGCAGGCAGGTGCCGCGCACCAGCACCTCGTGCGTGGCGAAGACCAGGCGCAGGCGTTGTTCTTTGCCGTCACTGGTCAGTTCTGAAAATGTGAACTGGTCGTGCGGCAGCACGAGGCTGCGTTCAAGGGACAATTCGATTTTGACGCCGCGCGCGTTCGGATCGCTCGCCCAGCATTCGGGTGGTTTGGTATTCATGTTTAACAGTGTGTTGAGCGCGTTGACGACGCGCTTGTTTCAACCGGCAGAAACGGTCGGCGGCGGTGCGGCCAAAGCGCAGGAGATAACCATGCAGCTTATCCCACAGTCGCAGCGCGGGGCGCGGGCCGGAGCCGCCTATGAGTTCGAGCGCCAGGGGGCGTTGACCGGAGCGCGTGATGCTCTCGCGCAACTGCGGCTTGTCGGTGGTGAAGATGTGAACGCCTTTGCGGCCCCGCGAAATGGTGACGTACCACTGTTGATCGTTCGTGGCGGCGCGCACCGCCGAATCAGAAAACAGGACGTAATCGACCGTCTTGCCTTGCGAAGCGTAGGATGTGACGGCGTAGCCGCGCACGAACTGGCGGAAGTTCGCTTCCAACACCCGGCCATCGCTCAACTCAATGCGTCCGTCGGCGCGGGTTGTCTTGACCGTCACCAGTTCGCCATTGGCCAGGTGCCGTCCGTCTTCACTTCGGCCATTGGCCTTGAGTTGCAGCCGGTCGCCAGCGGACAACGCCAGTTCCTTGCGCTGGCAGACGGTGAGCCGGTCCAGATGTTTCAGCGGCACGGACGCGACGCGCGAATCGCTCTTGACGATCAAGTGAGTGTCCGTGACCGCTTCCAGTCGGGCGCTCTCGCCTTTCTTGAAACCCCGAACGTCGCGGTTGAAGACCATTACCGAGTTTGCGTCGTAGGAGCGATGGTCGCGCTTCTGAGCATCGGTCAGGTTCACAGGCTGGAAAGCCGTGATGACGGTTTCAGTTTCACCAACGAGCTTTTCCTGTTTCAACGCCGATCGAATCGTCTCGTTGACCTGATGGATTTCGTTCCAGCTTTGCGAGACAACCACGGTGTCATGTCTGGCCTTGAGATGTTCGAGGTAACACGCGGTCAACTTGTCGTGCTGGTTGGCCAGGGTGCATGGCTCGACGACGCCTTGCTTGTCCAGCCGTTCAAACGACTCGCGCAGCTTGCCGTCGCGAGCCTCGATGACCGCCTGTTTGTACTGCTGGATGTGTTCGCGTTCCGCGAGAGTCTTCGCCAGTTCCGGGTTCTGCCGCCGAATGTTCGTCAACTCAATCGGTCGCAACTCCGCGTACTTCTCCAACGCCCGAAGGGCATCCGTGGCGTCCACCGCTCCATGCTGGCGCGTGTCGCCGGAAAGAATCACCCGGCCCTCGCGCCCCTGAATCAACTCCAGCAGCGCGAGCATCTGCTTGCCGCCGATTTGACCGGCTTCATCCACGAGCACGACCGCGCGAGCCGTCATGCCTTTGCGCGCGAGGAATCCGCTGACCGTCTGCGCGCCATTAAAACCATCGCGTTCCAAATCCATCACCTGCTGACGTTGCGGCGCGATGACGTGAACGACCCGCCCGGCCTGTTCCAGGCCGCGTTTGACCTCGCGCAGCGTGAAGCTCTTGCCGGTTCCCGCTCCGCCACGAAAGAGGGTGACGAAATTGAGGGAACCCAGGATGTGTTCGACCGCTTCGCGCTGCTCCGCGTCCAACTGCGGGTTGCTGGTTCGATAATCCCAGCAGAACGGATGGAAGCCGCCGACGCCTTCCTTGGCCATGCTCACCATCGCCCATTCCCGTTGCAACGTCTCGCGTGTTGTCACCTTGTCGGGCTGCTTCTCGTCGCGAATGTATCCGCGCTGGCGCGTGACTGATTGCAGTTCCGTCAAATCCACGTTCTGCCCGCGCGCGTGTTCGAGCGCGTGCCGCCAAAGTTCGTGCTCGTGGACGACCGAACGCCGGTCAAACAAATGTTCCTCAGCCCACGCGACGGCCTTCACGGCAGTCTCGCTCGATGTGACGGCGACGGCGGGCTGTTCAACCGTCAGCCTCCGCAGCGCCGCCTTTTCCTCCGGCGTCAACTGGCCGTCCCACAGGCTTTGCAGGCGGGCCAGGCCGATGTCCTTGATCTTCCGCGCCCGTTCCTTGTGCGCGATGTGGTCGCGGATTTCAGCGATGTTCCCGCTCGCCTTCTCCGGCTGCGCTTCCAGCAGTTCGCGCGTCTTATCATCAATCTCCTGATGCCGCTTGGAAAATCGCTGAATCAATTCCGGCGAGACGCCCTTGATTTCAAAATCACCGCGCGGCTTGTTCTCGATGGCATAACCGAATCGGTGAAGCTCGCGGGCCAGCTCGTGGTAATAGACGTTCTCCACGAACTTCTGCGCCGCGAGCATGTCGTGATTCTGGAGCGCCTTCCAACGCTTCTCCACCGGGTCATACGTTGCGTTAAACACGATGCAATGGCTGTGCAGATGCGGATCGAGCGCGCGGGAGGTTTCGTGCCGGAACACTGCCGCCACGATCTTGCCCGTGGTGCGGTCGGTGCATTGGCCCTGCTTGCGCACACGAGTCGCGGCGTAAGATTCCAACTGGCGCATCGCCGCGCTCACGGATTGCTCGTGTGCCTCGACGATGCGCGCATCATCGCCGACGAGCGCCGCAATCGACACCGACTTGGGCGGTGAGAACGTGAAGTCATAAAACACCCGGCGGTTGGCGTGCTGATGTTCCTTCCCATCCGGCCCGATCTCCGTGCGCGTCGTCATCTGCCGCTGCGTCAGCCGTTCGCCCGTTTGTGGATGCAGATTCTCGCATAGCCGCAGAAACTCTTGAGCGCGCGTGATGCCGGACAGCCGCAATTCTTCCGCTCCCTTGCCGACCCATTGCCCGGCGACGTGCTGGCCTTCGGAATAGTAATCGCCCACACACAGATGCTCCTCGAAGTAGCCCTTCGCGTCGTCGAGACTGTACTGGGCTTTGGCCGCAAGCATGAGACGAAGATACGGCCACAGGAACCGAGCCGGTTAGCAGGTAGTGGGCGAGTTAAAGCCTGTTAAGCGGAATACTTTGAAATGCCGGGCTGAATGAGGCTACGGCGTGGCGGCATCCCGGAAGGGAGGAATGCGTTTGAGGCGGCGGCGCTGGAGGACGGCACTGGCTTTTCGCCCGAGTCGCCGGGCCAAAATGTCGTCCGAGGTTCTGCCCAGCAATCGCTCTTCCGCCGCAGTCCAGCGGACGACTTGAGAGAAGGGATTGGGAATGCCCAAGCGCAGCCGGCGCTTCATCACCGAGCGGACGGAGCGGCCCAGCAGGCGAGCAATCTCTCGATCCGGTCGCGTGCCCAAGCGTCTGTCTTCGGCGGGCGGCCACTTGTGACCGATTGGTTGAAAACCAGGAATGCGTTTCACACAACGACGCGTCCGTACCGCCCCGACGCTGCGTCCCAACCGCGCTGCGATCTTGCGATCCGGGCCGGTGCCCAGTTGTTTCTCCTCCTGCTTCCTCCAATTCGTCCGCGCGCGGACGAAGTTCGGTCTCTTGAGCTTCACGCGCCTCGCCCGCACGGCTTCCACCGACCGGCCGGTTCGACGGGCGACCTCTTCGTCGGGACGCATGCCGAGGAGCCGGACTTCGCGCGCGCGCCAGCGATCCACGCCCGAAACGAAGCGCACCAAGGTCTTTTTGTGCCGCCGGGAGCGGACCGAACCGACAGAACGTCCAAGCCGTTGGGCCAATTGTTCGTCCGGCACCGTGCCCACGAGCGCATCTTCTTTCGGCGTCCATGTCTTGCGATGTTCCCAAAACGGCGGGATTCCCAGCGAATGGCGTTTGCCCTGCACCGCGTGCCGCGTGCGGCCCAACTCGCCGGCCACCTGTTGATCCGGGCGGGTGCCGAGCAACCGGAGTTCCGCGCGCGTCCAGGCGCGAACGGCGGGCGCAAAGACAGGGATGTGAAGCTTTTCGCGCCGGGCACGAACGGATCGGATGCTCCGGCCAAGCTGTCTCGCCAAATCCTCGTCTGCCATCCGGCCCAGGAGCTTGATCTCCTTCTCGTCCCACCATTCGACGAGCTTCTTCGCGCGCCGGAGTTTTGGAGTACGTCCGGCGAAATGGGAGCGACGCAGCAGCCGCGCCAGTTCAGCGTCGGATTTCTTGCGAATCTTCCGCGCCAACAGGCGATCAGGAACGCTCGGAGATCGTTTTGCGGTCATAGCGCAGGCCCGGCCAGCCTGCTGGCCAAGGTTTGGCGAGCCTATCAGGAGTCGCCGGGAAAATCAGCAGCAACCCCGTTCGTCCTGCATGAACTGAACATTGCTTGAGAAGACGACCATTAGCCGCCTCCTGCTCTTCCCAGCGAAACAGACTTGGTTCACGTTAGAGCGTTCTTCACATGACGGGTGGCACCTCAATCTCAGTGACCATTCCGTTTGAGTGCGCCGTTGGAACCGCCGCTCGTTGCTGAACGCGCCTTGCGCGTGGCGCTCGCCTTGGCCGCGTTCTTCTCCCGCCAGTGCTCATACAGCGCGTCGCATATCTGCCCCATCTTTTCGCGATCTCCGGCCAGTTCGAGCACTTCCAGCGGGGCAAAGTATTTCATGGCATTGGGCGGCGGATGGCCCAGCGGCGTCAGCAAGCCTTTGTTCACCAGCACTGGAATATCGTGCTCGCCACAGTTGAGCAGCGCTGCCGTCTGCCGGGTGTTTAATCGTCCTTGGAGCCGCCTTGCATTGAGCAGTTCGCGAACATGAGACGACACCAGTTCCATCGCGCCGGACGACTGCGCACCTTTGCCCGCCGTCACCTGTTCATTAACGAACACGCTCATACGTCATTCCTTCGATTCGCTGGCTGGCACTCATTGCGGACCCACAGCCATTCATGCCGCGCAGACTAACGGAGCGCGATGCACCGCGTGTGTAAGTTTGACACAAACTGTGTATCCGATTGCGCTGGCCAGTCATCACGGTTCGCAGGCTATCCAAACCCACGGTTGCGAAGATGTAGCACGCACACAAAATGGAAGTGGAGGTGTGGAAGCCAAACCAGCGTTGGTTCGTTGGATGAAACTCGTGACATGGCATCGTCGTCATCCGGTCAGCAAACCACCTTTGACCTCGCGCAAGTTGCCCATTGGGCACTTTCTGCAACGCGCTCCCGCTTTCATTTTATTCAGGCTGCAATCCGGCCACGGACTAAAACTGACACGAATCGCCTTGATTGGAGGGATTGTTCGCGACGAGGACTGAACCAACGGGCCACCGCTGACGATAGAGTCACTGTTGGTCGGAAGGCATGAAAACCATGCGTTGCTAACAATGCAGGCCATACGTCGCATCACAGAAGAATTTCCGAAGCGTGAGATTCCACCATTTCCTTGTCCGAAATGTGGGCTTCACTTGGTTGCCCGTGAAAAGGAGCCGCAGCTTGACCAGTCTTCGGAGTCAGAATTCCGCTGCGACAACGAAGGCGATCCATCCATGTACGAAGGAGTTTTTACGTTGCGACTCGTGTGTTCCAGTTCTGATTGTGAAGAATCGGTCAATTGTGCGGGATCGTTCAGCACGAGTCAGATCGAGGGCAAATACGGCGAACCAGCTTATCGGACTTATCTAGCGGTGAAGTTTTTCACCCCGACTGTCCATCTTTTCCCTCTGTCTTCTGCAATTCCTGCAAAAGTAAAAGGACCACTGGTGGACTCATTCTCTACATTTTGGGCCAACCCAAGTGCCGCCGGAAACTCCCTGCGAATCTCGGTTGAAGCGTTGATGGACTATCGCTGTGTCAAAAAGTGGTATCGGGACAAAAAGGGGAGAGAAAGAGCGCATGACTTACATGCGCGGATAGAAATGTTTCGGCCATCCGCCCCACATCTTGGCGACAAAATACTCGCGGTAAAATGGCTGGGGAATTCTGGCAGCCATCTGGCAGGTTTGAAAAGGGAGGACGTAATCAAAGCCTACGAGATGTATTCCTACGTCTTGGAGGAATTGTTTGATAAACGGATGGAAACCCTTACGAAGATGGCCAGGAAAATAAACCGGCGACGGGGACCAGCATGACGCCGTTCTGCGAAGCCGCCGTTTGATATCTTCAAAAGACGGATTGTCGCCATCCGCCCAGGCAACCTTGCAAACTGGCATCTCGGCATCCGAATCCCCCCCAGCCGCCAGCAATGCAAGCTGACGCCGTTTCGCTCCCGATTCGATTCCATCGCCGAAGTGCCCGGACACTCATTCACACCATCCACGAAAGCGTATATGCTTTGTCCGCGCCAACAAACCCAATCGACCAGTCACTCTGTCCACTCTGCCGACGACCGAACCGTTGGGCTTTGGCCAAATGCACGGGCGCGATTGACGACTGTTGGTGTGTTCAGGTCTAAATCCCCTTGCTACGCAATGCTGGTTGCGATTGCATCACACAGGCATTGTAGGAAAGGAATCGTCTGCTAACCTCACGAGCGTCGAAAGCATGAAGCAAAAGAAAAATGTTCCGCCAAAATCGGTTGCCACCGGCCAGACGTGGCAGATGACTGATTCAAACATCGAAATCACTTTGGTTGGCAGGACATTGGTGCATTACAAGCACTTCAAGCAGGGCATCAAGCGGGCTCACACCTTGCTACTCAACAAGGCCGTCTTGGAAGAATTTCTGCGCAAGAACAAGGCGGTTCTGGTTCACGGCACAGAGACGAGAGGGCAGCGCGAGCCGCAACTTAGCGCCACCGCCTGATTGTCCTTCGCCAGAAGGAGCGAGTTTGCCTTTGGCGCGTCGTGCCGGGAATTTGATTGGCATGCATGACAAAATCCCGGTCTTGCACTGGTTTGACGCGCTCCCAGATCAGATTTGGAATGGGCGGAGAATAAAATACACGGACATCGCGCCGACAATCCCTCCATGTGCGCGATTACTTGGGGCAAGGGCGGATTCTGGCGGCCAGCGCATCGCATCTCGGCAGCAGCATGTCACCTTGTCCGTGTTGTCGCGCCAGCCAATACCCGTATGCCAGCAGGAGCGGTGTGCCCGGAGGGCATTCTCCTTCGGACCATTTTACAAAATCATCCCAACACGCCATGTGGTGAACGTGCAACGGATTTGCCTGTTCCCAGGGAGCAGGCGGACGAAAGAAGTCCGAAGCGCGGGTGTCAGTTACGATGTTGGGCCGGCGGTGGAGAAAATCGCCAACAATCTCCCGGTCGTCATACTCGTCGGATTCGATGAATTTCAACAGTGGCTTCTCGCCAGCAATTGCCTCAAGCGAATCGGTTGCGTGTTGTAACGCAAGCGCAATTCGTTCTGCCGCCGCCTGAATGTTGTTGGCCTCGAAGGCTGCCCGTGAGGATTCAAAGAGGAGGACAATGACGGCGTATTGCCAGCACGCCTGCATTTTCTCTCCTGTTGCAGTAGCGGGCCAGTCTCGACGCTCTGCCATCTCGCGGCACAACTCCACAGCCTGGGCTGAAGCTCCACCGTGAACGACGTTCAGAACCACTTCACGCATCGCCAAGCTTCGCAGGACGGTTCGGCGGTCGTGCTCATCGGCCAAACCAGTTTGCGCGATTCGGCGCAAAAGGGCCGCAGCATCTCCCACTGGCCTCGTCGCAAATATAACGCAGGAGAACAGAGAATCCCTCGCGGCAGGAATCAACGTCTCCGCCAAAGTTGGCTCGTGGGAGACTGGCAACACCATGCCAGCGTCGCGCCAAAGCAACTCCATTTCGTCCAACTTTAGTTGGTCTAGCGCCGCTTCCAGTTTCTTCACACAATCGCGCGCCACATCAATTTGCACACGGAACGCGACGATGATAAAGCAGCGCAAGAAGGTGGATGAAATTGGATTGAACATCCATCTGCCGCCGTTCGCCCAGATGTCCGAGACGATTTGTGCGAGCATCTTTGACGCACTCTTGGCATCGGTGCTCGATGGCAAGCGAAGCTCCTTCGGGTCTTCCCTGACACGGACGGCTGCCTGTCTGAAAAGCCATTCATCCACTTTGTGCTGCCAGACGGACGGGGACAGATCGTAGCACTTGATCGCAAACTTTTTCGGCCAGTTCTGACGCGCCTTCAACATCAACAAGAACGCCTTCGTTTCCTTCTCCGATGCTTGAAGGCTTTCCTCGACGTGGCGGTCAGCGTGATGGAATTCTTCGGCGTCCAACGGCGGCAAATCATGCGGGTGCATGACATCGTGGACGAACGCCTGCTGCCGATGACGCTCGCCGGCATCAAGCAGGAGAACAGCATTGGCATAGAGCGCGACAGCGTGGCCGGGGTTTTCGGCGAGCACTTCTCTGGCTATGGTTTCACCGATGCCCGGGCGACCCAGCGCCAGAAAATATAGCGCCTTCTCACACGCATCGTCCGGGTTTCCGGCTTGGTAGGATGCTCGCTGTTCAACCTCGCGAATCAGATCGGCTACCGCTGCTGAACCTGGAGGCGTTGGAAATGTTCTCGTGGCTTCCGGCAAATCTGCCGTGTCTTCTGAAGCTGCGAGCAAGTCGGTCTTTGTGGATTTGAAATTCTCCAGCTTTCGGGAAATGCCGCCCGCCGCTTTCAACCATCCGGCGTAAGTGCTGGCCAAAGCTTCTAATTCCTCGGATCGGCGCTCAAACTTCTCCCGACGCTCCTGAGTACTGGCGGTCGTTAGGAATTGTTCAACTTCGCTCGGCTTTGAGAAGAACTGATGCGCGAACCAAAGATTCCGAACGAAACAAACTGCCTCGGCGTTGATGGAAAAGAAAAAATCATGGAGACGTTCTCGTTCTCCTGGATGCGCGCGAAGCTTCTGGTGAACACGAAGTACTGATTCTGGAAAAATCTTCCAGTATTGCTTCTTTGGCTTGTCCTTAAATCCCACTTCCTTCAAATAGGTGGTCCGTAACTGGTCGTAAGCTTTCTTGGCGTCGGGCGACTGCGCGAGTGCCCGTTGAACCAAATCACCAAACGAATTAGACGCGGCCGTTGGCTGCGGCTGTTTGCCGTCGCCCTTCTTACGGTTATTCATACACACCTCCACGCTTCACGAACTTGTCCGCGTCGAACTCCACGTCTTGAAACGCCTCGACGATCCCCACTTCGAGAATCGGCCTGCTGTAGCGATAAACACCCCGGCTGTTGTCGAAGAAGCAGCCATTGGGTGCAATCATGGCGTAGGAGTCAGTCATGTCGTCCGCTGTTTCCGGCACGATTACCATGTCTGACTGCGCCTGGCGACGATTGCGTGCGACATATTCATGGAACTCCGCAGTGCTGACCGCCATCTGCTCGAACTGAAGATCGTTCTGGCCGAGAATCCGTTTGGCTTGGAGAATCTTCCAACGGAAGGCAGACAAGGCCGTGATTTGCGCTCCGATGTTTTCGTTTAGATTGAGGCGGTTGACCACGGTGTTGACTTTACGCCGGATGCCAGCCCCGTGAACCAGTTCGGCCAGTTCCAAGTAATCGTCAAATCCGAGTGGGGTTCCTCGACCGTGCCGGCCTATCTGGCGGTTGGTGTCAGGCTTCATGCTGTCCACGCTTAAGGTAAGTATGTCCAGGCACCCGTCCAGCCGCGACACCAGTTCGCCAGTGAGCAGGGAGCCGTTGGTCACTACAGAGGTCGTTAGAGCGAGCTTCTTGGCGTGGTCGATGAGATCAGGAAGGTTACGATAGAGGAATGGTTCACCGCCCGCGAAGTTGACCTTCCTCGGCTGCGTTCCGACGCGATGGTTCTCAGCTATGGCGTCCAGGATGGCGAACATCTCCGTTCGCCTGATGTGGACAGCCCCGGTTTCCCGGAATTCGGCGTAACAGTAGCGGCAGCCGAAATTGCAGAGCCGCGTCAAATGGATGTTGATCGTCGCCGGCACAAGCGTGATCGGATGCGTAATTGGAGTTTTCATGCACACCAAGCCTGCTCTCGTGAAATTCACAACGAAGGGCTTTTTGAAGACCTGCCGATTCCGCCCCTGATTCGGTTCCAGGCGTTGACGTACTCGGACAACCATTCTCGCCGTCCATGAAAACGTGTATGTTTTTCCCGTGCCACCCAACCCGGTTGACCCGTCACTCTGTCCGCTCTGCCGCCAACCAAACGGTTGTGCGCTGGCCCACTGCACGGGCACTATTGACGACTGTTGGTGCGTGCGTGCTCGAATCCCTTTGCAACAACTGATGCAAATCCCGCCTGACCAGATCGGTCGGGCCTGCATTGCCAATCCTGTGCCGAAGCATCCGCTGTTGCTTCCCATCCCGCCCTCCCACACGTCCGCTGATTCGCGCATCAACCAAGGATCAAGCCTCCACGACACATTCCTCACAACCGCGTTTTCATTCGATGCGACTCCATTCGGAGCAAGGATTGCGCACACTAGACGTATGCTTTTCAGAGGGACGCCTCACCCCGAAGCCTACGCTTCGGTTTTTGTCCGCACAATTGCCGCCATCCGGCGAAACGATTGAATGGCGTTGATGCTTTCAACACCGTTCAACGCGGTAATTCAACCGCCATCAACACCGTTCGACAAATGCGGTCAAAGAGCAGTACCGGCAGGCCATGAAGCGCACTCTTTTGCCTCGATTTTCCTTGCAGCCGTCCTTTCGCGAAAAAACCGTGCAAATATCGTGAGGAGTTCGCGCGAATCCCGCAAAAAATCGACTGCCGAACGCCCTAATCTTTGCAACGCGACGGAACGTAGCAGGCTCAGGTGAAGGCAAGCAGGAAGCAGGCAGCCACCATCCGGTTCGACAGGAACGCGGAATGGAATTGGAGTGTTGAGGCGGTGTGGGTTCGGCAATGTGGGCAACGGTTTCATATTCAATCGAACTTCGAAACGTGTGGGTGGTACCGGGATCGATTTCTCCAAACGTACCAATGCCGTGTATTCTGCTCGCGTCCGCTCGCGGGCCCGTTGTCGAGAATGGAGTAATGCAGGCAGTCCCAGTGCGTTGAATCCTTCTCGATCAAATACGCCGCCAGTTCTCCGCGCGTCCCGGTGAATGAAAAGGAAGGGGATTTCTCTGGCATATCGGACGGGCAAAATGCTTCCCGGATGGAAATCTCAGTTGATGGGTTCATCCGTGCGGTAGATCTGGTTATGTTGGAGTGGGTGCTGTTCATATTGTGTTTCCATGACGCTACGGCTCCTGCCGCACGCGGAAGAAGATCGTGGACGCCGCGCCGACTGGTCGCGTGAATCGGATCGTCGCACCGTCGCCGACGCGCGTCTCCACGGTTGTCCAGACGGGGTTGGTCAAACGCGGGCTCTGTTCAACTGTGTAACTCGTGTCCGGCTCGGAGGGGAAGCTGAAGGCGATCTGCCCCGGTTGCATTGTGACCAGCGTGAGAACCGGAGGATCGGCCGCGAGCCGGTAACGCGCCTCGACTTGGGCGTCGCCTGAAAGGAACACCGAGACGGCAGGGCTGTTCCTGGTTTGCGGCTGGTTATTGAGAAACCATCGGTCGAAGACGAATCGACCGTGAGTGGGCGGCGCTTGCAGGGTCAGCAGCGTTGAGGGTGGGAACACGCGACTGAAATCTCCCAAGCCGTCCTGCCGGCTATTGATGTCCTGCTGGCTCACGACGATGACTGGAGTGAGGTCGTCGCTCACCCGCACGTTCAACTCGCGCAGGTTGTCACTCGTGGGACTGAAGTCGTACTGCACTTCGAAGAGGAGGTCGTCGATGGTGAAGTCGGTGCCATTGTCGGTGGACACGTCTTTGGTGAGAAGGATCTCTGCGTCTGCGGCAGGCTGGGAGAAGTAAACGAGATTCGTCACCGGTACGGGCTGCTGCGACAGCAGAACGCTGATGAGTGATTGCTGGGCCGCGCTCAGAGTGCTGTTCACCGTCTGGCCCGTGTTCGCGTCAAATATCGCGTTCCACACGATCGGATTTACCGACTCGGTCTGGTAATGCCGAAAGAGAAACGTCCGTCCGCCGGAGGTCAGGCGTGAGACGCCGCGATGTTCGAAATTCACCCGCACCAGAGCCAGAGAACCAACTGGTCCGACGGGATGCGCCGTAAGCGTTCGCGTGCGCAGGTCAGCGAGACGAACGTTGTCATCACCGGCGTCAATAAGGCCAAGCTCCTTGAGGCTGAGCACGACTTGACCTTTTTGGTTGAGCTGCTGACGCTGGTCAGCGTTGAGGCGATAGCTTTTGGGAAAGGAACGCGCCGGAGCGTTGATGTTGTCGAGCGATTGTGCCACGACTTCGCGAAGTTCATCCACGAAGATGCCTCTCAAGTTCTGGAACTCCGCCTGGGTCAGCAGATGCGAGGTGTTGGCCTCGATGAGTTGCCGGAAGCGTGTGAGCAACCGGGTGAGGCGCAGCGTTCCCGGATAGGGCCGCAGTTGGCGGTATTGAAAGGACTTCGCCAGCATATACTGGTACTGCACCAGCCGATCGGTGGCACGACGTTCCATTTCTTTGATGTGCATTAGTGTGCCGTGATCGAGGATGTTGATGTTGGCGGTGATGCGATCCTCCAGCTCGTGCGTGGCCACGAGATTCTGCGATAGTCCGCTGGTGAACGAGCCAATCACTTGCAAACCGGCGGCCAGCTCGTTCGCGAAACGCTCCTTCTCTGCGTTGAGAGCGGTGACTTGTTGTGTGAGGCCCTCGATCTCAGTGTCCGCCGCTTTAAGCTTTTCCAACTCTGCAGCGACTTCTTTGTCGTCCACTTGGGCTTCCTTGAACACCGCAGAGATTTCCTTGTATTCGCTGGCGAGAAATTTGCCGCATTCGGTCAACCGTTTGAGTTGCTCCTGCCGCGCTTTTTTCACGTTATTGGTTGAACCGGGTGAATTCGTCGCGTTGCTGCCGAAGCAGAGCGAGATGTCGATATTGGTCATGACACTGAACGCTTGGGGCTGCAGCGCCTTTGCGCTCTCGATCGGCTTCTCGGGATCCACTTGCCTCAACAACCCGAGGCCCGCGCCAATGCGGCCAACCGTAGGCTGACCGACGGGGACGAGGTCTGCGACGACAGACAAGACTCCTAACGCCTTCTTCCAGAAGGGAAGTTTATGGCGATCGCTCACATTGTCGCGCGCGCGCTGTTCCAATTGAGAAAGTTTGTTCGTGATTTGTCCTTGCAGCGCGCCAATTTGAAACGCAATCGACTCCGCTTCTGATTTCAAACGCGGGACGGCGCTCTGGGCCTCGTTGAAACTGACGTCCATTCGGGCGCGTTCCTCTTCCAAACCACTCCTGGCTTGCTCGGTGGCCGCCAGCGAGGCTTGCAAGTTCGTGGCCGCGTTGTTCAGCCAGTACGCGAGGTAGAGAATCGGGAGGGATTGGTCCACCTCGTTTTGAAACGCGAGGAAGTTCGCCTCGAAGGAAAGCATCGGCACCCAGCCTGCCGGATTGCCGAAGTAGTCGAGATTTGAATCAATGCGATACAGAATGTTCCCGACCTCCGTCTGCAACTGGTCGAGGTTGACCTTCTCTGAAAACTCCTCGTCGCTGAGTTCCACGTCCGGCGCGATCGACCGGTCATGGGCGCGCAACAATTCCCGATACTCACCGAGCAGCCGGCGCGTTTCGGCGATGCGATCGTTGAGGTAGGCATCCTTGGCGTATTGCACAATGCTGCGCAACGCGAAGGAGTGCAGCCATGTCCCAGGATTCGGCTCCGGCACGAAAGCTCCAGCGGCGCCGCCTTGGCCGCTCGGGGCGGCAGCGTCGTTTCCCGGCGCCTTGGGCGCGTCTTCCTCTTCGGTGCTGGTTATCTCCTCGCCGTTTCTATTGATGGTGATGGTGGAGACGTAAAGGAACCGGCGCGCTGTGAGAGTTCCGCCCACATGGTTATTGCCCTGGGCTCCCGCGTTGCCGCCCGCAAGATTGCCGAACGCCCCCAGATTGAGCGTCGAACGCAGCGTGCCGCCCGTGCCGCCATTTCCGGGCCTTCCCGATGGCACCGCGTTCTCGCCCCGCGCGGTCACGCGGGCGCCGCAGGTCTGAGGGGGCCGGCCTTGGACCAAATCTTCCGAAAACAATATGACCCCGCTGTCCTCCGTCGTTCCACAAACAGGGTTCCCGGCGCGAGTCATGAGTTTATTCCAATCCCCCGACAAAAAGTTGACTGTTCCTTCGCCTCGACCATCGCGGCCTTCTCCCGCCGGCCCGCCGCCGCCGCCTCGCAGCACGAAGCGCGTCATCGCGCTCTCATCCGAATAGAACCGCTCGACGAACACGTCCGCGTTGCCGGCGGGATGTCCGGGGTCGCCATCATTACCGGCGAGCAAATCGTCCTCCCACACGGCGCCGGCTGGCCGTCTGGCGCGCGGACGAGGCGTCGTCTCAATACGCCCATCACCTTCAAAACGAAGCTCGCGCGCGCGAATCGTGACCGCCGTCTGCGGAAGGAGTAACGGACTGCGAATGATCACGGTGTCGGCATAGAGCCGCAGCTCGCGGACATTCGCTCGTCCGCTATTCTGGCGATGCAGGCTTGCGGGATGCCCTTCAGCAAAAACCAGCGTATGGCCTGAGATGCTCACCGTGAAGGTCTCGGCGGTCGCGTCGTTGAATAGTTCTGGAGCGTGCGGGACTTCGCTGATTTGGATGTAGTCGCGGCTCTCGGCGTCTGGCAACGGACGGTCGTATTCGATGACCGATTGCTCGGCCGCCAGCGTGTCAAGCGGCGTCACCTCAAACGTTCCAGCCAATCCTTGCGGTGTGGCGAGCCGTACCGTGAAGGGCAGGCGATCCGCTGGCGACGGCGTGTAGGTGATGCGCCCGCTGGCCTGGTCGAAGGTCAGCGCGCCTGCAGGCGGCGGAGTGGCTGTCATCTGTAGTGCTGTTCCAGGCCCGGGATTCTGAGGGTCGCCAGGGTCGTCCGTTTGAACGAGAAGTTCGAGTGCCGTTCCCACGCGCACGCGCTGCTCCGGCGTCGCGCGGAAATAGAACCGGGGCAGCGACCGGTAGGTCGCAATCACAGACGCTTCTTTGCCACCGATGACCAGCACATCCACTGACTCCGGTTCCAACCACGCCGCCAGATTGCTAAACTGGACGGTGTGGGCACCGGCGGCCAAATTTGCGACTGATTCCCCGGAGGCTCGCAGCGGTCCGCCATCGACGGACCACCGCGCCCCGTCTGTTACGGCTTCCACCGGTTCAATCTTCACCGTGACCGTGCCGGGAATGGAGAGGTCGGTAGGACCGGCCGACGAGCGGCCAACTCCACCGACCAGGCACAGACAGGCGACGTGTGCCACAACCAGGAATGCTCTACGGGCGGAAGGCTTCAGGACATTGTTCATACAAATTGTGAGTGGTTGATGGTGCGAAAAAGCGGCGAAGGTGAGTGGCTATCGTCTCTCCGGTGGTATGGATCGTATGGCCGCAGAGAATTGCGCGTGGGTGGATGGATCCACAGGACGGTGTTTCACTTTGCTGCTGGCGGGATCAATCCCGAGGTAGTAGTTATTCCTCCAGTTCGTCGCGGGTCTTACTGGCCGTGGAACAAACCCTCCACCGCAATTCGGGCAGACATCGTGCAGCACGACTTTGACGCAGTTCGCGCAAAACGTGCATTCGTAGCTGCAGATGCGCGCTTCGCGTGAGTCGGGCGGGAGAGCGGTGTTGCAGTTCTCACAGGTGGGTCTGAGTTCAAGCATAGGCGTTTTCGGTGTCGGTATGATGGGAAAAGCAGATTCGCGACGCTCGGTTCATTCCTTGCTGGCGTATGGTCGCCTTCTTGCGGGGTGATGCTAACTGGTCAATGCGTGTGTCGCGTGGGTCACGGCGGCTCCCGCTCGCAGAGATGCGGCGACCATCGCGGCCTCGGTCATCTCTGCGTCCGTTGCGCCCGCGTTGCGCGCGTTACCGCTGTGAATGTCGATGCAATACGGGCATTGAGTCGTGAGCGCTACGGCGACGGCAATTAGCTCCTTGTACTTTACCGGAATTGCTCCTTCGGCGACGGCGGCTTTGTCAAAGGCCCAAAAGGCTTTCATCACCTCCGGCGCGAGGCCGTCCATGTTCTTCAGTTGGGCCAGGTTTTGTTTGTTATACATAAGTATGGTTGGTTTCTGTTGGGATTGGTTCATTCAGCGCGACGTTGCAGTGCTCGCATGTAGGGTCTTGGTTCGAGCATTTTGAAAGCGCGGACGACATCTGGATTCGTTCAACGCCGCACCGCGACGACCTCCAGATATTCGGCGGCGACTTCCGTGGTGCCCGGGGTCCTGGCGGTGTTGTGGGCCGTCTGGAGTTCGATCAGGTCCCGCCGCAGCGCGGCTTGACCGGAAGCGTCGAGCGAGGCGAGCGCCCGGACGTACGTCGGGGCGTAGCGGAAGAAGAAGTCGATGGTTTCGGCGGGCGGAAATGGGTAGCGCATCCGCGCGAGGCGGCGGGTCATGCGCAACTCGGCGAAGTCTTCCCGAAGCCGCGCGCGCACAGTGGCCTTGTCGCCCCAGGCCAGCGGGGATGGGACGCCGGCTGGCGGGGGCGGCAGGTGTGTTGCGAAAACTTTGGACACTTTCCCGAAGAAACCGTCGGGCGTCCAATTGGCCAGCGCGATCTGCCCGCCGGGTTTGGTCACGCGCAGCAACTCGGCGGCGGCGACGCTGGGTCGAGGCGCGAACATCACGCCGAACATGCTGACGACGAGATCAAACTTGCAGCCAGGGAAAGGCAACGCCTCGGCGTCGCCTTCGTCGAAGTCAATGCGCAACCCTTCCGCGGCGGCGCGGGCGCGGGCTTGGGCGATGAGGTTGCGGGCAATGTCGATGCCACTCACCACGCAGCCGCGCCGCGCGGCGATGAGCGCGAGATTCCCCGTGCCACAAGCCACGTCGAGCACACGCGCGCCGGGCAGGAGGGGCCGCCGCGCCATGAATTTCTCGGCGACAGGTTCGATACTGCGGGCGAGTTGGCCGAAGTCACCGGATTCCCAGGTTGCCTTCTGAGCAGCTTTGACGGCTTCGAGGTTGAGGATGGTTGTTGGCTCGAGGGCGGCGTTCATGGCGTGACTCACGAGTTGTTCCTCGTTTGTCCCGGGGCGGGGACATTGCGTCCTCCGCCCCGGGCGCGTTGGTTTTAGGGTTCCAGAGACTTGAAACGAGGGCAGCCTAGTCCTGAATCAGGAGGTTATCTCCCGGACCGCCGTCGAGAGTGTCGAGTCCGGGGCCGCCGCTGAGAGCATCGTCGCCCTCACCGCCGAGCAGAATGTCTGCTCCGGCACTGCCAACCAGAACATCGTCGTCTGGTCCGCCGTCGGCCGTGAGCTTGATCACGCCGTCTTGGAGGTCCGCAGCGATGAGCGCGTCGTCGCCGCCCAGCAACTGGAGGATGAGTTGATCGAACGTCGGATCGCTGGCCACGATGTTCACGGTCGCGGTCAAGCCTTCAACACTCACTCCCGCCGGTGTCCCGGTGATGGTCACGGCATCATTGTCATTCGAGCCAAGGATGGTAACGGTGTCCGCCAGAATGTCGCCTGCGCCCGAGGTCGGGGGATTCGCGAGGTCGAGGTTAACCTGGGTGACGCCAGTTCCGCTCAGATCGTTGACCGTGATGGCGTCGGGGCCGCCAGCCGCGTTGAACAGGAGCGCCTCGACTTCATTACAATCCATCGTGATGGTGCCCGGATTGCGGAAGAACCGCACGCGCTGGCCAGTGGCTGAAATGTCCACACTCTCGCCGCCGTTCGAGCCGACGAAGAGCATGGTGTCCTGCCCGGCTTGGCCTTCCACCACGTCGCTGCCGTCGCCCGGATTCCAGAGCGCCGTGTCGTCACCCGCCCCGCCGATCATGACATCAGTGCCTTGTGCGCCGATCAGCAAATCGTTCCCGGCGCCGCCGGTCAGCGTGTCATCTCCGAGGCCGCCATTGAGCGTGAGGTCAATGGCTCCGGCTTCGACCGCCGAGGCATCCACGACATCAACGCCGCCCAGCGTGTTAATGGTGAGTTCATCCAGGATTTGCTCGCCGCCAATGACGGCCACCGCCGCGGTCAAGCCAAGCACGTCCACTCGATTGGTCGAACCGGAAACAACTACGACGTCATTCGTTTCGGTCCCGCCGACCAAGACGGTGTCTCCCTGGCCGTCGCCGGTGCCCTGTGAACTGGCCAGGTCAACGACGACATTGGTGACTTGGGTGCCGGTCAGATCGTTGACCACCACCTGATCCGCGCCGCCCAACGCCTGAAAGACGACGCTCTCAATGCCATCGCAATCCATGGTAATGTTGCCCGGGTTCCGGAAGAATCGCAGCCGCGTTCCATTGGGCGAAACGTCCACGATGTCGTTGCCATTGCCGCCGAGGAAAAGCAGCGTGTCCTGGCCATCCTCGCCTTCGATTAGGTCACTCCCGTCTCCCGGAAGCCAAACCAATTCATCGTCGCCCTCTCCCCCAATGTGCGGGTC
Organism: Limisphaerales bacterium; assembly: GCA_022616725.1. Taxonomy (GTDB): domain Bacteria; phylum Verrucomicrobiota; class Verrucomicrobiia; order Limisphaerales; family JAKEEH01; genus JAKEEH01. The sequence goes on along the minus strand of JAKEEH010000398.1, from coordinate 31,506 downwards.
CGAGCCCCGACCACCGACGAGCGTATCGTTGCCCGGCCCGCCGAGCAGACGATCGTCGCCATCGCGACCGAAGAGCGAGTCGTTGCCCCGGCCGCCGTCGAGTTCGTCGGCACTGGCGCTGCCGGTGAGCGTGTCGGTGCCTTCGCCGCCGAAGAGATTCGCGGGCGGCATCGGCCCGTTGGCATCATCGACGAGCAGCGTGTCGCTGCCGCTCAAACCGAGGATGCGGATGAGTGTCGTGTTGGTGATGCTCGGCACGCCGCAGGCCACCGGCACCGCGCCGCCGTTGACCAGGATTGTTCCCGCAGCGTCACGACTGACAATGAGCGTGTTATTATTGGGATCGCCGGTGACGGTCAAAACGCCGTTGGTCAAACCTGCCGAGATGGAAACCACGCTTACAGGCACATGAAGGTGTCCTTCAGCCCGATGACGGGCGGCGTCGAACACCGCGACTTTCACCTTCGCCTTGGTCCTCTCCGGGTGCCGAAGGTCGAGGTCCACCGGAATCAGGATGGAGCCAATCCAGTTCGAGCCTTGTTTGGTCAAGGGAACCGCCAACGTTTCAGATTTGCCGGGACGAAAGTCGATGGTGGCGCTCGCTTGCGTCACATCCGCCGAGGCGACCACAGTGATGGCGAAGCTCTGTCCGGTGACCAGAGGATTCGGCGACACTTCGATGGACTGAATGGAAGGTTTGCGTGTGTCGCGGTAGAAGAAGTAGTCAGCGGTGTAAGGCACGCGCGCGACTTGGCCGACTACCGTGCCGTTCGTCGAGGGCGCCTTGCCGGCGGTGGTGTTCACGCGGTGGATGAAGCTCGTGTCCGCGAAGACGCCGGGGCCTGTCGTGCTTGCGGCGCTGAGCAACAGCCACGGGATGGCGTTCGAGTCCACGATGACGCTCTTCGGGGGCAGCGCTCCCACGACTTTGCTCCCGTCGGGGCTTTGCCATGTCGGACCCGCGAAATGGGCCGCAAAGAAGTTGCCCTTGTCATCGACCAGCGTGGCCTCGGGCACGGCGGCGCCCCAACTGGAGCCGGTCCAGGTGTAGATCTGCACGCCCCGCGCGAAGCCGTGAGAGTGAAGCTTGTTGCCCTCCGGCACGGCGATGTCACCCGGAACTTTGGGAGCGCGGTTATCGTTGTCCGGCCCGGCCAGCGTGGGCGCGGCGGATGCCGCGAGCAGCGCAAGGCCAGCCATCGTGGGCAGCCATGCACCGGCTTGAATCCGGTGAGTTTGATTTGCGGTGTTTGTTATCATTGCTTTTTTCGGTGTCGTGGCGCGGAGGCGCCGGATTGGTTGGTATGTGTTAGTACGCTTATGTTCACTTCGCGTTTCGTTCTTCAAAGAGTCCCTGCGCAGTCAGACGCGCAGTGACCGATTCTAGGATTCCCAAGTCAGCAAGTGGTTCCCGGAGGAGAGTGGGACTTAAGTCCCACTGTATCGCTCAAGCCACTTATTCCGAAACCTCCTCCACCAGCGCGCTGCTGGGGCGCGCTTTCTTCCGCCACTTGATTTCCGGCACCAGCAGCAGCGTGGCGGCGATAATGAGCGCGGCGCTGACTTCCGCCAGCCAGCCCAAAGTCACGGCGCCCACCGCGAGAAACGCCACCAGCGGCGCGGCGCGCCACAGTTCGTATCGGTAAGTGCGTTGCTTTCGGTCAGTGTTCGCCGGCAACTCAACTTCCTCCTTGGCCCTTGCGGTACTCAGTGGTCAGCATTCCGCCGAAGCCCCGATTCTCAGGTTCTATCTCATCAATGATAATGTGCGTATGCTCCGGCTGCTTCGCGAGCACACGCAAAAGTGTTTGCGTAATCTCCGAGACGATCTGCGCCTTTTGGCCGACGGTCACCGAGTCTTTGGTAATGCGAACATGTACGTATGGCATAAGTGTGTTTTTAATTCCGCCAACGCCCCGCTCACCTGGCGCAAGGTTGAGCGGCGTTAGTTTGGTTGGACAGAGCCAGCGTCGCGTGCGTGGCTGCCACGCCGGGGCGTTGTGCGTGAAATATAGATTCATTCACTTTCGCACCGCGACCACCTCCAGGTATTCGGCGGCGACCTCGGTGGTGCCGGGCGTTTCGGCAAGGTTGTTGGCCTCTTGCAGATCAACCATGTCCTGCCGGAGCCTCTCTTGAGCGGAGGCGTCAAGCGAGGCGAACGCCCGTTGCGTGGGACCGTAGAACTGGCGGAAGAACTCAACCGTCCCAGCCGGCGTGAAGGGGTAGCGCATCCGAGCGATGCGGCGGGTGAGGCGCACATCAGTGAACCCGCGCCGCAGTCGCGAACGCACCGTGGCTTCGTCGCCCCAATCCAGCGGCGATGGAATGCCGGGAACGGGCGGCGGCAGGTGCGCGCTGAAGACCTTGAACATCTTCCCGATGAAACCTTCGGGCGTCCAGTTGGCCATCGCGATCTGTCCGCCGGGCTTGGTTACCCGCAGCAGCTCGGCAGCTACTACGTCGGGTCGCGGCGCGAACATCAGGCCGAACATGCTCACGACGAGATCGAACCGGCCTCCACCGAACGGCAGCGCCTCGGCGTCTCCTTCCTCGAAGTAGATGGGCAAACGTTCCACCGCGGCGCGGGCGCGGGCCTGGGCGATGAGGTTGCCCGCGATGTCGATACCGCTAGCCACGCAACCTCGGCGCGCAGCTATAATGGCGAGATTGCCCGTGCCGCAGGCCACGTCGAGCACACGCGAATAGGGCACGAGAGGCCGCCGCGCCACGAATTCCTCGGCGACATTTTGCGTCGTGCGGGCGACTTGTCCATAATCGCCGGCTTCCCACATCGCCTTTTGCCGGGCTTTGACGGCTTCGAGGTTTGGTATGGTCGTGGATTCGAGATTGGTATTCATGTCGCTGAAAGGGCCGGCTGTCGGCGATGTCTCAATGGGAGCAGTCCTCCAAGTGGAAGAGCACCACGGCGGGCTGAAAGTGCTCCTCCACGCTGCCGCCAAAGGACCGCCCGCGGCGGAAGCGCCGCGGGCGGCGCGAAACGGATACGTCACCGGAGGTCTGCATCAATCGGGACGGAGGCGGTCACAGATGGGTTCACGAACGTAACATCCCCCGCGAGAACCCAAGCGCGGCGGCTCGGCGCAAAGCGCGGCGCGAGCAGGCCGTCGTCGATTTCACGTGTGACGAAGAAGCGATTGAATGCGGTGGCGGGCAGGAAAAGCCGCTTGTTGGGCTGGCCGCCGTCGGAAGTGCCGTTGATGGGCACCTCGGAGAAGGAGATGACGCCATCGCCATTCGTGTCCACGCGGGCTACTTCAATCGCGTAGGAGTTCAGCAAGCGCTGCCCCACGTCGGTCACGGCCGCCTGGAACGATCGCACTCGGCAAAAGGCGTTCAAAAAGATTTCTTCGGTGAGTCCGCTCGGGATGAAGCGATTCCGCTTTTCGGTGCGCTCCGGGTTCTCGGCTTCGGTGCGATCGGGGTCGCGCGGGTTTTCCGGGTCATCGCCATACACGAGCTTGTCGTTGCTCACGCCAAACGGGCCTGAACCTGGGATGAGCGAGAGGACGCTGTATTGAAGTCCGGCCGCAAACGTGCCCGGCAAACCGCCGGTGAACGGCAGTTCGTAGTGTGGAAAAACCCACGACGTGCCGGGATTAAACTCCCAGTAGGCATGCACGTCGCTTTGCTGAAGGGCGTTGAAGCTGCCAGTGCTGATCGGAAACGAGACGGTGTTGCCTTGAGCGGGAAACCTGCGGACCGCATTGCCGTCAAAGGTGAAGAGGTTACCGGGGATGTTGTTGCCCGAGCCCATAGCAGCCAGCGCGTCGGCGTCGGCGGACGTCATCGTGCCATAGCGGGCCCGGCCATCGGGGTGCGGTTCGGCCACAGGTGGCACCGGGATGTCGCGATCCATCCAACCTTCGTACCAGCCGGACTCGTTGTTGATGACGAACAAGCCCGAGATGTCGGTGAAGATGTCCACGAACGCGCCCGGATCGTTCGGATCAGTGGGCAGGCCCGGCTTGGGTTCGAGCACGACACGCACGGAACCGACGGTCGGCCGTCCGCCGTTGGCCGCGTTGGCCGCCGTTGGGATGGCGGTGTCATTGATGCCGGGAATTACGCTCGTGAACACGTTCGACTCAAAGCCGGTCGTATCGAGCAGGTAGTATTGAAAGAGCTGGCTGGGCACATCGGCGTTCTTCCCGGTGCCTGCCACTTCGCTGAAAACCGTCTGGGGCACATACGTATGCGGGCGCCCCGCCATCTCGACGATGCGGTCCTTGAGCGGCCCGGGCAGGGTCGTGATATCGCCGCGCTTGGCGATCTCGCGCGCGTCCCTCTCTCGAGTCTTTTCGTTCTGCTGACCGCGCAAGCTGCGCTTACCGTCGTCATCGTCGTCGCGGTCCGCGCGAGCCGGTGAAGTGGATGCCAGAAGGGCCAGCGCGGTGGCGCAGGCCAGCCATGTTTCGATGCGGTGGTGCATCCAGGCGCGGGGCCTGGACGATTGACTTTGGTGTAACTTGTTTGTGTTTATAACTTTCATTTGATGTTTTTGGTTGGCCCGTGCGCACGACGCGCACATGGGCGCAATTAGGATTTAGGAATCGCGGAGTGGTTCCCGGAGTAGAGTGGGACTTAAGTCCCGCTCTGCGGAACCGCGTTCAGAGGGCTTGCCGTCCGGCAACAGAATTTCCCTGAGCTGCGCGATGCCTCGGGCGATGCGCGATTTGACGGTGCCAACGGGAATTTCGAGAATGGCGGCGATGTCCTTGTAGGAGTAGTCCTCCAGATAAAAGAGTGCTACGGCGGGCTGAAAGACCTCGTCCACTTTGGCCAGCGCCGATAGCACTTGCGAAGTGTCCACGTGGTCAGCGAGTGCTGGAGTGTAGGTCGGCAGTTGCGCCTCGACCTCCTCCAAATTGTGGTGAGGAAACCTGCTTTGCCTGTGCCGTGCTTGAAGGAACGCGCGGTGCAGCGTCGTGTAGAGCCAGGTCTTGACCTTGGAGAGGTCCCGCAGTTGATGACCCTTTGTCGCCCAGATGTAGAAGGTTTGTTGCGTCAGATCACACGCGTCGGATTCCGCTCGCGTGAGGCTCATTGCGAACCGGTAGAGCGGTTCGTAATGCTCTCTCACCAGCGATTCAAATGAATCGGTTGGACTCATGTCTTCGTTCGGATTTGCATGGCTTGACAATTGTGACCGCGATTCATTCCACGGGAAGCGAGGCGGCACAATGGGACTAAGGAGCAAGTCGGCGGGCGTGACGATGGGACGAAAGAGCAGTGCCTTGATCGGGACCAATCCACCTCGCCCAACTCCTGAGCGCGACACCATCAGGCAGAATTTCACCGTGGTGCCGCCGAGGGTGTCGGAGTCTTGTTATGCGGGATATTCGTCGGCCAGCATGAGGAGGTGGCCGTTGAGGATGAGTTCCGCATGTCCGCGCCACAGGTATTCGGTGATGGCGACTATTGTGATGCCGACGGTGTGATAGAGACCGGTGACGGCGCCATACAAGAAAGGTTTCGGCGTTTTCGGAGTGATGGCGTTGACGCCGGAAACGGCGCCCGCGTAGCCAAGTCCCGCCACGAGGCCCAAAATGGCGGCGTCCCGTTGGGATGAGCAACCGGTTGCGTGAAGGAGAATGGCCGTGGCCACCGCCGACAGGAAGCAACCCACCAGCGGACCGAGATAGAACTCCGCGCCGGGACGCCAGCGTGGCGGGCGCTCGAATCCGAGCGCCTTGTCGTAAAACCTGCCGAAAGCGACGGGAGAGAACCACAGCGCGCCCAGCATGTAATACAGGAGGGTCGCGCCGAGGATGGAGAGCCAGTTCAGGCTGGCGAAGGCGGTGTTCATTGTTTTTGGAGATTAGCCGGGTGAGGGTCATTGCGGTCCCGTGACGAGCACCACCCGGAAGCCGAGGTTCCAATCGGTGAGCGCCGGGTGGTTGCCAAAGAACATGCGACTGGCCGAACGGCAGGCCGACCCACCGAAGTCGAAGGCGCCCCCACGCATGGTTTTCCATCCGATGGCGTTGGAAGGTGGTCCCTGCGGATCGGTCACCGCTCCGCCGGGCAGCGGCCCCAGCCAATCCTGGCACCACTCGAAGACATTTCCTGTCATGTCGTAAAGTCCCCTTGGGTTGGGAAGTTTCTGCCCGACCGGGTGAACGGTGAGGCCGCCGTCGAAAGACTGCCACGCGTAATCGGGCAGGCTCGCGTAGTCGGGATCATCTCCGAAGCTGAAGCGTGTCGTCGTGCCGGCGCGCGCGGCGCATTCCCACTCCGCCTCGGTCGGCAGGCGGTATTCGCTGCCGGCGGGAATGCGTCCCGCCGCGAGTTCCCACCGCGTCAGCAGCCAGCAATAGTTGGTGGCGTCAGGCCAGCTCACGCTCGAGACCGGGCGGCTCAAATCTCCGGGGAATTCGCTGGGGTTCGTGCCCGTGACGGACAGGTATTCTCCCTGCGTCACTTCATGTGTCCCGATCCAGAAACCGCGCGTGAGGGTCACGATGGTTTGCGGACCTTCGTTGGGCTGGCGGTGCAGTTCATCGGTCGGACTGCCCATCGTGAAAGTATTGGGCGGAATGAACACCATGTTGGTGGGCGGGCTTTGCCGTCGCGCGCGAAAAAACTTCTGCGGGGAGAAGTTGACTTCCACATCGGTGAAGACGGCGCTGCCGAGTTGATTGGTCACGTTCGCCAGCTCGCTCCAGCCGGCCAGGTTGGTGGAACTCAGGACCGTATTGATGCCGGGTGGTCCGGTGAGCGTAAACTCAAAATTCGTGGCCGCCGTCCGGCGCGCTGGCAGCAGAATGGCCACTTCCTGCGCCGGCGTCGAGGCAGTGAAACAGGCTAGAGCCAGGAGGGCCGGCAAAAGCAGGCGGGTTGTGTGAAGAACGGTTTTCATTTTGAAACACGTTTTGGAGGTTTGGCGGGTGGGTTCAGGGCCGGACGAGCGTCGCGTCTCCACGGGAAGCGCGGAAAGTGACGGGTTGATTGATCGTCTGCGGCGCGGTGTAGGTGCCGGCGCGGAACAGCGCCATGTCGCGCGGCCCGGCCGCGGAGAGCGCGCGCCCCACGGTTTGAAAGCGGCTGTTGCTTCGCACGCCGGACCCGGCGTCGTTGCCGTCGGTGGACACGAACCAGGTGACGCCGGTGGCGACGCTCCGGCGGCGGGTGTTCGAGTCGCTGATCATGAAATCCAACTGGTCACTCGTGATCCGGTCGGGGTTGTCCCGGTAGGACATGAAATTAAGCCGGGTGTTTTCCACGCGCTCCTGCCGCACCGCATCTAATTCGACGAAGGGCAGATTGTAGGCGGCACGCGCGATGACATCGCTGGAGTCATAGCACTGGTTGTCCGGCGCGGTCTCGGTCGTGCCATCTGCGTCTCCGGGGAATTGCCGGTCACAAAAACACGGGCTGAAGCCGCCGCCGCAATTCGATCCGTCCGAGTATTGAAAACTCTGACCTTCGTGTGTGTGACGCAAGTTGAAGAAATGGCCGCATGCGTGGAGCAGCATCCCGCTGCGCATTCGTCCGCTCATGAGGATGATGTCACCGGCGGCGTCAGGAAAGGGATCCATCCCCCGATCCTGATTCGCCACGACGTACACGTTGATCGCGTTTTCGCGATAGGCATACAGCCCCGGCTGAGCCCGGGCGGCGTCTTGCAGCGCGGCGCGTTTGATCTCGTCCACGAAGGTATCGTGCCACTGCGGGACGCCCGTCAGGGTGACGAGTTCGATCAAGTCGAATCCATGGCCACGTCCGGATCGATGCATCACTTGATTTGCGCGAGCAACTTCGCTGGCAGCCCGCTCCACCCACTCCGGGGGAACATTACCTTCATGATCCGCGATCAGCTTGATGGATAGCCGCCAGTCGATCTCGGCGCGCGCGCCGAGTGAGGAGCAGAGAAAAACGATGGCAAAGATGAGTTTCATGGATTTCGAGGTTGGTGTTCTGGTCGGCTACTGCGGACCTGGGGCCAGCACGACGCGCAAGCCCAGGTCGGTGAACCGGTATTCCGGGTCGAACCAGTAGCGGAAAGCGGACCGGCAGTGGTTGCCGAAGCTGAAATAACTGCCCCCGCGAAAGACGCGATGCGAGCCCGAGACCGGCCCACGAGGGTCGCTCACAGTCCCAAACGGATACGGCCCATACCGGTCCGCACACCATTCCCACACGTTCCCGTGCATGTCATACAACCCAAACTCGTTGGGCAGGTAGCTGCCCACAACACTGGTTCGTCCGAAATAATTTGAAGTCGAGATTGTTCCGACGTCGGCATCATATTCAAAGCGCTCGTCCAAATTCGCCATCGTCCCTCGCAGAGTTTTCCCATAGTGGAACGCGTTGGTTGTCCCTCCCCGGCACGCATACTCCCACTCCGCTTCCGTCGGCAAACGATACGCGTAGTTCGCCGGAATCCGCCCAGCCGCCCGCTCCCGTGCCGTCAAGCGCCCACAGTAATTCGTCGCGTCGTTCCAGCTCGCTAAGTCCACCGGATGACGAAGATCGTTCGTTACCGAGCCGCCCGATCCGAGAGCTGACTGCCCATTCCGCCAATAACTCGGGTTGCTCCCCATCACCCCAAAATACTCCTCCTGGTTCACTTCATGCCGGCACATCCAAAACCCTTGCGTCAATGTCACGGTATGCTGCATCTCGTCGCCGCGCCGCTCACGCTCGCCCGCCGGGCTCCCCATTACAAATGTCCCAGGCGGGATATACACCATGTTCGAGACGCTCAAAACTGTTCCCGCTGGAATACCCCGCACCCGATAGAACATCGGCACGCTCACTCGAATGACCCCGTTCGCGTCCACCCTCGCCGCACTCAAACTCTCCCAGGTGTTCGTCCACGGCCCCGACACCGATGGTCCCCATTCGACACTCGCCACCGTCCCCGGCTCCAGATTGGTGCATTCCAACAGGCCATTTTGCCCAAGCGAACTGATGATTGGCTGCTGCCCTTTTGTTGGCGTCCCTGTCCCCGCGCATACCGCCAGCCAGAACAGACAAAACTTTGTTATGAGTTCTTTCTTTGTCGTCTTTTTCATAAGTCTTCATTGTTACTGTCACTGCTTGATCAGCCGGTATAGGCGGGCCGAGTTCGTGGCGCGGAAACTGATTTGCCAGTTGGTCCCAACAGGGATGGGAGCAATGGGAATCGTGGCCCAGCCTCCATTGGGAGCGCCCAGGTTGGCGCTTTGTTGCAGCACATAGTTGCGGGACGGAAAGGGCCAAGCCAGGATCACCCGACCGATGTCGAAATCGACGTGCAAACGAGGGCCGACTTCCTCCTGGACGATGCCGGCCCAGAAGCCGCCGCGCAGCGCAAAGACGGGTTCCACGAGCGCCCCCGATTCGGATGAATCGAAGGTGCCCGCGAGGGTTGGCAGGTCGCTGCGAAGTTCTCCACCGCTTTCCGGCTGGCCAATCGTGCCGTGGATGGCAAACGCACCGCCGGCGCATCTGCCGCCGCCACCGTCGATGGTGTGCCAGTTGAGTTTATAGGAACCGCCGGACTGCGCGAGGGCGTTCAGTGTGCCGGTGAGAAGCACGGTCAGGTTCAGAATAATCGTTCGTTTTGGTTTCATGGAATCAAAGAAGGAAATGCAACGTGATGCTGGATTCGTGAAGTGTTTCACGGCGCGATGATTTCGACCGCGCCACGACTGGCGTAAATGCTCACCGGCTTGTTCATGATTTCCGGCGCTGCATAAGCGCCTGAACGAAGCAGTACGATGTCCCGCGGTCGCGAGAGTTGAAGCGCCCGGCCGACCGTCAGCAACCGGCTGTCGATCGTATGGCCCCCGTTGCTGTCGTGGCCGTCGTTGGCGACGAACCAAGTGTTACCAGTGGCCACGTTGCGCCGGCGGGTGTTGGATTCGCCGGTCATGCGATCCAACTGATCCGGTGTGAGCGTGTTCAAGGTGGCCTCGCCGCCGTGGTACGACATGATGTTGAACCACGAGTTGTTGATCGGCCCCTGCCGTGCGGCGTCGAGACTGGCGAACGGAACGCCAAAGAGGTTTTGCGCGAAATCGTCGCGGCTGTTGAAGCAGGTGTGGTCCGGCGCGGTTTCCGCCGTGCCGTCCCGTTCGCCGGGGACGAGCCGGGGACAAGTGCCACACCCCTCGTTGCAGGTTGACCCGTCGGTGTAACGGTTCGCCTCCCCTTCGTGCGTGTGGAAGAGATTGAAGAAGTGTCCGCACTCGTGGAGCAGCAGGGTTTTGTAAGGAACCCGTCCCATGAGGATGATGTCGTCGTCGGGCGGAAACGCGCATGTTCCCGAACTGGAGCCGAGCACGTAGATGTTGATGGCGTTGGAGCGATAAAAGTGATTAGCCGGATCCTGCCGGATGATGGCCTGCAAGGCGCTTCGCGTGGCTCCGTCTCGCGGGTCGGCATTAAACCAGTTGGACAGTCTCGAAATCACGAGTACCTCTGTGAGATCGAATCCGATCCCGCGCCGGTACTGGCCGAGGATGCGGTTGGCCTCCACCACCTCGGCGTTCATCCTGGGGATGGTGCCGTTCGGGATGTCGCCCCGGGCATCGGTCACGATCTTGATGGAGAGCCGCCAGTCCACGTCCGCGCGCAACGATGCCGTGCTGCCCAAAACCAGCGATAAGGCGAACATCAGACTGGCGAGTGGCAGCACGTTGCGAAATCGGGAGAAGTTGTCGCAAGGGCTGGTGGAACGGGCCACTGGCCCGTTGCGACGAGCGACTCGCCCGCCGCGTTCGGTGAGTTGTGCGTGACCTGCGCAGATCGAGATCAAGTGATGACGAAGCTCGGCGACAGGTTGCCGCCGAGAACGGCCAAGTTGGCCGTTCCACACTGACCCTGAATGCTCCATAAACAAAATTGGAATTTTCATGAGCAGTTACGAGTTCAGTTATTGCAGGGTGACGAGCACGAGCACGGTGCCTTGGCCGGCCGCCAGCGATGTCATCGCCTTGCCGAGAATGGCGCCCTGGGCCTTCGCGTGATCGAGCACCTTCATGGCATGACCGGGAAGGTCGCTCGTGGTGAGCAGATCGCCGGCCTTGATCGCGCCGTGCGTTGCGTTGGCCTTCACATACACGCGGCCCGTGAGCGCGACGTTCCGGCCTTGATCGAGCGCGCCTTCCTGCTGGAGCGAAATGCCGGGGTTGATGCCGTTCGCGCCGCTGACGATGCCGGCAACCTGCCGGTCATAGGCGCGCGTGCTTTGTTTCAGCCGGCCCGCTTGATCTTCGTCGATGACCACGACGGAACCTTCTTCAATGGTTTCATCCATCGGAAAGGGTTCGGCGAGATCCGCGCCGCCACGGATGGTGAGCGAAGCGACCGAGAAGTTGCCGTCGTTGTTCAGTTTCGCGTAGCCGTGCGGTTTGGTGCCATTGAGGTAGCCTTCTGTTGCCAGGAATATTTCGCCGCCCACGCTCTGAATGCGGCTGCGGGCGTTGCCGGAGCTGTTATCCAGAAAGGTCAGGAAGGGTTGAAAGCCAGTCATCCGCAACGCGTCCTGCACGCTGACGATGTCGAGGGTGCTTTGCGGAAAAAGAGTGCCGATGCCGACGTTGCCGCCCGGGCTGTTGATGGCCAGGGACAGTGGCCGGTTGGCGGTGTAGTCATAGGCAAACAGAGTTCCGAAGTCCGGGTAGCCTTCCATGAAGACGCCCGATCCCGCGCCCACAAAGGGGCTGGAGGCGCCGGTCACCGCAAAACCTCCACCGGCCACATGGAGCTTGCCCGCCGGAGAGAGCGTGCCGATGCCGACGTTGCCGCCCGGACTGTTGATGCCCAGAGGAAGGGGCCGGTTGGCGTTGTAGTCAAAGGCAAACAGAGTTCCGAAGACCGGGTAGCTTTCCATGAAGACTCCGGTGCCGGCGCCGACAAAGGGGCTGGAGGCTCCGGTGACTGCCAGGCCGCCTTTCGAGACATGCAGTTTGCCGGCGGGGGTTTGCGTGCCGATGCCGACTCGCCCTTCGTTGTAGAAGGCATTCGTGCCGTTCAGTGACCAGATGTTGCGAGTTTGGACCGGATCCTTCCAGACTAGGGAGTCGCCATTCCAAGTGAGCATGTAGCCCGGATCGGGCTTGTTCGAGGATGCGATTTGTTCCGCGCCAATGGAGCGGTTCGTCACCGAACCGGCAAGGTGCGCGTAATTCGCCTTTGGCGTCGGAGTGATGGGCGTGCGCGGTTCGAGCAGGGTGAACTCCGCAGGGCCGTTCGTCGCGACGAAGATTTCCAGCCAGGCATCCGATGGGAAGACGTTGAGTCGATCCAGGTCGATCTCGACGCTGAACAGGCCGTTGGTGACAGGCACACTGTCGGCCGGGAACGCGGTCAAAGGCGTGCCTTCCAACTCCCGGTCATAAAGCCGAAAGATCATCTGGTAGAGGCCGGTCGCGGGCCGGCCGTTTTGTTCGAGCCGGCCCTGGTAGGTGAAGGCGGTGCTTTGCGCGTGGAGCTGAGTGACGAGGCTGGCCAGCGCCAGCACTGCGAAGTAGAGAGAAGTGAGTTTCAGTTTCATTGCGTTGATTTCGTTTTGTTGCCGCCGACCAGCGTTCATGCACCGGTCGGCAAAACGAAAAGCAGGAACGGTTGGAAAAGGTTGCAGGATTTCTTAGAGAAGGTTCCTTGACGATTACCGAGGGTAAGAACCGGCCTTACCATCTTCCTCGCGGAGCGAGGCAATGAAGGTAGCCGTGGACTTCAGTCCACGGATCCGGGCACCGGGTGCCTGAACTCCGTTTCAAGGCAGGGCCGCGATTTGATAGAATCCCGTATCGGGCGGTGGAGCGACGAAGACGGTCAAGTTCGATCCGGTACCGTTGATCGAACTGACTGTGGAAACCCCATCTTGGGTCGTGAAGAATCCAATCGTCGAGTCAGTGCCGGTAAGGGCGTTCCTGAACCGCACTTGATACGTGGCACCGGATTTAGTGGGGAAGGTCAACCGCAGGCGTCTTCCCCGGGCAGTGTTCATCGTGCTAAAGGCGATGGAGTAGCCAATGCCGGGAATGGATACATCGACGTGCCCAGGCGCGGGTGACGGGTGAAAAGCCGCCTCGTACCGGATCAACGGCTGCGGCGGCGGTGCGGTCACCACAGCGCCGGTGGCGGGATTGTAGGTGCCGCCATGATTCGATGAACAAACCAGGTTTGGGGCCGTGCCCTTGGCATTGACGGCAAACCCTTGATGAGTGCAGCGCTGGCCCAGCGCGCCGAACTGGTTGTCCCCCGTCGTGGCAACCCGGGTCAGAATGATCGACGGCACCGCGTTGCCGATCAAGGCGGTCAGCGCCGCGATGCCGTTCCCATTCGGGACTTCGATGCGGACGGACCCGTTCAGATTTTGCAGCGCGGTGAATGGTGCCACGGACAGATCCAGCCGGAAGCTGCCAGCGAGGTTCGCACTCTGGGCGGAAACCTCGCCAACGAACAGCCGTTGGACGGGCGCGCACAAGCTGAAGTAGGCGACGAACTGAGCGTAAGTCTTGATCACCTGCCGGCGGGAGAGAACTGAGTCGTTGTCAGGATTGGTCATATGATTGTGGATTGCGTCGTTGAAGGTTGGTTTTTCAACTCATCGCAACTGCCGCCCGCGGAAGCCTGGTAGGTGAAGGCGGTGCCTTGCGCGTGGAGTTGAGCGGTGAGGCTGGCGACGGCCAGCAGTTCGAGACAGAGTGACGTGAACTTGATTTTCATTTCGTTTGTTGCGTCCGGCGGAGTTCGTGATCCGCTGGCAAATCGAAATGCAGGAATGGTTGGGAAAGGTTGCTGGAAATTTTTTGAGGGGAGTGTGAAATCAGAAATACGTCCGCCCTCACCCCGGCCAATCCCTTGTCGCCCGGAAGTTGTGGGTAAGGCAAAGGAGCCAAGGTGAAGGCCGTTCAGCGACCACGCCCGGACACCCCAACTTTCTCCGCGCGCTGAATTTCCTCAAACGACGGCGCGCGCCAGAAATTCATCCTCCTCCCGCTGGAGGCCGCCAGAATGGTTCCGCCGGGCGAGAACGCCACGCGAAACAGCGAGCCTTGGCCCGGCAGCGTGGCCAGTTCCTGCCACGTCGCGGTGTCCCAAAGTTTCACCGCCTCGCGGCCTTCGCTCCCCGTGGCCAGCCGGGAATCATCAGGGGAAAACGCGACACCATGCACGCCCGTGACGTGTCCGCGCAACGTCACATGGGCTTTCCAGGTGCGGGTGTCGAAGAGGATCACGCTGCCGTTCTGGACGCCGGCCACGAACCACTTTCCGTCCGGCGAAATATCCACGTCGTCCACCAGCGAATCTTCCGCCGGCAACACCGCGATGCGCCGGCCATCGGCGAGGTTCCAGAGCTTCACCTGGCCGTCATGCTGGCTCGCCCACAGTCCATGCCGGGGCAGAAGCTTGCTGCGATACACGCCCAGTTTCGCCTCCCATTGCCATGACGCCGCCTCGCTCCAGTCCGACGCGCGCCAGTGTTTCACCGTCCGATCCAAGCCCACGGTGAAAAGCATCCGGCCATCCGGCGCGAACTCGACGTTGCTGACGCCCTTGGCGTGCGCGGCCAGATTCGTCACCTCCTGTTGCGCGGCGACGCTCCACACTTTCAACCCGCCCTCGCGATCTACCACGGCCAGCAACCGTCCGTCCGGCGACAGCGCGAGCGAACTGTTGTTCGTGCCGAATTGCGGCAACCGCTCCGACTCATGGAACGTCGCGAGTTCGCAAGTCACCACCTCGCCCCGGTCCACCATGAACAGCCGCGTTTCATCCGGTGAGAAACACGGCTTCGTGGAGCGCGTCGGGACGACGACTGGATACGTCCGTCGCGCATCCGGTGCCGTGCGCCACAGGTTGATGATCCCATCCTGATCCGCGCTCGCCAGCGTTTCACCGCCCGGCACGAAGGCCAGGCAATGCACTTCCTTGAGGTGGCCGCGAAAGGTTTTCAGCGCCTGCCAGGAATTCATCTCCCACAACCGGACCGTCTGGTCGGCGCTGGACGAGGCGAGACGCGCGCCGTCGGGAGAAAACGCCAGACCCGTGATCCACGCGCTGTGCCCCTCCAGCCCCGCCCGCGCCTCGCCCGTCGTCGCGTCCCAGACCTTCACGCTGTAATCCGCGTAGCCCGCGCCCGAAGCGAGCAGCCGCCCATCCGGCGAGAAAGCCAGCGCGCTGATCCGGTCCTTGTGCGCGGCGACGATCCACTTCTCCTCGCCGGTCGCGGCGTCGATCAACCGCAGGCGTCCGTTCGCGCCGCCGATGGCCAGCCAACTGCCCGTGGGAGAAAAAGCCACGTCACCAAAATACGCCGCGTCGTAAATGTGGGTCCGCACCGTGCGCAACAACTCTCCCTTGCGCCAATCCCAAACCTTCACGACACCGTCCATTTCGGAAGTTGCCAGCCAATGTCCATCAGAAGAAAACGAGAGCGAAGTAACCCTGCTCGAATGATTCAGCAGCGCGGAGGGATGCGCCTCGTCCCGGTCCCGCACCTCCACCACTCCCGACTTGCCCGGCATGGCCACCCACTTCCCGTCGGCGGACACCACGAGCACGGCGGGCTGACGCGACGATTGAAGTGCCGTTGGAATCGAAAAGGTGCCGGCGGCAAAATCCATCGTGGCGATCCGGTTTTCGTGCGTGCCGACGAACCAGCGGGAACCCTCCGGCAGCGGGCGCAAGGACAGTGGATACTTCAAGCCCGACGCGCGCGACGAAACCGCGTCGCTCTGACATTCCTGCCAGAGTCGCCGCCACTCCCAGCCGCGCAAATCCCGCTGGCCGGGCCGGGGACGATTGCGATCCAGCAACTCCCGCGCGCGGCGGAGATTGTTCGCTTCGAGCGAAACCTGCGCGAGGCTCATGTCCGCCGCGTAGGCGTTGCGCCGCGCCGCCAGTTCATTCGCGCGCGTCTGGCGCAACTGCCATTGGATCCCCAGGAAGCCCGCGCCAACCGCGCCGCACAACGCGAGCACCAGCGCGGCAATGGCCGGATGTCGCCGGCTCCAGCGCCAGAGTTTTTCGGCGGCGGAGACGGGCCGGGATTGAATTGGCTTGCCGGCGAGGAACCGCCCCAGTTCCTCCGCCAACTCCTGGGCGGACGCGAATCGATTGCGCGGTTCCTTCTCGAGACATCGCAGGCAAAGCACGTCCAGATCGCGCGGCACCTCGCGGTTCAACACGCGCGGTGAAATCGGCTCGGAGTCGAAGACCTGCCGCAGGGTCGCTTCCGCCGAGTGCGCGGCGAAGGGCGCGCGCCCCGTGAGCAGAAAATACAAAATGGCCCCGAGCGAATAGACATCGCTCGCCTTCGTCACCGCGCCGCGCCGGCCGCTCGCCTGCTCCGGCGGCATGAAGCCCGGCGTGCCGAGCACCTGCCCGGTCAACGTGAGATTCGCCGCAGTCGAAGCGCTCGTTCGTCCCGCGATGCCGTCCCACCGCCCCGGCTTGCGACTGTGAACAGAAGTTGGCGGCTCATCTTCATCCACCACAAATTTCGCCAACCCGAAATCCGTCACGCGCGGCTGGCCATCCGAGTCGAGGAGAATGTTGGACGGCTTGAGATCGCGATGAATGATGCCGCGCTGATGCGCGTAGTGGACGGCCTCGGCGATGGTTTGCGTGAGCCGGGCCGCGTGGCCGGCGGGCAACGGTTGCTGCTGGACGAGTTCGGCCAGGTTCTGCCCCTCGATGTGTTCCATCGAGAAGTATTGCCGCCCGTCGTGCTCGGCCACTTCGTGGATGGCCACGATGTTCGGATGCTGAAGGTTGGCGGCAGCCTCCGCCTCTGTGCGGAAGCGTTTCACGTAGTCCTCGCTCGAAAACGGCCCGGCCAGCAGCATCTTCACGGCGACGGTTCGGTTGAGCGAAACCTGCCGCGCCTTGTACACGACACCCATGCCGCCGCGCGCAATCTCGCCGAGCAACTCGTAGTCGCCGAAGTAAAACAAGCGAGGCCGGTCGCCGGCGGGCGCGACACCTTCCTCCGCCGCAGCGGGGTCGAGAGCGAACTGGAACACGCACCGCGGGCAGCGTTCGCCAAGGGACGCGGCCGGCAGCGCGGCCCCGCACTGCGAGCAGAGTCGTGTCGCGCTCATTCGTGTTGTTTGGTTGCGTTCATGGTTCTCGGACGGGAGAAGCAGGAATTCCGCGAAAAGGTTGCAAGAATTCTTTTGCGGAGCGCCGGTCTCCGACCCGGCGCCGCCATCCGCCGGTAAATCCACCTACGCCAGCGCGTCGAGCAAGTGATGCAATTCATCCTCAAGGTCCGTGTGCGTGCCCAGGGTGTGGGCGACTTCGGCCCGCAGCAACTCCCCGTAGCGCCGCCGCAACCGCGACACGTCCGACTTGATTGCCCCTTCGCTCAGGCCGAAGCGCACGGCCAGTTCGGCGTACGAATCCGCGCCCGCCTGGCCCGGAAGAAACTGCTCCAGCTTCTCGAACCGTTCCCCGCGTCCGGCGGCGCGAAACTCCTCCCGCAGCTTCGCCCGCGCCTGTTCCAGCAGGCTCATTGCCCAGAAACGATCGTAAGCCTTGTCCGCGCTCAGGCTGTCCACGGGTTCAAACGCGTAACGATCCTCCGGCTCCAGCGCGTCGAGCGAAACGGCCGACTGGCCGCCGCCGCGCTTCTGCGCGCGGGCGCGTTCCCATTCGTTGGCGAGAAAATGCTTGAGCGAGGCGAGCAGGAACCAGCGGAAACGCCCGCGCTCCGGCGTCACGGCCCGCAGGGAATCGCGTTGCAGGAACCGGGCGAAGAACGCCTGCGTTAAATCGTGAGCGTCCTCCGGCGACTCGCCGCAGCGCCGCACATAAGCGTAGAGCGGATACCAATACGCCCGGCAAAGCGATTCCAACGCCGCCGCGGCCCGCGGCGAACCGCCGTCCCGCGCGTGAAGCACAAGGCTCCAGTGGGTATCCTGGAAGCGGGCGGAAGTTCCCGGAGTTGAATTTACAGCTTCGGTCATAGTTCGAAGGAGCAGCCTGCACGGAATCGGCGAACAAAGACAAGACGGGAGACAAACGACTCGCGGCAGCGCGGCAGCGGCGCATTCGTGCCCATCACACCACTTGCACCAGGTGAACTTGGAAACGCCGCCCGTATCCAGCGCACCGGTGACGCCGAGGGCGTCCTGATTCGTTCAATTGCGCACAGCGATCACCTCCAGGTATTCGGCGGCGACTTCGGTGGTGTCGGGAGTTTTGGAGATGTTGTTGGCAGTTTGAAGGTCAACCAAGTCTTGCCGCAGCGCGGCTTGAGCAGGGGTGTCGAGCGAGGCGAACGCCTGCTGCGAAGGACCGGCGTATCGACGGAAAAACTCGACTGTTTCGGCGGGCGGGAACGGATAGCACATCCGTGCGATGCGACGCCGGATGCGCACGACAGTGAAGCCATCCTGCAATCGTGAGCGCACCGTGGCCTCGTCGCCCCAACTCATCGGCGAGGGGACGCCGTTGGGCGCAGGCGGCAGGTGCGCTTTGAAAACTTTGAACATTTTCCCGATGAAACCTTCGGGCGTCCAGTTGGCCAGGGCGACCCGCCCGCCGGACTTGGTCACGCGCAGCAACTCGGCGGCGGCCACACCAGGCCGCGGCGCGAACATCACGCCGAACATGCTGACGACAAGATCGAACTTGCAGCCGGAGAACGGCAGCGCCTCGGCGTCGCCTTCGTCGAAGTCAATGCGCAAGCCTTCCACGGCGGCGCGCGTGCGGGCCTGGGCGATGAGATTGCTGGCGATGTCGATGCCGCTGACCACGCAGCCGCGGCGCGCAGCGATGATCGCGAGATTTCCCGTGCCGCAAGCCACGTCGAGCACACGCGACCCTGGCTGGAGGGGTTGCCGCGCCATGAATTCCTCGGCGACATGTTCGATGGTTCGGGCGACTTGGCCGAAATCACCGGATTCCCAGGTCTCCTTTTGCCGGACTTTCAGGGCTTCGAGATTGGGGATGGTCGTGGATTCGAGAGAGGTGTTCATGTCTTGCTGAAGGTTGGAGGATTCATGGGATCATTGCTGAAGATGGCCCGTGCGCTGGTCGCCGGATCAGGGTGAGCGCACTCGGTAGAAGCGCTGCGGAGCATCAGTTGTCACATCCGTGAATTGATAGTGACCAGGTGAAACTTCGGTGGCGATGCCAGCGCTCGTCCAGTTATCCACAGGAATGGCAGAGTTCGTACTGCTGAGCGCCGTGAAGCTGAGGCCGGGCGTATTTCGGAAAGTGAACTGGAAGTCACCGGTCTGGAGTCTCGTCGGTTGCGTCAGCAAGAACGGCGCTGCTTCCACCGCACTCGCGGGGTCGAACAACTCGGCGGTTGGACCGGTGTCGCTCGTGTTAAAGCCTCCCGCTACCAGAACCTTTCCGTTGGGGAGCAGAGCGGTGGTATGTGCGCGGCGCCCGCTGACCAGGGGCAACGTTGGCGACCATTTGCCCGTGTCAGCATCGTACACCTCGGCTGAGGTTGGTAAAATGCCGCCAAAATAGCTATCGCCTCCGGCAACCAACACCTTGCCATTTGCCAACAATGTGGCGGTGTGGCGCTGCCGAGGCTGGCCCATGGAGGCGGTGGGCGTCCAGGTGCCCGTGGTGGGATCGTAAATCTCGGCACTGGCGAGGACCGGGTCAAACGGAACGGCGATTCCCTCAGCCGAGGTCAAACTGTTGCCGCCGACAACCAGCACTTTGCCGTTCGGCAACAACGTTGCCGTGTGCGAACCGCGCCGCGACTGGAGTGAACCCGTCGGCGTCCAGATGCCAGTCGCCGGATTGTAAAGTTCAGCGGTGGACACCGTGAGGTTGGTGCCAAAACCACCGGCGGCCAGCACCGTGCCATTCGGCAGGAGCGTCAGGGTAAAGCTGCGCCGCTCACTCATCATTGAGCCGGTGGCAACCCAGGATCCGTTGGTTGGATCATAGAGTTCCGCGCCGCGGATGCCGACAAAGGTAATGAGGCTGGATCCTCCGGCTGCGAGGACGTTCCCATTCGGAAGCAGAACCGCCCCGGCTTCCCAGCGGGGGTCATGCATCGAGCCGGTGAGCGTCCATGCGCCGACCGTCGGGTCGAACAGCTCGGCGCTGGAGAGGAAAAATTGGCCGAAACCGCCGGCCGCTAGAATTTTCCCGTTGCGCAACAAGGTCGCCGTGGCTCCCTCGCGCGGGTTTTTCATCGCGCCGGTCTGTTGCCAGGTTTCGCGCGCCGGATCAAATAGCTCCGAGCTGCTGACAAGATCGTCGAACCCGTTGAATCCTCCCGCGACGAGCACCTTTCCGTTGGCGAGCGAAACTCCCAATTGGCCCTCGCGGAGAAATGACAAGCTTCCCGTGGCATTCCAGTTCTTCGCTGAACGATCATAAACTTCCGCCTTTTCCGTAAAGCCGGTTCCAGCAGTGTCGCCACCCGTGACGAGCATATCGCCATTGGGGAGTAGGGTCGCCGTGTGTAATTGGCGTCCGCAGTTCAAAGCGCCGGTTCGGGACCACAAGCCGGTGGCTGGGTCGTACAGTTCCGAGTCGCAGGCGATGTCGTTGTGTGTATCAACGAGGCCGCCGGTTACCAGCACCTGGCCGGATGGCAAGACGGCAGCGGTGTGCGCACGCCGTGAGACGATGGGAGTGCCGGTGGACGTCCACGAACTGGTCGCCGGATCAAATAACTCGGACGGCGCGCCGAAACCATCGCCACCGGTAACGAGCACTTTGCCGTTCGGCAGCGGCGAAGCGGTATGTGCCACGCGCGGAACGTGCATGGAATCCGTCGGGGTCCAGACTTCTGTCTTCGGATCGTAAAGCTCCGCGCTGGCCAGCACATCGTTGGCGCTAAACCCACCCGTGACCAGCACCTGGCCGTTGGGCAATAGCGTGGCGGTATGCTGGTACCGCGGCTCATTCATCGGGAATCTCAGATCCCATTGGCGGCTTATCGGATCAAAGGTCTCGGTGCTCGCGGTATCGGGAAAGCCGCCCGTTACCAGGACAAACCCGTTTTCCAAGCGCGTGGCCGTGTGCAATTCGCGCGGCTCATTCAGAGAACCTGATTCTGTCCACCGACCGCTGGCCGGATCGTAAACCTCCGTTTGCCCGAGCAACTGGCTGGCGGTTTGGCCGCCGGTCACCATAACGCCGCCGTCGGTCAGCAAAGTCGCCGTGTGAAATATCCGTCCACCGATCAATGATCCGGAGGTGGTCCACGTCGTGGTGACGGGATCGTAAAGCTCCGAAAGCGCTGCCGGCAAAAAAGGCGTGCCACCTGCGACCAGCACTTTTCCATTCAACAGCAGCGTGGCCGTGTGCTGCCTCCGGAATTGACTCATGGACCCGACCAGCGTGAAGGAACCGGTCGCTGTGGCCGCACTGGAACTCAAAGCCACCGCCATGAATGCGGCGGCAAACCACCAAAGTTTGGGCGCGACAATCAGCCGCCCAGACCGGTTGCTGGAAGCCAATGGAAGTAATTTCATCGAACCAGCTTTGCACGTCGCGGTGCGGTCCGACAATGGGACTTCCGTCCCGTCCGGGATTAGTGCTGCGCTCATATCATTACGGCCCGGTGGCGAGCACCACGCGGAAGCCGAGGTCGGAATCGGGGAATAATGCGAAGTGGAAAAACCGCGAGGCCGACCGGCAGTCGTTGTTGGGGTGGTCGTAAGCGCCACCGCGCATGACTTTGAGTCCCTGCGCGTTCGTGGCCGGGCCTTGCGGATCGGTCTGCACTCCTCCCACTTGATCGCCGTACCAATCCTGACACCATTCCCAGACGTGCCCATGCATGTCGTATATTCCCCACGGATTGGGAAGTTTCTGCCCGACCGGGTGAACGGTCAGGTCGGGATGGCCGAGGTCCAGGAACCACGCGTAATTCGTCAGGCTGGTGTAGTTCTGATCGTCGTTTCCGTAACTGAAACGCGTCGTGGTGCCGACGCGCGCGGCACATTCCCATTCGGCTTCCGTCGGCAGGCGGTAATGGTTGCCAGGGGAAATGCGGCCCGCCGCGAGTTCCTGTTGCGTGAGCTTCCAGCAATAATTGGTGGCCTCGAACCAACTCACGCTGGAAATAGGACGGCGCAGATCACCGGGGAAATTGCTGGGGTTCTCGCCCGTGACGGCCAGATATTCACCCTGGGTGACTTCGTATTTTCCGATCCAAAAGCCGCGCGTGAGGGTCACTGTAGTTTGCGGCCCTTCGAAAATGTTGCGATCCGGTTCGTTGGTCGGGCTGCCCATGGTGAAAGTATTCGGTGGGATGAACACCATGTTCGCAGGCGGGCTTTGCCGTAGCGCGCGGTAAAATTTTTGCGGCGAAGCATTGGCGGTTACATCGTGGAAGTTGACGCTGCCAAGCGGGTTGCTCGCAACGCCTACTGCGCTCCAGGTCGTGAGATTCGTAGAGCCAAGGACGGAGTAAACTCCTGGCGGCCCGGTGATTCCGAATTTGAATGAGCCAGGCAGCATCAGTGGCTGGACCACCTGAACCGCCAGAGGAAAAGTGAATACGGAGATTCCCTGCCTGCGAAATGAATCAACGACGCTGGCCATGCCCGTGGCCGCGAGCTGTTCGGACAACACAAATGTCGTGAGCGGATTTTCTCCTACGAAAAGCCCGATCAACTGCTGCATATCGGGAGGCAAGGTGATGCTTGCGAGTTGATTGTCGTCTAGCAGGCTGTTGAACAACGGCTGATTTTTCAGGTGACCGCTGCTTGATGAGTTGAGATCCAATTATTCGGTGGCTGGAGAGCGGCGGACGATCCGTTGGACCCGTTCCCCAAATCGTTTGCGGCTGCCAGCGGTCTGCTTTCTTTAAGCGCCCGCGCCGTTTTTGTCCGCCCTTCAAGCGCCATGAGCCGTTTGCAGTCGCGCCAGCCGCAGCAGATTGTAGGTGCCGGCCACGAAGTAACCCCAGGCTTGTGTCCGTTGGATTCCCCGGTAGCGGCTGCGCCGCAGGCCGCCGATGGTTTTGATCCAGCCGATGATTTCCTCCACCCGTTTGCGCAGGCGCTGGCTCAGCGCGTAACCGCTCCGACCGGTGGTGCGCCCGTCCAGCCCGATGACTTTTACTCCGTCTTTGCACGCGGCGTGCGGCGAGATGCCCCGCTGGCGGCAGCCGCGCACAAAGGTCTTCTGGTGATAGTTTTTGTCGGCGCCAACGGTCTTGGGCGCGGTCCCTTCGTGCAACCGGGTATGCTCGTCCAATTGGCCCAGGGCGGTGGCGGCTTCCGACTGGGTGATGGGGTTGTGCACGGTGAAGTCGGCGCACAGGCCGTGGCGGTTTTCCATCAGGAGGTGAGCGCCCAAATACAATTTGGCTTCTTTGCCCCTGGCCTTGCGATAGAGCACGCTGTCGGGATCCGTCGTGCTGTGATGGGTGTCGTTGCAGCGCGGCTCTCCGCGGAAGTTGATCGTTGGATTGCCGGGGTCGTCGTCCTTGGCCGCGGCCACTTTCTTTTCATCGGCGCCGTCCTTGCGGACAAAACTTTTCAGGCTGGCCCACGATTCGATGAGGGTGCCGTCGGCGGTGAAGTGTTCGTCGCTGGCCCAGCCTTCCTGGCGGGAGAGATTATAGACTTCGGCGAAGAAGAGTTTGGCGACGTCGGCGGAGAGGACGCGCTCATAATTTTTGGCGAAGACACTGTGGTCGAAGCTGCCTTCGTTGAACTCGCGGTCGAGGAACCAAAGCCAGAGCAGATTGTAGCCGAGTTGCTCGCAGAAGAGCCGTTCACTGCGCACGCTGTAAAGGGCGGTGAGCACGCGGGCCTTGAGCAGTTGTTCGGGCGGGATGCTGGGGCGGCCCTCCTGCTCGTAAAGCTCATCGAAGAGCGGCGAAAGTTTTTTGAGCACGACGTCCACTCGCTGCTTGATGGGCCGCAACGGATGATCGGCGGGCACGCAGGCGTTGAGGTTGATGACGGTCAGGAAGTCCGGTTGGGCTTGAGGTTTTCCACGCATGCCGATCCGATCGATCCTATGGCCAGTTTGTTCAAAGAAAGTTGGAGTTTTTCAACAGCCTGCTAGGCGAAGGAAGTTGAGGTTCGCCAGGCCCGCCGGGAGGTTGAGACTGCTGAGCCGGTTGCCGGCGAGATTGAGATTGGTCAGACTTGTCAGCGTCGGGGGTAAGGTCAGATTCGTGAGTTGATTTAGAAAGACGCTGAGGAAGCTCAGGTTCGTCATGTCGGCGGGCAGGGTCAGGCTGGAGAGCTGATTGAAACCGAGGCGCAATGAGGTCAACTTCGTCAGCCCCGCCGGCAGCGTAACATTGGTCAACCCGCCCAGTTCGGCGCGAAGCCCACCCAGTTCGGCGCGAAGCGTGGTCAAGTTTTTCATCCCACTCGGTATCGTGAGCTGGGAAAATCGATTCTCGCTGAGGTCCAGAACGGTCAGCTTGGTAAGGTTGGTGAGGATGCTGACGCTCGCAATCCGGTTGTCCTGGAGATCAAGCGAAACGAGGTTTTGCGCCGCTTCCAGCCCTTGCACGTTGGTAATGTTCCGAAAGATGGCGCTCAGATTTGTCAGGCTGAGCATGTCCGCTTGCGTCAATGGCCCGGCTGGTTTCCCCAGCGTCTCGCGAACAACGACGTTCAGGTTTGGATCGGGGATGGTGACTTCCTGCGCGAACACCGGGCCGACGTGACCGGCCACAACCAAAACTACCAATAGGCTTAAATGAATGATGGTTTTCATATCCAGCATTGCAGAGTCCATGCGGAATCAAGGAGACCGCACAACGTAGAATCTCTGCTGACCGTCAGGCGATGCGTCCGTAAATTGATAAATGCCAGGAAGGATTTCGCTCGCGCTTCCGAATGGCGTCCAATGTTCCGTTGGCTCTGTAAGGTTCGTGGCGCTCATTACCGTAAAACTCAGGCCTGGCGTGTTGTTGAACGCGAATTGAAGTCCTCCGGTTGGCAGTTTCCTGGGTTCGGTCACGGCGAACGCCCTCGCCACCGCCCGGGCGGGGTCATAAATCTCAGAAGTGGCGCTGCCATCCACGTCGTGGAAGTTGAATCCCCCGACGAGGACGACCTTGCCGTCAGCCAACCGGAATGCGGAGTGACCCGTCCGTCCAGTAATTAACGGAATCGTCGGCGACCAGCTTCCGGTGACCGGGTCGTACAGTTCTACGTTGGTCGGCAGGTCTTCCAGGCCGAATCCACCGGCGACCAGAACTTTGCCATCAGACAGCAACACTGCGCTGTGATCCACGCGCGCGTTGCGCATCGCTCCAACCGCGGTCCATTGTCCCGTGACGGGATCGTATATTTCAGCGCTGGCAAGAATGACGCCACTGTTGGCCTGGTCACCCCCAGCCACGAGCACCTTACCGTTGGCCAATAGGGTCGCGGTTGCACCTTCTCGGGCCGCAAGCAATGAGCCGGTGGGCGTCCAAAGGCCTGTTGCCGGATCAAAAATTTCGGCCGACCCAAGCAGGCCGCCGTTCAAGCCGCTTCTGCCTCCCACCGCAAGCGCTTTTCCGTTCGGCAACAGAATCAGCGCGAAGTCTTCCCGGGGAGTGGTCATGGTTCCGCCCTTGGCCCACATGCCGGTAACGGGATCGTACAACTCGGCTGTGTCGAGGACGCTGAAGCTGTTCTGTCCCCCGGCAACAAGCACCTTACCATTCTGCAGGCGCACAGCCGCGGCTCCCCACCGGGCATCGATCAACGAGTCCGTCGGCCTCCAGGTCCCGGCGATGGGATCATAAAGCTCCGCTTCCGCGATTTCGGCATTATCGACACCACCGGCAACCAGCACGTTACTGTTGGCCAACAGTGTTTGCGTGTGAGACGCACGCGCAATGAGCAGTGAGCCGGTTGGCGTCCAGACGCCGGTGGCCGAGTTGTACCTTTCCGCGTTAGACAGGACCGTCCCGTTAAAGCCACCTGCAACGAGCACCTGCCCGTTTGCGAGCAGCCCGGCTTCGCGAGCAGTACGCGGCGCGTTCATCTCACCGCTGACGGCCCAGGTGATGGCATCGCTCTGGTATAGTTCGGCCGTCCGAACTGCGGAGAGGAACTCGTTTACGCCACCAGCAATAAGCACCATTCCGTTGGCTAACAACGTCGCGGTGTGGGCTTCGCGGGCCACGCTCAGCGAAGCAGCCAGGGTCCACGTTCCACTCGGCGGATCGTAAATCTCAGAGTTGCAGATAAACGAATCATAGGATCCGGTAATCAGAACCTTGCCATTGGGAAGCAGTGTTGCCTTGGTACTCGCGCGGGAGAAATTGAGGGGGCCGGTAGCAGACCATTTTCCGCTGGCGGGGTCATAGAGTTCCGCCATTGCGTGCGGCTGAAAGCCATTCTCGGGCCCGCCCGCCGCCAACACTTTGCCGCTGTTCAGCAACGTCGCATTGTCATGCGGAACGCTCGGCGGAGCGGTAGATGTCCACTCGCCGGTGGTTGGATCGTATATTTCAGCGGAGGGATCGGGGTCATGGCCCTTGGCGCCCAGGACAAGTATTTTACCATCGGGCAACACGGTGGAGGCAAAAGCGGATCCAAGCATGGCGCCAGTGTCGGACCAGGTGCCGCTGGTCGGGTCGTAAAGTTCCGCGGTGTGGATCAGCTCGACAGAGTCGTCAAACCCGCCCGCGACCAGCACCTTCCCATTGCGCAACAAAACCATCTGGTGATTGAAGCGCGGCACGCGCAGGGAGCCTGTAGCGGCCCAGGTTTTGGTCAAGGGATCAAACAACTCCGCACTGGCGAGATTCGTGTCATTGTTGGAGCCACCTGCGACCAGCACTTTTCCATTCGGCAACAACACGGCTCGGTGGGCCACTCGCGGCGTGGACATGGAACCGACGGGACTCCAGGCAAGGGTCGGGGGATCGTAAACCTCCGCCGTGGCGACGGTTTGGAAAATCGGGTCACCGCCGCCTCCCGCCACCAACACTTGTCCATTGGCCAGCAGGGTTGCCGTAGGAAGGAATCTGGGAGAATTTGTGCCTGCGAGTTCAACAAACGCGTCGGCCAGCGCAACGTGGATTGTAACCAGACCAAGCGCCAGCACAGTGAGAATCGTTGCAAAAAGGTTTCTGTTCATGTCAGGGCGGCCCCAGCGAGAGCGTGAACATACCAAGGGTTGGAGCGCCGGTTCCGTCGCTTGCAAGCACCAGCGGACAGGAAGGATGATCAGGTGAAACTTTGAGAGGAGCATATTATCGGTTTGGAGATCGCTTGATCTCCCGGCGAGTGGTGCTCTCCAGAAAATCGTGGAGCAGTCCCGACACGACCGTAAAATCTTCCTCCAACGCGAAGTGGCCGGTATCCAGCAGGTGAATCTTTGCATCGGGAACATCTCGTTTGAAAGCTTGCGCCCCCTCGGGGACGAAAATGGGGTCCTTCTTTCCCCACGTCACCAACGTCGGTGGCTGATGCCTGCGGAGGTAAGCCTGCCATTCAGCGTATTTAACCAGGTTGTTTCCGTAATCTGCCTGCAATTCGAGTTGAATCGCCTTGTTGCCGGGTCGGTTGAGCAAGGCCACATCCAACGTCCAACCGTCCGGACTCAGTTGTTCCGGATGACGGGTCCCGTGAACGTATTGAAACTTTACCGCATCAAGTTCCATGTTGCGCAACACGGGCGCTTCAGTTGCTTCCGTGCGTTTCTCCCAAAGCGGCTTTTTCAGAAGGAAGCGTTCCGACAATCCTTCGTGATAAATATTCGCATTCTGGAAGACCAATCCCGCGATCCACTCCGGATGTCTTACCGCGACCCTCATCCCGACTGGTCCGCCGTAATCGAACATATAGATCACGCAATTGGTTATTCCTCTCGCCTGCAGAAGTTTTTCCGTTACTTCCCCAAGGTGATCGAATGTGTAAACAAACCTGGCGATGGCGGGGGTATCGCTATGGCCGAAGCCGGGATAATCGGGCGCAATGACGTGATACCTTCCAGCCAGCAGCGGAATCAGGTTCCGGAAATAGAACGACGAGGAAGGAAATCCATGCAGCAAGAGCAAGGTAGGCGCAGCGGGCGAACCTGCCTCCCGATAGAAAACCCGGATGCCTTCAACGTCCCGAAAATGACAAGCAACCTCGGGTGTCGCCCGTGGCTCGGCCGCGGCCCGAACGGCGATCAGGAAAAGAAACAATGCCATAGCGCCCGCCTTGGGCGTCGCAAGCTGACGCTGATGAACCTTCTCCATTATTGCACTCATGATGAAGGAGAACCCGTTGCCTCTGGCTCCGGTCGCGTTGCGAAAGTTGGCCGTTACCGCGAACGGCCTTAGACCATCGGGGAATAGGTTACGCAGTTTCATGAGATCTGGAGCCAAGGTGAGACTCATTCCGATTCCGTGACGAGCACCACGCGGAAACCGAGGATGAAATCGTGGATGAATGGGCTGGCGCCTTCGAACCACCGACTGGCGGAGCGGCAGTCAAAATCAGAGGATTCCCACGCACCGCCACGAATGACTTTCCACCCTATCGGATTGTTGGAAGATCCCTGCGGATCGGTTACGGCCCCGCCCGGGTAATCGCCATACCAATCCTGGCACCATTCCCAAACGTTTCCTTCCATATCGTACAGTCCCCAGGCATTCGGCAGTTTCTGTCCGACCGGGTGCGTCGTAATCCCATTGTGCGCACCAAACCACGCGTAGCTGCTCAAGCCGGTGAGATCGGGATCATCGCCATAAGAGAACCGCGTTGAACTGCCCGCGCGCGCGGCGCATTCCCACTCCGCTTCGGTCGGAAGGCGATAATGACTGGCTAATGAAATCCGTCCGGCTGCCTGGTCTTGGGCGGTGAGCAGGACGCAGTAATTAGAGGCCGCGAAGAAGGACACAGTTTCGACCGGACGATCCAGATCACCCGGAAAGCCGCTGGGATTTTCACCCGTGACTGCGAGATACTCACGTTGTGTCACTTCATATTTCCCGATCCAGAATCCGCGAGTGAGGGTCACAACAGTTTGTGGACCTTCATCGGCTTGATGACCTACTTCATTGTTTGGACTGCCCATCGTGAAAGTATTGGGCGGGATGAACACCATGTTCGTGGGCGGACTCTGCAACACTGCGCGGTAGAATTTTTGCGGAGACGCATTGGCCGTTACATCGTGGAAGTTGACGCCGCCAAGCGGGTTGGCCGCAACGCCTACCGCGTTCCAGTCGGTGAGATTCGTAGAACCAAGAACCGAGTAAACCCCGGGCGGCCCGGTGATTGCGAATTTGAATGCGCCGATCAACGCGAGTGGCCGGACCAACTGGGCGACCAGCGGATAAGTGAACACGGCAACGCCTTGACTCGGCAGCGCGGCAATTGTTTCGAGATTCACCGTCAAATTCGTCGAGGCAGCCAGCGGTTCGGACAAAACCAGGGTGGTAAGCGGATTGGAGAGAAAGCCGAGTGTGGTCAACCGCGTCATGTCAGGAGGCAACGTCAGGTTTGTCATTAAATTGCCGACGACGAAAAGTCCGACCAGATTGGTCAGACCCGAAGGCAGGTTGAGACTGGTGAGCCTGTTCCCGCCGAGATTGAGCGTCTCCAAACGAGCGAGATCAGAGGGCAACACGACGTTGGTCAGTTGATTCTCGGCCAGGTGGAGTCCGATCAGGTTGGTCATACCCACAGGCAAGGTCAGGCTGGTCAGGTTCGTATTTTCGGAAAGACGGAGAGTGGTCAATTGATTCAGACCCGCAGGCAGAGTGACCTTGCTGACTGGATTCATACTGACATCGAGAAATGTCAATCCGGTCAATCCCGCTGGCAGGTTGAAGTTGGTGAACTGGTTGGCGCGGAGGTGAAGGGAGCGCAAGCCGGTCACGTTCGAAAGGAAACTGAGACTGCTCAACCGATTAAAATCGAGGTCAAGGGCGGTCACACTCCGCAGATCAGCGGGCAGGGTCAGATTCGTGAGTTGATTGAAGAAGAGATCGAGTTCGATCAGGTTCGTCATGCCTGCCGGGAGAGTGAAGCTGGTGAGCAGATTCTGGGAGAGGTTGAGATCCTCCATGCCGGCAAGCCCCGGAGGCAGGGTGACGCTCGTCAGTGGATTGCCTGCGAAATAGAACGATCTCAGATTTGTCAGCCCGCCCGGAAGGGAAAAATTGGTGAACGCATTGAAGCCGAGGTTGAGCCAGACCAGGCTGGTCAGGTTCGAAAGCGGGTTGAAACTGGTGAATTGATTGTTCTCGAGGTCCAGGTTGTTCAACCGGGTCAGACCCGCCGGCAAGTTCAGGTTGGTGAGTCCGGCGGATTCGAGTGTGAGCGACGTCAGATTCGTCAGCCCGCCCGGCAGAAAAAAGTTGGTCAGCGGGTTCACGCTGACGTCGAGAACCATCAGCTTCGTCAGCCCGGCCGGAAGGGAAAAATTGGTGAGGCGATTGATCTGGAGATCCAGCGCGATCAGATTGCGGGCCGCTTCCAGCCCGACGATGCTTTTCACATTCCGATTGCGGGCGTTCAAGTTCGTCAGGCTGAGCAGATCCTGCTGCGTCAATGGCCCGGCGGGTTTTTGCAGCGCCTCGCGGACTGCGGCGTTCAGGCCGGGATCGGGGATGGACACATCCTGTGCGTGGGTCGGCAGCACGAACGCGGTCAAAATTACCGCAGCGAGAATGGGAAAGGTGGTTCTCATGTTCATCACGCTCGTTTGAACCTTGAGAGGCGGTGTCTGTTCCCCAAACCGAATGGGACTAACGACCCACTCCGGCTTTGCGCGACTACTTCCTTCGTCCCATTGTCTTGTCCGGGGCAACGAGGATATTTTGCGGAAGTTTGCGCACATGATGGCTGCGGAGCCGTAATTGAATCCAAAGTATGACTCGAACCCATTTCACCATCGCGGTGGAGATTCCCGCGCCGCCGCCGCTCGCATGGTCGGTGTTGGCGGACGTGGAGCGTTGGCCGGAGTGGACGGCGAGCGTTTCACGCGTCAAACGACTCTCGCCCGGTCCGCTGCAAGTCGGCAGCCGCGTGCGGATTCATCAACCGAAATTGCCGCCGGCTTTCTGGCGGGTCACGGAGCTGAATCCGGGCGCAGGGTTCACCTGGGTCAGCCGCGCGCCTGGAGTGCGGGTGACGGCGCGGCACACTGTAGAGGCAATCGCCACCGGCAGTCGCGTGAGGTTGTCCATCCATTACGAAGGTTTGCTCGGCGCGTTGCTGGCACGATGGGTGGGCAATTTGAACGAGCGTTATCTCGCGCTGGAAGCAGACGGCTTGAAGGCGCATTGCACCGAACTCGCGGCCAAACCACACTACGATGAAGCCCATTGGATTGGATAACGCTCATGTTCATCGAGACACTCATCGAACGCTGGTTTGCAATTGGCTTCCTGATTTTCGGCCTTTCCCACGTGCTGCATCCGGCCAAATAGGCGGCGTTCTTCCTGCCACTACGAGAGCGCGAAACCGGTAGGTTGCTTCTGGCCCTCTTCTATTTACCGCGGCCTCGTTGTCGTCCTGGGGCACAATGTTTGGGTATGGGGTGTCCCGGTCGCTGTTACCTTGGCAGGATGGGTGATGATACTTTAAGAGTGTGGTCAACGGGTGTTAGGCCGCGTCGAATGTGTCTCTGACTTCATTCTGT
>JAKEEH010000397.1 GCA_022616725.1 Limisphaerales bacterium | reverse complement strand
GAGCTGGAGAAGAATAACTGGCCCACCTTCGGCGGCACCGCTTCGACGCCGTCAGCGCAGGCCATTATTTCAACCTGTTGCACCCAAAGCATCGCGCATGCGTCGGACATTATCCGAACCAACTACCTGCCCGCGCGCCGGACTTCCCTGTATAACCGCTCGCCAGGCGAGTTACCCGCCGCCCAGCCCAGCAACGCCGTGATCCGGATCGGGGCCATCGAGTATAATCCATCGAATGCCAACCAGGAGCAGGAATACATCCAGTTCCTCAACACCAACAGTTACGCCGTGGATATGTCCTTCTGGTCGGTGACCGGGGCGATCAATTACACGTTCCAGGGCGGCATGGTCATGCCCGCGAATAGTCAAATGTATCTTTCGCCAAACGTCGTCCAGTTCCGGGCGCGCACGACGAGTCCGCGTGGCGGCCAGGGCCTGCTCGTCCAGGGAAACTACGCCGGCCAGCTCTCCGCGCGCGGCGAAACGCTTTACCTGGTGGACCGGCGGGGCCGCATCGTCAACACCAATCGCTATGTCGGCAACCCAAGCGCGGCCCAGGCTTATTTGCGCATCACGGAGATCATGTATCATCCGGCCTTCCCGCCCGCGGGCAGTCCGTACACGCCTGAAGATTTTGAGTACATCGAAATACGGAACACCGGGCCGACGACCATCAACCTGGCAGGCGTCCACTTCAAGAACGGCGTCGATTTTGCATTCACCAGTTCCGGGCCGGTGACAAACGTCGCGTCGGGTGCCGCAGTGCTTCTGGTCAAAAACCTTGCGACATTTACGTCGCGCTACGGCACCGGTTACAACATCGCGGGGGTGTACGGCGGCAGTCTTGATAACAACGGCGAGACCATCCGGCTTGACGACGCAGTCAATGAAAAAATCCTTGACTTCCGCTATGACGATGACTGGTATCCGAGCACCGATGGCATGGGCTTCTCACTCGTCATCGTCAATCAAAACGCTCCCCATACGACCTGGGACCTCAAGGAAAGCTGGCGCCCGAGCGGGCAGGACAACGGCTCGCCCGGCGGCACGGACACGCCTCAGCCAACGGTCGCCGGGATCATCGTCAATGAGGTGTTTACGCACAGCGATCTTCCCGCCGTCGATTATATCGAGCTCTACAACCCGACGGCGAGCGACGTAAATATTGGCGGCTGGTTCATCTCGGATGATTTCGAGTTCGGGAAAAAATTCCGTATCCCGGACGGCACAATGATCGCCGCCGGCGGCTACCGTGTTTTTACTGAGACTGACTTCAATGTTCCAGCGCCGGTGGCGTTTTCCTTCAGCTCCGCCGGAGACGAAGCATTTGTCTTTTCGGGCAATGGAACGAATCTTACCGGGTATTTCCACGGGTATTCGTTTGGCGCCGCGGAAACGGGGGTATCGTTTGGCCGCTACACAACGAGCACTGGCGCAGTGCATTTTGTCGCGCAAAGCGCGCGGACGACAAATGCCCAAAACGCGCTCCCGAAGGTCGGGCCCATTGTGATCAGCGAGATCATGTACCATCCGCCGGATCTTCCCGGTGGCCGCGATAATGACGACCACGAGTTCGTCGAGCTGCACAACATTACGGCCAGCCCCGTGCCGTTGTTCAACACGACCAACACATGGCGGGTGCGCGGCGGCATCGACTTTGATTTTCCGCCGAACGTGACGGTCCCTGCCGGCGGCTACGCAATCCTGGTCGGCTTCCATCCGCTGGACCCGCCGCGCGCCGCCTCGTTCCGAGCGAAATACAATATGTCTGCCAACGTCCCGCTCTATGGCCCGTACTCCGGGCAGCTCGATAACAGCAGTGATCGGATTGAGCTTTACAAGCCGGACGCTCCGGATGGCGGCAGCGTCCCTTACGTCCTGGTTGAGGAAATCGAATACTCGGACACGCTGCCGTGGCCGCCGATTGCGGATGGCATCGGGCCTTCCATACAACGTGTCGATGTCAATGTATATGGAAATGATGCGGTCAATTGGACGGCCGTTGTGCCGACGGCCAATGGCCCGTATCCAGGCGGGGAACTGCCCGTGATCGATGTGCAGCCCACGGATCAGATCGGCGTCGCCGGGTTCGATGCCACCTTTACTGTTCAGGCATCGGGGCCGCCCCCATTGGCTTATCAATGGTTCTTCCGCAGCAACATCATTGCGGGCGCGACTCAGCCAACCCTTCACCTCTCGCCGCTCAGGCCCGTCGATGAGGGGCCATACTCGGTGATCGTGTTTAACGGCGCCGGTTACGTCACCAGCGAGCCGGCGAATCTCACCGTGCGGATTCCGGCGCAGATCACCCAGCAACCCACCAATGTCGTCTTGCGCGGGTCCACCAACGCGGCGACCTTCGGGCAGACCTTCACCAACGCGGCGTTCTACGTCTTCGCGGCCAGCAGCACTCCCATCACCTATCAATGGCGATACAACAGCAATGCGATTGCCGGCGCGACTAACAACTTCCTGATCGTGTCCAACGTCACCCTGGCCGAGGTCGGTACTTACGATGTCATCGTCACCGACGCGGTGCGTCCTGTTCTGAGCAGCAATGCCACTCTCCGGGTCGTCATTTCGCCCACGATCATCCAACAGCCGCAAAGCGTGGTCGCCGTGGTGGGCGACACCGTCTCAATCGGTATCCGAGCGGTCGGGTCCGAGCCGATGGGCTTCCGCTGGCGCCGCAATGGCGTTAACGTCCGCACGACCAATCAAGGCTTTGGACCGCGCATTTTGACCCTGCCCAACGTGCAGACCAACCAGGCAGGCAATTACACGGTCATTATTACCAACGCCGGCAACCCGAGCCCTGGCGCCCTGAGCCTGGGGGCCGTTCTGACAGTCCTGGCCGACGCAGACAACGATGGCGCGCCCGATGCCTGGGAAACTGAATTTGGATTTCTTCCCAACAATGGGTCAGATGGAGCGATGGATTTTGACGGCGACGGAGCCAGCAATGCGGACGAATTCCGCGCTGGAACAGATCCCAAAGATGACCAGAGTTACTTCCGCGTCGAGCAATTCTCCACAAGCAGTCCGACCATCATCCAGTTCACCGCCGTCTCCAACCGAAGCTATTCCGTGCAGTATAACGACGAGCTGGGCATTGGCGAATGGCTGGTCTTATCCAACGTATTGGTTCGCCCGACGAACCGGCTTGAGCTCATCGCCGACCCCGCTGCGCAACCGCGCCGCTACTACCGTCTCGTCACCCCGCTGCAGGATCTCTGACCCTGCCAGGCTGGGCAAACAGCCGAACCTTGGTCGTGCTTGGACGCGCGCGGAATGACGAAGCACTAATGACTAATGACGAATTCGGGTGGCGAACATTCGGGCTTCTTTCGTCATTAGGAATTAGAGCTTCGTCATTGTCAAGCAGCCCTAGCGCGTCTTGTTGGTCACAATCGAATTGCCGACGGTCTTGTTGGGGATGGCTACGAGGTGCCCGTCGGCGGTGCGCACGCGCGTACTGCGAAAACCAATGGATTCCACCGTTCCCTCGATGGGTTCGAGCCGCACGATATCGCCGATGCGAAATGGCTTGTCCACTAGAATGACAATGGCGCCAAAGAAATTGGCCAGGGTATCCTGCGCGGCCAGCGCCAGGGCAAGCCCGCCAATGCCCAGTGAGGTGATCAGACTGGTGATGTTCAGACCAAGATTTTGCAAGGTCAGCAACACCGCCACCACTACGGCAAAGGCTTTCAGGCTCTTGCGGATGATTGGCAGCAGTTGCTCCGCGAATGACCGATCTTCTTCCGCCGACGCCCGCCGCTTCCAGTAGCCGCTCAGCACATCGACGAATCTCAACGCCGCATAGGTCAGCGAAACCGCGACGATGATTTTCAACGCCTTGGAGAGAAAGTCCGCAAACCATTGCGGCCATGAAAAAATTCGCAGGCCGACGTGCAGTAGCACCACGAAAACAATAATCCGCACGGGCCGTCCCATCAGTTCGAGCAAAATGTCGTCGAAGGACGTCCGCGTGCGCCCGGCCCACCGTTTCACCCGCCCGCGCATCCAGTAGTCGATCAACTTCGAGAGGTAAAACGCCAGGAAGATGTAAATCAGCGACGCGATGTATTGCCAGAGCGGGATGTGCAAAACGGTGCGACGCAACAACGGGATGCGATCCAGCCCGAAAGTCAGCCACGCCGCCTGCCCGCTCTCGTTGTCCGTGATCAACAGTTGCGCGGTGGAGATGTTCCCGACCACGGCCCCGCCGCTGAGTTCGGTCAAGGCCAGAATTGCCGTTTTGTCGCCATCCTCCTCCAGGTCGTCGGTGATGCTGATCGGCACGGTTTGAGTGCTTTTGCCGGGGGGGATCTGCACCGGTCCGCTCGGGAGAGTGAATTCTCCGGGCGCGGCAGTGCCGCCGGGAATCACGCCAATTGTTACGGTGATGGCGCTGTTCGTCGGGCCGGTCCG
>JAKEEH010000396.1 GCA_022616725.1 Limisphaerales bacterium | reverse complement strand
GTGGGCGCCACGGTCCTTGGTCTGGCCATCGACGACCGCCTGGTGCTTCTGGACGATGTGGCGCAAAAGCATTATCCGCAAATCGGCGCAGAGAATCCGGAAAACGCTGCCAGCGGCTGGCTTGACGACATTACGATCCATCAGCTTGCCACGATGACGGCAGGTTTCGATGACGGCCGCCCGCCGAAACTCGTGCGTCGCCCCGGCAGCGGCGGCGAATACAGCAATGACACGTCCAATATGCTCGCCGAACTGCTCACGCTGCGCTTTGGCGAGGATTTACGGGATGTTCTCCGGCGGCGCGTGATGGAGCCGATCGGCGCGCCTGCGGACGAGTGGGCGTGGCGCAACAATTCCTTTCGTCCCCGGTCCATCGCCGGTCTCGCCAGCCGCGAATTCGCCAGTGGGATTACAATTACTCATCGAACCCTCGCCCGCATCGGTTACCTTTATCTGCGCGAAGGCGAGTGGAACGGGAAGCGCATTCTTTCGAAAGAGTTCATTCGCCTGGCGACTCGTCCAACTGATTTGCCGGCCTTTGTGCCTTATTATGGATTTTATTGGGGCAGCAATCGCCGAGGCACTTACCCGGAAATCCCTCTGGACGCCTACTGGGCATTCGGCCTTGGGGACAGTTTCGTCGTTGTTTGTCCCAGTCTCGATATCGTCGCCGTCCGCCTGGGCCTCGGTTCAAAGGCTTCTCAATTGCCCGGCGGGGATAAACCCGAGGAATGGGGCCGGCGTGTCGCTGGATTCTTTAAACTCGTCAGTTCGGCCGTAAATGATCACTCAGCGGCGCCGCAGTTAAAATCATCTGCCGCGCCTTATCCGGCCAGTCCTGTCATCAAACAAGTGATTTGGGCGCCAAAGGAACGGATTCTGCGTCATGCGCCGGGAAGCGACAACTGGCCGATCACGTGGGCGAACGATGGCAGTCTATACACCGCCTATGGCGACGGCAAAGGCTTCGCTCCATTCGCGCCGGAAAAGCTCAGCTTGGGCCTGGCGAGAATTGAGGGCGATCCCCATGGCCTGAAGGCAACAAATCTGCGCGCGGCAACTCTGGAGCAGAGCGGCGATGGCCCGCGCGGCGTCAAGGCCAGCGGCATGCTTTGCGTTGACAGCATCCTGTATATGTGGGCGCGCAATTGCGATAACTCGCGCCTGGCGTGGTCATCTGATCACGGCGCGACCTGGACCTGGGCGGACTGGCGCCTCACGAATAGCTTCGGCAACCCGACATTCCTGAATTTCGGGCGCAACTATTCCGGCGCGCGCGACGATTTCGTTTACGTCTATTCTCACGACGCGGATTCCGCCTACGAGCCGGCGGACCGAATGGTCCTGGCACGCGCTCCGCGACGACGCCTGCGCGAAAGCTCTGCTTACGAATTTCTTCAGCGCGTCGATTCGCGCGGCCAACCCGTTTGGACCCGCGACATCGCCCAGCGCGGCACGGTCTTCGAACATCGCGCCAAATGCTATCGCTCCGGTATCAGTTACAATGCGGGCCTAAAGCGTTACCTCTGGTGCCAAACCCTGCCCGGTGGCGACTCGCGTTTTCGTGGCGGTTTTGGCATCTATGACGCGCCCGAACCCTGGGGACCGTGGACGACCGTTTTCTTCACCGAAGATTGGGACGTTGGCCCGGGCGAAACACAGAGCATTCCGGCGAAATGGATCAGCGCCGACGGCCTCACATTTTGGATGGTCTTTTCCGGCGATGACGCGTTTTCCATCCGCGAGGCCACTCTCATTGCACAATAGCGGATTCACGACATTGACGATTCCGAACAGGTTGCCCGCGGCCGCCCAATCGTTTAGTTTGGTCAGAATTAGGTGCCGGCAGCCGGATCACATCTCAAAAACCTTGACTACTCCGTCGTGCAGCAATGCATGCACTGCGGGATGTGCTTGCCCACATGCCCCACCTATGACGCGACGAAGCTCGAGCGCAACAGTCCGCGCGGGCGCATCGCCCTGATGCGCGCCATCGCCGACGACCGCCTTGAGCCGACGCAAGCCTTTGCGGACGAAATGTATTTTTGCCTCGGTTGTCTCGCTTGTGTGACCGCTTGTCCAGCCGGCGTGAACTACGCCGAACTGTTCGAGCACGCCCGAGCCGAAGCGGAGCAGAGCGGCGCGTTGGATTCGTCGAAGCGCAGCTTGCTCCGGGGCTTTACGTTGCGCTGGCTTTTTATGGACCTCAGCCGGTTGCAGTTGCTGGGGCGCATCCTCCGGCTTTACCAGCAGCTCGGTTTGCAAACATTCGTGCGCAGGTCCGGTCTGTTGCGCCTGCTCCCGAAGCGCCTGCGCGAACTCGAGGCCATGACCCCCACGGTCCAGCCGAAGTTTTCTGCCGACCTGATTCCCCCCGTCCTTCCCGCCCGCGGAGAAAAACGTTTTCATGTCGCGCTGCTCACGGGTTGCGCGCAGGACCTGATCTTTTCGGATGTCAATCGCGATACGGCCGAGGTGCTTTCCTGGAATGGCTGTGAAGTTGTCACTCCTCCCGACCAACTCTGCTGCGGTTCGCTCCACGCTCACAACGGGGAGTGGGAACTCGCACAGCAACTGGCCCGCAAACAGATCGATCAATTCCCTCCCGAACAGTTTGATGCCATTATCAGCAATGCCGCTGGCTGTGGGTCGCACCTGAAGCATTACGCCAAGCTCCTCGAAGACGATCCCGTTTACGCAAAGCGTGCGCGCCTTTGGGACGAAAAGGTGAAAGACATCCACGAATGGCTCGTGGAAATCGGCATCAAACCGCCATCCAATGCCGGAGCGCCACAAACCGTCACCTACCACGAAGCGTGTCACCTCTGCCACGGGCAAAAGATCACCGCCCAGCCTCGCGCCATCCTTCGTGCGATTCCCAATCTGAACCTCGTCGAACTGCCCGAAAGCACCTGGTGCTGCGGCAGCGCCGGTATTTACAATCTCATCCAGCCTGAAATGGCCGGCGACCTCCTGAAGCGCAAAGTGGCGCACATCAAATCGACGGCCGCCAGAACCGTCGCCACCGGCAACCCCGGCTGCCTTCTCCAAATCCAGAATGGTTTGCGCGCCGAAGGGGCTGAGTTTCGCGTCGTTCACCCGATTACGCTGCTCGCCGAAGCGTATAGGGGCGAATCGCAACAGAGCACTGCTTAGGCGCAGCAAGAATGGAGAGCGCAGCCGTCTCGGTTGCAACTTCCGGATTGAACCAACGCATGAAATCAGTCGCCCTCACCCTGGCCTTCTCCCCCAGAGAGAGATTCCCCCGAAACATTTCGCGCATTGAATCTCTGAACCTGAGAGGGTTCAGGGAAAGATTTAGCCGAAAGGAGTTTTCGCGGGTT
>JAKEEH010000395.1 GCA_022616725.1 Limisphaerales bacterium | reverse complement strand
TCCCGGTGGCGCCGGGCATGCAAGTCGATTCTATCGGATCGTGGTCTTGCCCGAGACGGCGGCACGCCCGTAAAGCGGTTCATTCAAACGCAACTTATCATTTTTCACGTGACAGGCGCGGGTCGACGATGTGCGTTTTCGCGGATAATCTCATGGCGCGTCGCTCTTTTCGGATGGGAAATGGATGGATTTTGGATGGGTTTTGGCGGGCGCAGCCGCTGGAACCCACAGGCGGGGGATGCCATCGCTACATGACAGCGTTTGCTCACCGTTGGTTGCGCGGAGGTCCCTGGCATTTTCGGTCAATTCTGGTCAGTTTTAGTCAGTTTTGAGGACCCCTGTTTTCGTCCGGAAATGTCCATTTTTGTCCACTTTTGCTCTCCCACGTTATATATAATATATTTCTATTTTTCACGCCTATATTATACCATGGGTTTTTGGCGGTCCGGCGGGAGAGAGGCGTTTTAATGTGCCTATACGTGCCAAAAGAGTCCGAAATGGTGGTTGACAAGGTTTGAAGCCATTTCGTAAAGAACGACAAGATAGAGCGCTCGCGAGTCGTAAATGCCTCGTGATAAGGCATTTGCGACGACAGGGACGGACAGTTAAATGGTTAAATTAAAAGAGTTAAATGGGCAGAGGATGAAGAGTTGAAGCAAGGACGCCCGAGGGGGCGCTGAGGGTGGAAGAAACGAAGAAACTCCGGCTGACCCAAAGAACATACGAAAATCAGTCGCCCTCACCCCGCCCTCTCCTGAGGGAGAGGGAGAAGCGGCGCACAGTTGCTTGAAGGAATCAATGCCCAAGGGTGCGGCTGCAAGGTTTCCATCGGGAGTTTCTTAAGAGGGCTGAAGATGAGAGCGTTGAACAAACTGGACAAACTGGCGAGCTTTCTGGACTTTCGCCTTGCAGTCGACTATCTTCTGCGCGCGCCATGCCAGCAAGCATGATGGGAGAGATTGTCCTTCGGGTGATTCTGGAGTTTGTCTTCTATATTGTCGGCTACTTTACCGGGTGCGTTGTTGTGCCGGTCTTCTCATTCGGTCGTCTTAAGTGCGACCGGATGACCGCAGATACCCCGCGCC
This sequence comes from Limisphaerales bacterium, assembly GCA_022616725.1. Lineage (GTDB taxonomy): Bacteria > Verrucomicrobiota > Verrucomicrobiia > Limisphaerales > JAKEEH01 > JAKEEH01. Next base: position 10,246 of record JAKEEH010000395.1, on the reverse strand, counting down.
GCAAACTGAAGTGGGGAGGCACGTTCCATCGACGCGGCCAACAAATTTATCTGACAGCGGAGGCGACCGCCTGTATCGGCGTGATTTTCGTCGTCCTGGTGATTGCAGCCGGTTTCCTGATTATTATTAAGGCGTAATTGGGCCACCCATCAGGGGTGCTCCCCCTACTGGGCGGGGCAATTTCTTGCGACGAAAAAGCCCCGTCGGAGCGTTACACCCTTGGAGCGGAAAAATGCGGCTGATAATAATGGCTCTCGTCCTGGTGGTCGCCGCAGTCGTTTATTCTCTCTCGCTGAATGACCTGGAGCCACGTTACGAGGGCCGTTCGCTGAGCCATTGGATCGAGGCCTACGAGAAAGACAAAGGTGAACAGGCGACGAAGGCCCTTCAAAGTATCGGCACGAACGCACTTCCTTTTCTTTTGCACTGGATACGTAATCCGGAGCCGAAGCATCACACCTCGCTCCGCCCGATTGCACGGAAACTACCGCGCCTCTTCCAGCCAAAATGGGCCAGGAAGGGCTATCGTCCTCCGCGGCGCTCCGATCTGAGTGCGTGGGCCTTCCATGCACTCGGAAGCCAGGCCAGCCCCGTTGTTCCCGAACTCGCCAGACTCGCGGCGGATCGAAAGAATGCCAACGTAGCTGAGCTGGCACTCGAGGCCCTATGGGACATCGGATCGAATGGTGTTCCGGCTCTCATCACCGTCGCCCGTGACCGTTTCCACCCACGGCGCGGCCTGGCAGTTATTGCTCTGGGCCTCAGCAGAGATCTCGGCCCTTACACTAACGTTGTCGTCACGGAGCTCATCACCTTTTTGGAGGACCGGGGAGTGCAATGTTGGGCCGCATACGCTCTTAGCCATCTGCGGGTTCGCCCCGAACTGGTCGTACCCGCGCTCGTGCGCAGGCTTGAAAAAACAAACACCGACGCGAACTTTCGTAATAGGGCCGTCGAGGCTTTGGACTCTTTTCGGCGGAAAGCCGCGAACGCTCTGAACGATTCCAACATCCGGGTGAGAGAAGAAGCGACCAACACCATCCAAACAATTCATTTAGCCAAAATCCGATCCGAGACGAGGGATTGAGGTGCTTTCCAGCTTGTCATATTTGTGTCCCTTCGTGTGCATTCGTGGCGAAGTGCCCTCGTCCCTTTGGGCAGGGCGCAGTCTTACGTAATCGAGCGCAATTCTGGAAGGAGGAAAACGGGCCGCATAAATGCGGAACTCTGACGACGTTATTTGCATTCGACATGACATGCCCACATGACCCCGGGCATGGATCGGATTACAAACCGAAGGCATCGTTGTAGTGGCGCTGATGCTGTTTTCGTGGACTGGTTGTCGCTGAACAGTAGAGTGTTCGCGTAATCGAGCGTGAACGGCATGCCATGATCAAGGTAATCGACGTCAGTCATCATTACGGCGTAAGGCCGGTTTTGAGCCATATCAATCTCGAGGTGAGGGCTGGAGAGTTGCTAGTGGTTATGGGCCCTAACGGCGTCGGAAAGAGCACGCTGCTTGGCATCATTGCCGGACTGATCGCGCCGGCCAAGGGATACGTTGAGGTCAATGGTTTGCGACGCCGCGAGAGAGAGGAAATCGAGCTTCAGATTCGGCGCCAGGTCGGTTTTTTGCCAGATCATCCATGGTTGCCAGAGTTCATGACGGGACGGGAGTGGTTGCTGGCGATCGGAGAATTATATGACATCGACCCGGATCGCTTCATGGACCACATCCCGCGCGTGCTGGAATTGTTTCAACTCTCCGACAAAGGGGACGCTCCGATCCGCACCTACTCCAATGGGCAAAAGAAAAAGATAGCGATTTGCGGGGTGCTGGTGTCCGAAGCCCCCATCCTGATTCTTGACGAACCATTCACGGGCGGACTGGATGCATCGGCGATCCTGGCGCTTAGCCGCTTGCTGAAGCATCTGGCGGATTGCGCGGATGTCACGGTCGTACTGGCGTCACAGGTGCCGGAGATCGTCGAGAATCTTGCTCATCGGATTGCCATTCTAGGCAGCAATCGCCTGGTGGCGTGTGACACGATGGAACGATTGCGCGCGCAAACGAGCGGTTCGGGTTCGTTGTTGGAGGTGTTCGAGGAATTGGTGAATCCCGAGACACTCGAACACATCGAGAGTTACTTTAATCGTCCTAAAGTATGAAACGGCTGGTCGCGCTGCACTCGAATGCCGTTTGGCCGCCGGGCCTTCTCGTCATTGGTTTCATTTTACTTTATGGCGGGTTTAATGCGGCGATTTTGGCGATCGAATTGATGCTGGCAGTGCCATTCGGAGAACTGTCGCGCGTTCCAGACATTGCCGAATTCAAGAAGTTCATTCTCATGCTTAGCGCGGCTGCGTACGCTGCCTACCGCCTGTGGCGATTTCATCCGGCCTGCAACCCGGCTTACGCAGCGTGGTTGAAGCTATCGCCTTGGACAGCGGACAAGCCGCTGCCGTTAGGGCCACTGCACCTGGTGTGGCAAGATGCAGTCGTTGTAGGGACCGTTCTTGCCATCGCCAAATGGCACGCGCATGTGAATCCGCTCTGGCCGGCAATAGCGTTCGTTCTGTTCTATTTTGCGGGGTTTACAATTATCCTGATCGGCACGCGGCGCCGGGCTGCCTGCGCGATTTTCGGATTTTTGTGGCCTGCAATGATTCTGCCGTTGCAAGGCTGGCAAAGGCTGCTGTTGATGGCGGCGTTTGTCGTTGTGATTTGGCGCGGACACCTGCAAAGCCTCAGAGCTTTTCCATGGGAATTCTTATCTGACTCTCCTCAGCCGTGGTCGAAACCGAAGTCGATTTGGCAGACGAATATTCAAGCCGTGCCGAGTCAGCTACCGGCGCGCGCAGGATGGCCTTTCGCGGTGCTTGCTCCAAAACTCGAAAGCCGGTCAATTTCGCTCAAGACGACATGGACGGTAAGCCTGATCCTTGGCTGGTGCATATTTTGCATCCTCATTCGCGCGCAAGCCGCGTTGCCGCCGGAGATGATTCTTGTTGCGGCTATATTTGGGGCAATCTTTCGGCTGGCGATCTATTGTAAATCGCCTCGCACCCCCCTTCAACGTGTGGGGACGACTCGCGGCCGGACGCCTTATCGTCCCAGGGTTCGATCAGGTGTTCGTCACGCCATTGGCGGCCATCCTGCTAGCGATCGTTGGAGCGACTCTTCTGCGCCGTGTTAACTGGCTGTCTCCAGCGGCGATATCGGCGTTTGCGACAGTTGTTGCTTTCGTGTTGGTTAGCGGTGGACCGGCGCTGCGGAAGTGGATCTTGACCGGGCAACACCGCTACTGCGCTCCATCTCGCGTCCTGTCAAACAAACAGGTCCTGAGGCCAATATGAGCTGCGGCATCAAGCCGCTTACCATAAGAGATCGCCATTCGGCTTAAATGGGCGGAGGCGAGAAGGCCATGCCGTGGGCTTGAGCGACGGCCTGGCAGGTGAGTTTGCCACCCATGACGTTGATGCCGCCGACCAGGGCGGGTTGGCGCTGGCAGGCTTCGGCGAGGCCGCAATCGGCGAGCAGTTCGATGTAGCGGTGGGTGACATTGGTCAGGGCCTGGGTGGCGGTGCGGGCGAAGGCGGCGGGCATGTTGGCGACGCAGTAATGGGAGACGCCTTCCTCGACGAAAATGGGGTTTTGATGGGTCGTGGGCCGGGAAGTTTCGGCGCAGCCGCCCTGGTCGATGGCGATATCGACGAGCACGCTTCCGGGACGCATGCGGCGAAGCATTTCACGGCGGATGAGGCGCGGAGCTTTTGCGCCGGGAACAAGGACAGCGCCGATCAGGACATCGACCGAAGGGAGCAGCTCCATCAAATGGGATTCGTTGGAATAAAGGGTGTGGGCGCTGTGGAGGGTGATATCGAGGAAGCGCATCCGTTCCAGGTCCACCTCAAGGATGGTAACGTCGCAGCCGAGCCCCGTGGCCATGCGGGCAGCGTTGATGCCGGAGGCGCCGCCACCGAGGACGACGACGCGTCCGGGCAAGACGCCGGGCACGCCGCCGAGGAGAACGCCGCTGCCGCCGCAGTGTTTGGCCAGGAAGTAACCGCCCACGAGGACGGACATGCGGCCGGCGATCTCGCTCATGGGTTCGAGCAAGGGGAGGCGGCGATTGACTTCGACGGTTTCGTAGGCAAGGGCAGTGACGCCCGATTTCATCAGAGCTTCGGTCAGGGATCGGTTGGCGGCGAGGTGCAAGTAGGTGAAGAGGATCTGGCCGGGGCGCAGCAACACATATTCCGAAGGCTGGGGTTCCTTGACTTTGATGATGAGATCGGCTTCGGCGAAGACGGCCTTGTGATCGGAGGCGATTTGCGCGCCCGCGCTGGTGTAATCTGAATCCGGAAAACCTGCTCCCGCCCCCGCATCGCGTTCGACAATGACGCGGTGACCGCGCTGGATGAGCTGGTAGGCGGCGGATGGGGGCATGGCGACCCGGTATTCCTGTTCTTTGATTTCCTTTGGGAGGCCGATGGTCATTTTGTGGTTCGTTGAACCGTTAAATTAAATCGTAATCGTTGAATTGAATCGTTGAATCGCCGTTCCGTCTCAAGGGGAATTGAAGGTTGAAAATCGGAAATTGAAAATTGAAAATTTACGCATCAGAGGTCCGCGAGAAGAGCCAATTGGAAGATCGGCGTGGCCTAGGCTGGGCGCCACTTGATCTGGCGGCGCTCTTCTTCCGCGCCACCGGAGGTGACGGTCGGGATCTGGTGGACAATGTCTTTGAGAGTTACGCTGCTGGCAGCGCGACGTTCGGCATCTTCGATGCGCTCGAATTGTGAACAGACGACGGAGCGGCATGGTTCGTCGCGCGTTTCGAGTTCCTGGCCGCCGCCGGCGCGCAGAGTTTGGAGCACGTCGTAACAGGTGATCGTTTCAGTGGGCCGGGCGGGGGTGTAAGCAATTTGGTTTTGGTCCGCGGAAACCTCGAGGACCAGGTTGGCATCCATGAGTGGCTGCAATACGCGACCGACCAGGCGGCTGGGAATGGCCAGTTCGGCGGCGATCTCCAAAACCGTAGGCGGCCTTTGGCCGGCATCGAAGCGTTGGGCGAGCAGAGTCATAACGCGCAGCGCAACGTATTCGCGGTTGCGCTGGTTGACGCTTTCGGCCTTTTTCTCCTGCAGGTAAACGTCGCGGTTTTGAAATGCATACGCAACCTGCGCTCCAAAAAGCATGATCAACCATGAGAAGTAGAGGCCGAGGAGAAAGATCGGTATGACGCCCAGCGCGGTGCCGTAAATCTTGCTCATGTTGATGACTTTATTGAGGTGCGCCGCGTTGAAGATGTTGAGCAGCAGCCAGAGCGAACCACCGACGATGCCGCCCATCAGCGCAGCGCGCCAGTTGACCTGGGTGTTGGGCATCATCATGTAAATGGCAGCGAACCCGATGCTCACGAGAACAAACGGGAGCGCTTTGATGACGAACTTGCCAATGAACGGGAGGTTTTCGATCGCGGCAGAGTAACTGGTGCTGACGAGGTAAATCAGCAAAAAGAGCGCAATAGGCCCAAGGGAAATCATGGTCCAATATTGAACGAGACGGCGCAACCAACTGCGTCCGCGAGTGACGCCCCAAATGTCATTGAAGGTGCCTTCGATGGTGCTCAGCAAAAGGATGGCAACCGCGATCAAACCAATCGTGCCGGTGACGCCAAGAGTCTTGGAATTAGCGTTGTTAATCAGCTCCTCAATCCTTTGGACGGCTTCCTGGCGAGCGGATGGTTTCCCAGGCTCCTGCTGAACAAGCTTCAATTGTGGCACCGCGGCATCGACGATTTGCCCGATGAGTTGCTGAGTGGCCGCCGGCCCCTTTTCTTTCAGCAGGCTGGAGACGATGCCAAAGCTGACGGCGAGCAAAGGGATGAGGGCGAGGAGTGTCGTGTAAGCCAGGGCCGTGGCGCGCAAAGGACAGCGATTGCGCCCGAAGCTTTTGACAACGAGGAGCCAGAAATGCGCAAAACTGTGCACGCGGGAAGCCTTGGCCTCCTCGTGAGTTTCGATCCCCTTTTCGGTGATGAACTCATGGGCGGCCGTGTAAAGTTTACGCACTCGCGAGCCAAATCCGTTCCCCATGCAAGGAAAACGTAGCAGGCCGCAGTCCAAAATTCAAAGTTGAAAGCAGCTTGAGGAAGTCCGAAGGGCAGTTCCGGAGCGCGCCCGTGCCCGGTGCATTTGCGAGGCATTTCTTGGTGAAATGCCGTTTGCGCTTTGCAGGTCCGCTGTCGATTCCTACTATATCCAGGAATGAAAGGCATCGTCCTGGCGGGCGGCGCGGGGTCGCGTCTTTATCCGCTCACGCTGGTGGCCAGCAAGCAACTCCAACCGGTTTACGACAAACCGATGGTGTATTATCCGTTGACGACTTTGATCGAAAGCGGGATCCGGGAGTTTTGTCTGATTTCGACGCCGCACGATCTGGCGCGATTTCAACAGTTGCTCGGAAATGGAAAGTCATGGGGCATCTCGATCGAGTATCGCGAGCAACCGAAGCCCGCAGGAATCGCGCAGGCGTTCTTGATCGCGGAGACTTTTATCGGCCGCGACGATGTGACGCTGATCCTGGGCGATAACATTTTCTACGGCGGCGACAGTTTCCAGAGAGCATTTGCGGAGTTCAAAGGCGGAGCGACGATTTTCGGTTATCACGTCCACGATCCGCAACGTTACGGCGTGGTGGAGTTCGATGATGATGGCAGAGCGATTTCGATCGAGGAAAAGCCGAAGCAGCCGAAGAGCAATTACGCTGTGCCCGGGCTGTACCTGTATGACAATAACGTGGTCGCGATGGCGAAGGGGCTGAGGCCATCGGCGCGGGGCGAATTGGAGATCACCGACTTGAATGTCGCATACCTTGGCCGCGGTCAATTGCGGGTGTATCGGTTGAGCCGCGGCTTTGCGTGGCTGGATGCCGGGACCAGCAGCAGCCTGCATGCGGCGTCGGCTTATGTGCAGACCATCGAAGAACGGCAGGGCATCAAAATCGGGTGCCCCGAGGAAGCGGCGTTTCGCAGGGGGTTCCTGACGCTGCAAGAGATGGAGACGCTGACGGCGGGAATGCCGCATTGCGAGTATCGGGAGTACTTGCTGAACGCGGTCGCTGAGACGAAACGATTGAGTTAACAGCAAAGACGCAAAGGCGCGAAGAGAGTTGGCGATGTTAGAGAAAACCACGATTCCTGCGGAAATTGAGAACCTCGCCCGCGTGGCCGTGGATGTTGCATTTTCGGTTCAAGTTCAGTTTATAAATCAGTCTTTCTTTGCGGCTTCGCGTCTTTGTTGTTAAATGAATTTACTCATTACAGGCGGGGCGGGTTTTATTGGCTCGAATGTGATTCATCACATCATCGGCCGGCCTGAGATCCAGCGGCTGATCAATCTCGATTGCCTGACCTACGCGGGACATCTGGAGAATCTCGCAGGCGTCAGTTCGCACCCGAAGTATGTATTTGAGAAGGTCGATTTGCGCGACAAAATGGCGGTGCTCGATGTGGTGCAACGGCATGCGGTAACGCACGTGATGCATCTGGCCGCTGAGTCACACGTGGACCGCTCGATCACAGGCCCGGGCGATTTCATCCATACGAATATCGTGGGAACGTTTCATTTGCTGGAAGCTTGCCGAGCGCAGTGGGGAGATGATTTCACGGACAAAAAATTTCATCATGTCTCGACGGACGAGGTGTACGGGAGCCTGGGGCCGACGGGTTATTTCACTGAGACCACTCCCTACGCGCCGAACTCGCCGTATTCGGCCAGCAAAGCCGCCAGCGACATGCTCGTGCGGGCGTATCATCATACTTACGGGCTGCCCACCGTGATTACGAATTGCTCGAACAATTACGGCCCGTACCAATTCCCGGAAAAGCTGATCCCAGTAGTGATCCAGAGCGTGCTCGCGCGCAAAGCGATCCCGGTCTATGGCGATGGAATGAACGTGCGCGACTGGCTCTACGTGCGGGATCACGCCGAAGCGCTATGGGTGGTGCTCAGCCGGGGGAAAACTGGAGAGACCTACAATATCGGCGGACACAACGAATGGGCGAACCTCCGGATCGTGGAAATGATCTGCGATCTCATCGACGAACTGGCGCCGCAATTTGGCGGCCATTCGCGCAAACTCATCACCTTTGTCAAGGATCGCCCTGGGCACGACCGCCGCTATGCGATCGACGCCTCGAAGGTCGAACGCGAATTGGGATGGGCGCCCGCGCACACATTTGAGCGTGGGATCCGCGAAACCGTCGAGTGGTACCTGGCCAATCAGGCGTGGGTTCAGTGCGTCCTCGCGAACAGGTAGCTAACCAATCGTTCGGAGAATTTCGCATCACAGTTGTGCAAGATGAGAGCCCGTTTGCCGCCTGACGACGAAGCCCAATCGTTGCCAAGCCCTGGCGGCCTGCGCCCCGTTGACGTCGCGAGGCAACTTCACGCCAGCGCAACGACAGGGTCTTCGAGGAAGTGCAAGCGAACGCGCTGGGGACGCTCAGAAGGTTCAAAATACCCATTCACGGCGTCTGCAATCATCGCGTCGAGTTCCCCCAAAGGAATCTCCCTGCGTCGTAATGCCGCCTTTGCCGAGCGAATCATCCCAACGGGCGACAAATCCCCCGGTTTCGGGCACGGTTCGACGGTGAAGGTGATTTCTTTGATCGCAGTCAATGTGGCCTCAGTTGCGTTCAACGGCAAGCGCATCATCGGTTCTGCAATATTGAAATCTCGTGTCGTCCACGCCTTTTCTGCTAATCTGGCTTATGCCAAGTTTCGACATCGTCTCGCAAGTGAACTCGATGGAAATCGAGAACGCCGTCAATCAGGCCAAAAAGGAGTTGGCCAATCGGTTTGATTTCAAGGGCAGCAAAGCGGAGATCGCGCTGGACAAAAACGAGATCAAGCTTACCGCCGAGGATCAGTTTAAGATCAAGGCGCTGCAGGAAATTGTCATGGGCAAACTGGCCAAGCGCCAGATCAGCCTCAAGAACGTGGAAAAGCTTGAGCCAGACATTTCTCCATTGGGACATGCGCGCCAGATCATCAAAATCAAGCAAGGAATCGAACCGACGGTGGCCAAACAGATCACGGGCTTCATCCGCGAGTCGAAGTTGAAGGTGACGACGCAAATCCAGGCCGAAGAGATACGTGTCTCCGGCAAAAGCAAAGACGACCTGCAGGCGGTCATTGCCGCGGTGCGGGCCCACGACTTCCCGGTCGCGCTGCAATTTCAGAATTTCCGCGATTAATGTGGCTGGGACGGCAGGAATTCCTCGAGGTTGTGGAACGCACGCCGCTGGTGTCGATCGACTTAATCGTGCGGCGCAGGGACGGAGCCGTGCTCCTGGGCAAACGGACAAATGAGCCAGCGAAGGGCTGCTGGTTCGTTCCTGGTGGGCGCATCTGCAAGGACGAACGGATCGAGGCCGCCTTTCGCCGCATCTGTGTTGCCGAGTTGGGACGCGAATTCAACGTCAACAACGCCCGATTTATGGGTGTTTTCGAACATTTTTACCCAACTAATTTTGCCGAACAGGCAGGCATCAGCACTCATTACATCGTGCTCGCTCACGAACTGAACTCGATTGATCTGCCCGACCAGCTTCCCGCCGACCAGCATGGTGAGTATCGATGGTTTGACACAAAGACACTGCTCGCGACGGCCGAAATCCACGCACATACCAAGGCTTACTTCATGGCGGAAGCTGCGCCGGTTAACGGAACAGCAGGAAAGCCAGCGTCGCCACGGCCGTGGGGATAAAGGCGCCGAGAAACAGCGCCAAAGGAGAAACGCCATCGGGAAAATACTTGGACAATATCGCCTGGCCAGCCGGATTAGGGGCGTTTGCAATCACGGTCAGTCCGCCGCCAGTAACGGCGCCCGCGACCACGGCATATTTCATCGCATCGGTTAATCCCGGCACAAGCGACGCCAGGTAGGTGATCGCTGCGTTGTCATTGAACGCGGTCAGCACCACCGCGCCGAAGAACAGCGCCGTCTCGCCCATGCTTTCCAGCACCGGGGCGATCCACCAGCTCTGCAGGCCGCCATGAACGACGAGCCCGGCGAGGAAAAATCCCACCAGAAGAGCCGGACGGAGCACGATCGGATTCTGGTGATGCTCAGTCGCCGAAGCAAACGCGAGAAAGAACAAAAAGCCGCCGACGAACAGCGCGGGATGATGCGCCGTGAAGACCGTCCAGCCCAGGAACAGAGAATGAATCATTG
>JAKEEH010000394.1 GCA_022616725.1 Limisphaerales bacterium | reverse complement strand
TTGATCCCGCTAAATGACGAGGAATATGTTGCTGTTGGAAGCGCGGTCTGACCCGCCGGAATTCTCGCATAGATCGTGCGGGTCGCAACGACCGTAAAGCCAGGCTTTGCAAAAACCCAGCTCGGCGGTTGCGGCGGGAATGCCCAGTACATGGAACCCCAGACTTGGGTCATCGCCGCGTCCTGGTAGAGATTGTATTGTAGCTGGTTTGCGCCGTTGAGCATATAGCGCACGCTTCCAGAGGAACCGGCTCCTCCGGTACCCTCGCCAATGCTCGGACAAACGGTCACCGTCTGATTTGTGTTTTCCTCGAAGCAGGTCGCGGTCAGCGTGCCAGTTGCGGTGAACACGCTGTTAGTTGTCAGGTCGATATTGCCGAAATTGATATCCGATATCGTGAAGCTGCACACGGGGTTTGCCTGCGCGCGCGGTGCCATCAGGACGGCGGCCGGCAGCACCAGCAGGCGGAACCAAATGAGTAAGAAGCATTTCATCGGCAAATTACGTCCTCGATTAGCACCTGCTCATCGGGCACCGGCGCGAAGGGGAAGGAGGCCGTGCAGCTCCCCTCGTCCAGCTCCACGGTGATGGCGTTCTGGTCCGACAGATTGCGGATGAACGCGCGCCCATCGTAGCCAACGACGAACTCCTCATTCGTTGCCTCAACGATGCCGCGCGCTCCGGCCGGGAGGTAGCGCCCATCGCTGGACCGGAAGACCACGATTGCCGAAGTGCTGCTTGTCCTTATCTTGAAGTTGGCGAAAACGCCGCTGCGGTCCGCTGGCACGGCTACGGCACTCGTCGCTGGAATTTCGGCATTGACCGGCAAGTTGGCGGGATCGATGGAGATCTTGTTGCTTTGGTATGAGCGCAGGCCCGGGACCAGCAGTTTACCCTTGGCGTTAGTCTTTCCAACACGGCGGTTTTCGGAGAATACCTCGACATCCGGGGCGCCCGTGTCGACAACAGCAAAAGAGTCATCGATGCGATTGGAGAAAAAGATGCCGTCGCCCATAAGCGCCACGGCTCCATCGAGATAGGCCGTCGCCGCCTTTCCCTGTCCAAACTGCGAGGCGCTGACCTCGGTGCGGGCATTCTCACCGCGATAGGAAAGCGATGCGTAGCGGTTCGTGATGGCGCCCGGGTCCTTGCGAAGCCTCCAGCCGAAGCTGCCGGGTTCAAGGCTCGCAGGCTTGACCAAATCCGCCCGCCAGTTCAGCCCCGAGGGATCGTTTGCAAGGCCAGCGCTGCCATAGCCCAGTTCGCCCAGGGAAACAGAAACGCCAGCGAACATGCCGAAATAATTCTCCTGGTAGGGACTGACGTTGCCTGTCGCGAAAACGGAGATGCGGTCCGTTAGGCGTTGCGCCAAATTCGCGTACAAAATGCTGCTCTTGTTATTTGCGGCTGTTTCATAGTGCAGGTAGCCGAGATTGAGGCTCGCGCCGTCCCATGGCAGGGGAACGCCTAATGAAATCGTGTCGATGGCCTTTGCAGGCCTGGCGTTGCCTAGGTAGAAAATGGGCGCGTACCGCAAGGCGAGCTGCCCGCTCACCCCGGCAATATCGTTATAGGCGCCGAAGTTGCGCAAGCTGCTCACGCGGAGCGGAAATCCTAGAAGGTTGAGATCAATGGCGCCATAGAACTGGCTGCCGGGAGCGCCATTATAGTGGCTGAGGCTGCCGGCCAAGGAGAGCGCGCCAAACGCCGCGAGCGGGCAAACAAAGCCCATCCCCGCATTCACAAGTCCTGCCCCGCCTTCAGCGTGCGATTCAAGGGTGAGTGCGTCGCTGACACCGTAACGGGCGGTGCCGGAGGCGAGAAAAGGCGCGCCGTAGGCGGTTGATTCCGTTCCGAAGTAATGGCGGGCGAACCCTGCCTCGGCGGAAAAATCAAACAGTCCTTTCCGGAGCAGGCGGGGTGAAGCGAAGAACCCGACCGTCGTCTCCGTGTTCTGTCCCCTCACATCTGTCAGGACCATCCGCGCCATGCCGGGACCGGCAAAGACGGGCATGCCGGTGATCGTAAACATCCCAGCGGGCAGGTCGCGGCTATAGGTCTTTACATTATTCATGAAGACGTCGACGGTGGACGGCACCGCGGCGCCGGCCGAGAAGGAGGGCAGCGGCATTGTGATAAGATCGGGCCGCAGCCCGAAGTTGCGCTGTACCTGCAATCCAGCCATCCGGATTGGGCGTGTCCAGGGCAGCCCGCCAGAGATCGTATCGCCCGCCCGCCAGGTGACCAGCGTTTCCGGGTCGGACGTGCTCCATGCTGTGGCGAGCCGAATCATCGAGAATTGGGAGAACGCCGTTGTTCCAACGATGCCGGAACTTTCAAGCGTTCCCCAATCGCTGAACAGGCGGCCGTCAAGCTGCGCCGAGGCCCCGGTGGAAGCCAATCGCGGCGCGAGACTCTCGCCATATAAGGATCCGAGCAGCCCGTAGTTGAGAACAGCGCCTAGCGAGGACTGCGGCTTTGGCAGAGCGCCGCTTTCCCCGCGCGCCGAGATCGTGCGCCTCAGCATGGCGGCAGGCGGCACGTCGATCTCAATGAGTTGACGCTGGGCATCGTAGCGGTAGGAAAGACCGGGAATCGCATCAAGCTCGATTCGCTCCGTGCCGCTTTTGGTTTCGGGCGGCGTAAGGCCGATCTCCTTGAGCTCCGAAGCGGCGATCGAAAGCTTGGAACCGGAGTCGAGAAAAAACTGGGCGGCCAGTTTCGTTGCGTAACCATTTAGAACGACCTCGAGCCATAAGGGTTTGGAGTCCGGCCCTGCTGATGCACCGCCCGCCGTGCTTAACAGCAGACCAAGAGCCAGCAGAGCGTTCCAAAGTGACGGCCTACTTCCCCATCCGCAGTATCGCCTCGCCATGGATGGGGCCTTGGTTGCCAGTTGCCGTAATCATGATCCGGCTGCCGGAAGGCAAAGCATTTGGCGTAGAAGCTCTGAGACTCCAGACTCTGCTCGAACGGCCTAGGACGTAACCCGCGAGACCATTGTTCAGGTGAAGAGTTTTTCCCCCATCGTCGCTGAGACGCAGGTTGGAGAGCCGGACACGCCCGCCGGAGGTGTTGACGGCCGTCAGGCGCAGGCCTCTCGCAAGCTTCTCCACGGACCACTGGAGCGGGTCGGCCTTCTGCGCAGGGGGCCCAAAGAAAACAGGGATCGACGAGCGCACGACAATCCGCACGGTTCCCCAGGTCTTTCGAGAGCGGTCTGGGAGTTCGTCCACGAGCAGCCTGTAGGACTCCTCTCCAGCAATAGGCTCCTTGGATGTGCGGATGACACGCAGCACCTGCTCGCTATTTGGGGCGATGGCGGCGAAGGGCGGGCTCACGGCCACATCCCGCGTTTCAACGAGTTCCTCATTCCCGTTCACTTGCAGCCAGCGAAATATCCGCAGCTGCGTGCTCGCGGGCTGGGTGCCGAGATTGCGTACGGTGATTGCCGCGGCGGCCCCCGGCGCGGCGACATCAACGATGACCGGGGATATCCCAAGCGATCCCGCGAAACAGGGCCCGGACAGCCACAGTAATCCGCCCATCGCCGTGATGCCTGCCAGATAGCGGCGCATGCCAATCCTCACCAATGCCGGAGTTGCTTTCAGAAAGTGACCGTGATCGTCACTGTATCCGTGTAGAGGCCGGAGGCAGGCGTGGTCTGCGCCGGGACTCTGCCAAAGATGGTGTAGGACTGCGCCGCGCCGTTACCGGTTCCTGCAACGGTATCTGTTCCTACCGTATTGCCCCAGTTGACGGTCCGCGCCGCATCCGAGAACATCTGGTAGCTTACGGTGGCGCTGCCGCTCGTCATGAGCCTGGTCGCCGTTGTGCCGCCAGCCGTGGTGCCCTGGTTCAGGCCAATATCGTAGGGAGTCGTGTTGGTGCACTGGACGGAAAATGTTGTCGTTGCATCGACATTCGCGGTCAGCGCTCCATTGGAACCGAAGTTGAGCGTATTGGTCGAGGGGATCTGACAGTCGGCGACGATCGTTATCTGGCTTTGAAAATTCGCGGTCGTAGTTGCAGCCTCCGCCTTGCCCTGTGAAAGGCAAGCCAGAAGAACTGGTGCCAGCGCTAGCCGGAAAGGCACCACGGTTTGAAGGAGTCTGAGCATTGAGTTCCGTCCACGTTGATCTCTGTCGCGCGTGTACGCCCGCCAGCTCCTCCGATCGCTGAGCTGAGAAACACACGGCAGCGCGGACTCAACATTGACGAATCTATCTTGCGTCAGTCTGGACGCCGCCCGCCACTGCTAGCAGGCCAAGAACGCTCCTCCGGGCTGAGCCAATGACATAGAATTCGGCAGGGCCTCTATCTCTCCGGTGAAGCGGCGGTCTGCCGGAAGGACGCGAGCGGCCGGTACACCGCGCGCCAGCCTGGCGAGCCATTGGCGGAATAACGGCCAAGCCGCAGCATGCCCCGCGGCACCGCGATTTTGAGGTTCGTCCCGGCGAACAAGTAACGCCGCTGCTCCCAGGATCCCGCTGGCCGGACGGGGACGCCGCAGTGCGGAACTCCATCATGGGGCGCACTGGGTCAAGGGTAAAACCCCAGCACCAGCAGCGGTATCAGCTGGAGGTGTGGACGCGTAGCCCGCGGTACAAACCCGGACGCCACGCACTCCGCGCCCTTCGAGCTAGGGCTAAGGAGGAAAGTCCTGGCCGCTCGAACCGGCTAGTCAAGGGGATGCGTGACACGCCTCAGGCGCGCCACGCAGAGTCCATTCGATTAGTGGTTACATTAACCTTAGGCCGCCCAGGGAATATAACCCGAATACAACGACCAAGAACCCGGCAACACAGGTATATATTCCCACTTTTCCGTACAGACGGCCGGTAAAATACCCCGCCGCACCAAAGAGAATGAGCATCGCGATCAGAATCACGAGGCTCGCCCCAGTCCCTTCAACGCGATCTATCTGGCCTGTCCCGATTTCTTTCACAATTTCAGCAGCTTCAGCTACAGCCATCGTCAACCTCCCATTGCCGTTTCGATCTAGTGACCAGCCAGCCAGCGCCCGGTTCGAAAACGTTCCGTGTACGATAAAGACGCGGTTAACCGCCGGCTAGCCCTCAAGGGCTGAATGCCCAGTGCGTGCCTCGTCACAGACAAGGCTCCGGCGACTCTAGCACTTAAGAATTGTTCCGGGAAGGGGTTTCCGCGCCACGCATGAAAATGATGTGACGCCCCGGCGAACCAGCTGGCTCGCGTGTCACTTTCCGCCGGGACAAGCTGCGGAGTTTGTAACGCGCTCGCCTTTCCGCCTTATAACCGAGCCGCCTCCCTGCCGCTGGCGCCGGGGCAGCTCCTAGACGGCTGGGAGCCGGTGCACCGAATGGAGTGGAAACGAGCGGCAGGGAAAGGGAACAGGGCCTCACTAGCGAGGCGCGCCAAGCACGCCGCGCTAGTGTCCTGGAAACTTAGCCGAAGCCCAGACCGCCGAGCGTATAGAGTACGACGACAGTCGCGACAAACCCGGCAACAACGGCAATCATTCCCGTCCTGCCGTACAGACGGCCTGTGAAATACCCGGCCGCGCCGAATAGAATGATTAAAGCGACCAGAATTACTAGGCTCGCGCCACTGCCTTCGGTTACTCCTATGGCGGCCGCTCCCGCGTTATTGACCGTAGCCATGTCCGTCTCCGTTATGTAAACGACTTCTGCTGCCCGGCTCACCCACGCTCCAAGCTACATCTTTGCGGGTAGGGACCGGAAAAACACGTGCCCGGCCTCGCCCGCGTTATTGGACGCTTGTGGCGCGGCTCCTATAATGCCGAGGCATTTGGACAACTACCATCCGGCGATGAACATGATGCGACAAGAATATGAAACGATCAATGCAGCGTTTGATAAGTTTAGATTGCCTTAGCACTTATACAATTAAATCATGGGTGATAAACTTTACTCATTATTGATTTAGGGCGAAACAGAATAATTGTCATCGTTTTGGAATATACGCTTGAAAGCACCCTGATAATTGGACGCGAACCTTTCGACGCAGCGGTTTTGAAATCAACTCCACACTCACCCCGAGCGTATGAAGTCACTCGCGAGGATTGTGCCCTGCGGAGTTCCATTTCTGCGCCGCGGAAATGCGTTCACTTATTGTTCTTGCCAAAAAACTGTTTCCCGTTTAAGCTCGGCTCAAACTGAAAAGTGAGGTCTTGCAATGGTCGTCAGAGTCGCGACAGTTGCGTTTGAAGGCATTGAAGCGCGCCCGGTGGATGTGCAGGTGCAAATCGCCAATGGCAACGTCATTTTTACCGTCGTCGGTCTCGGCGACAAGGCGGTCGCTGAATCGCGAGAAAGAGTCCGCGCCGCGCTGAATGCCTCGGGCCTCGCAATGCCCGCGAAGCGCATCACCGTCAATCTCGCGCCCGCCGACCTTCCAAAGGAGGGCAGCCATTATGATCTGCCGATCGCGCTCGGGATCATGGCCGCGATAGGCGCCATTCC
>JAKEEH010000393.1 GCA_022616725.1 Limisphaerales bacterium | reverse complement strand
CATCCACCCATCCGTTGCTTGTGCTGAACTGCCTACGTGAGCACGAGCACAACTGAGAAGGCCGACGGACAGCTCTGGGGCATTTATTACACCGACCGCGAATATGCCCGCCTTTGGGGTGATCCTCTCCGCACGGTCATTGAAGATCCGTCCAAGAGTGCCGCCGAGGAAGCCGCTGGCAAACTCGTCTTCGAGTCTCCGTGGGCACATCCAGTCACGACCGAACAAATTCCCCAGGCCTTCTGGATTGCACCTTTAACACCCAAACGGCGGCAGAAGCCCGCCCGAAAATCCTGGCGCGGCATCCATATCTGATTATGCAAACTCCCACCACCGCCCAATTCTGCACCGCCATCGAAGTCCTCACCAAACTCGGGGAACGTCTCAATTCCAACGCCGAACATTCCGCGATGCAACTGTCGGAATCGTCAGCCGGCGCTCACCACGCCGGGCACATCGAAGTCAGCGCCATTGAACAAACCAGCCGCATTGAAGCCGCCACCGCGCAATTGAAAAGCTGGCGCGATGAGATGCTGGAGCAAAGGAGGCAATGTGTTTCCCATCATGTTTGAGACAGGACAAGCCTTACCCCTTGTTGCCACAAGGATTTTGCGTCCGCGAATGAGTCGCGGTGTGAGCGCGGAACAACCGCGCAACATCATCGGCTCGCGGCCACGGCAACAGCCTGTCCGCGAACCTGATTTGGCCAAGCACAGGGCGCATCCGCGCGTTGTCCATGTCCGCGAACAGTCCGCGATTGCGTCCTGTCCGCGCCCACGGACGCGGCAAGGAACTGGCCTTGAACACGAACTCGCATTGGCTTCGGCTACCCGCGAACAGGCAGCAGCATTGGCCAGATCACGACCACCGGCAGTCCATGACCTCGGCAGATCCACGTTCTCGACCACGCCGCTGACCGGAAACGTTCATGGCTCGCAACTGGCAATGGCATGTCCGCGTCAACGCATTCGCGTGTCTGCCTCTCCGCCGACGCGATTCCCCGTTCACATCCAAATCATTCCCGCGTATGGCCTCGTTTGATCCCGCCAGTGTCCGTCAGGCGGTCGCGGAGTTTACGCCGCGCCGTCCAGAAAAGTTCCAGGACTTGATTCCAGCCAAGGAAGTCATCGCCGAGCTCAGGCAGAAGCGCGCCTCGTATCGCGCGATTGCCGAATTGCTCACGCAGCACTGCCTGCCGACGAGCAAGACGGCCGTCGCCGTGTTTTGCCATGAGGTGCTTGGCGAAATCGTTCGACCACGGCGGCGTCCCGGACGCAAACGGCCCGTTGTCCCCGCCGTGTCCACCGCCGAGGCCACTTCGCAGCAGCCAGCGGACGTGCCGTCTTCCGCTGAGCCGACCGCCAATGGCAGCGGTGAAGATGCGCCCGTGCGCAGTCGCGGCCCGCGTATCGCACAGGTGCGGATGCTCAAACCTCAAACGACATGAAACGACTCGATCTAATCCTCAACGGCAAAGGCGGTGTCGGCAAAAGCTTCTTCGCCGTGAACTTAGTCCAGTTCCTGAAAGATAAGGGCATCGCCCATGTCGCGATTGACAGCGACAACGAGAATTCGACGTTGAAGCGCTTCCATCCCGACACGCGATTTCTCGATCTGGACAATCGCCGCGAACTCGACGGCATCTTCGCCGCGCTGGAGAAGTCCAATCTCGTCGTCATGGATTGCCGCGCGGCCTCAACCGACCTCTTCATTGATTACTTCGCGGAGATTGACCTGCCCGCCGTTCTGGCTGCGATGGGTGCGGCGCTCACACTCGTGATGCCGGTGAATCACGAGTCCGACAGCGTGGATCAAATTCAACGGCTCGCCGACCAGTTTGGAAAGAAGTGCAGCTACGTCGTGGTCCGCAACGCGGCGCACAGCGACAGCTTCGCCTTGTTCGAGTCGTCGGAAGTCCGGGCGCAACTCAAGGACAAGCTCGGTGGGCGGGAAATCGCCATGACGCGCCTGCAAGATTGGCTGGTTGAAGCCCTCAATGCAGAGAATCTGACCATCACTGCGGCCACAAAGAGTCCGGCCTTCAATCTTCTTGACCGCCAGCGCCTGCAAACATGGCAGCGGAAACTTTATGCCGAGATTGAAACCGTCACCGATTTGCTCATTCCCACCAAGTAATCGTCATGCCCAACACCGAGCAACCTGACTTCGACGAGGACTTCGAGCAGGCCGTCGCCAGATGGCGGGAGCGGCACAAATTGCGCGAAGACGATGCCGTGCTGTTGCTAGTCGAATTGTTCCGCATTCATCAGCGGCACTGGGATGAACTTCGCCGCCGCGAGATTCCGTCGTTCGAGCAGTTCCGGGCGGACATCACCAAGCTCGCGGAGATAACACGGACATTTCAGGCACAGTCTGCCGCTCTGCTGGATGTGCTGAGGAAACTGCCCTCAACGCACCTCGCAGCCCGAGTCACGCGCACCGCTGCGTTCTTCGCCGCCCTCGCCAGCCTGCTGGCCGGCTACCTGATCGGGAGGGCATGGCCATGAAGCTCGATTTCATCCCGTTCAGCCCGATCGCTTTTCCGCCAGACTTGGAATTGCTTGTGCGGAATCCTCAATACGTCTTCCTCATCAGCGGAATTGCTTTTGGACTACTGGCGGCATGGCTCTTGTTTGCTCCGCGAAAGGGAGCATTCGTGGCACGCCTTGGCGGATTGACGTGGAAGCGCAATCAGTTCTGTCGCGGCTGGCTCATCACGGGCGATACCGGTTCTGGCAAGACGAGTTCCGGCATCAACCAGCTCGCGCATCAAGTTTTCCGACACGAACCGACGTGGGGCGGCCTGTGCATTGACGAGAAAGGCGTCTATTGGGAAACGCTCGCGGCAATGGCGCGGCACTACGGACGCGAGCACGACCTGATTCATCTCCAAATTCAGAGCGATGACACGGACGCGCAGTGGAGGCCGCCGCACCGATACAACCTGACCGGCGACCGCAGCATCCCCTTCAGCACCTACGCCAAATTCGTCGTGGACACCGCGACCAGTCTCGGTCAGGGCGGCGACAAGGGATTCTTCAAAAGCCAGGCGCAGACGCACATCGCCCACGCGCTCGAAATGCTCTTTGAGTTGAATCGCCCGGTTACGCTGCTGGGGGCGTTTGAGTTGCTGTCCGACCGGGAATTGCTGGAGGAAGAAATGGAGAACCTTCAGGAACTACTCGAAACTCCGCGTCGTGAGGCCGTTTACGCGCACTTCGCGAATCGCTTCCTCACCCAGCCCGACGAACAACTTGGCGGCGTGCGGGAAACCATCGCCAACTACCTGCAGTATTTCCTCACGCCCGAAGTGGCTGAGGTGTTTTGCACCGGCGAGAGCACGTTCAATTTCAGCACGATTGACCAGGGCAAAATCATTCTGACGACGATGCCCCAAAAATTTCAGACCGAGCGCCGGTACGTGAACACCTTCCTGAAGCTGCTGTACTACAACCACGCCCTGCGCCGCTTCGACAAATCCAAGGCGGACCGCGCGAAAGACAACGTGCTGATCCTTTGGGCCGATGAAGCGCAGCGATTCATGACCGCGAGTGAGGATGGCACGAGCGACTACAACTGCGTGGACGTGATCCGCGAAGCCGGCGCAACGGTTGTCGCCGCTGCCCAAAGCACAACCTCGCTTGTTCCTCCGCTGGGTAACGACAAGGCCAAGGTGCTGACACTGAATCTTCGTAATCGCCTCATCTTCCGCGCCGCCGACGAAGCGGATGCGGTCCAAGCTGCCGACTTCCTCGGCAAGAAGCGCGTCGTGAAACGATCGTGGGGATACAGCGCCGGAAGGACGAACAGCAACTATTCCGAAACGGAGGAACACAAAATCAAGCCGCACAAACTCCGCAACCTACGCGACCACGAGTGCGTGCTCGTCCATTGCGAATGCGGTTTCCGTCGCGTAACACTGCCGCCGCTCGAATCTGATGGTTCGATGGCAAAATGGTTTTCCAGGTGGCGACGATTCTTTTGACCGCCGTGACCAACGCGCGGTTTGCTTCGCTTCACGGGCTGCCCGTCGCCCCGTCCCCCTCTCAACGACGCCCGCTCCGCTTCTCAAACCGCGCGCTCGTCACGAGCTTGCATGGTGCAGGGCCGCAGGAGCGGCGGGCTTCCGTCTGCGGCTCGGCGGCGGATCGTTTTGCTCCGGCTGCGATTCGCTAGACGCTTCTCTTCGCCCTCCGCTCCACTTTCCCCGCTCGCCGACCGCAGACCGAAGCCAGGCTCATTATGAGTTTCCTAGCCAGTGACAAACTCTTACTTCACTTTCAAAAGCCGTCGCAGTTGCCTTGGGTCGGAATCCGACATTCCGACTTTCTCCATTACCCAATAGTCTCGCGCGTCGCCTTTCATTCCCAGGCGTTTTGCCTCGGCTATGAAGCGGCGGGCTTTCGCTGCAAGTGCTCGACGCGCTGACTCGTTCGCTTCGAGCTTCGCGCCCTGACGCGGCACGTCGCGGGAGTGATGCAGTCTCGTGACGGAGCGCCATTTCAAGTCCCGGTTGTAGTCGAAGCTCCAGTAACGCGGGATGACAATCATCGTTCCGTAGGGCGTGATGTTGACGCTCAACTTTTGGAGCAGGGGCTTGTCTCGTTCCATGCCGTAGAGAGTCCACTTGTGGCAGAACGCATCGAAGACGTTCTCAAAACGATCTCGTTTGGATCGCCACGAGAAATTCCAGTTGTCCGGGCGAAAGTTGCGCTCGGAAACCATCCTCCGGCGGATGACGCCAGAATCGCTTTGATGCTTGGTGATGTCGAAGTGCTTCTTGATCCACTGCCAATCGGCCAGGAATGCCGGGTCTTTCAGCAGCCGAGCCTCCTTTGCGTCAAACTTGTGCTGGGCCTCGATGAGCGATTCGTAGCTGCCGCCTTTCACCAAATGTTCATGTTCGCAAATCACGTCGCACGTTTCCTCCGTTGGCGGATTGCCGAGCAGTGCGATCAATGCCTGGAACTCGCTCGCGGGTCGCTTTCCTTGTTCCGCGAGCGCGATCAAATGCTCGGCCAAACCGATGATGTCAACGGGCCACAAGGAAAACGGCACGACCAGCCACGCACTCAATCTCTGCAGGCTCTCGTCGCTGCGCAGGTTGTCGGGCAAGAGCTGAAGTCGCTTGATAAGCTCCGCGCCTGGACGCACGCGACGGAACGCGAGTTTGGATTGTCGCCGCAACGCTTCGTGGAGAGGATTGCTCATGGCGAAAATGTTAAACAGAGTCCCCGCACAAGTCACGAGGCGGACAACTATTGTCCGCAGTGATCGTCCTTAATTTCTTGCGCGGCGCATGGCATACATTCTCCGGATTGAATAGCTGGCAGCCGGACGACGGTTTCGACGGTCACGGGCAGAACAACACTCGAAGAACATGAGCTACTTGAAAGAGCAACTGGATCGCATTTACCGCAAAACGAGCGGCTACTGTCACCTTTGCCACTCGAAGTTGTCCCGGAAAAATCACGGGCGGAGCGGCGAACGAGGGGCATGGCACGTTGACCATTCCGTGCCGCGTGCCAAAGGCGGGACGGATAATTTGAACAACCTGAAGCCCGCCTGCATTTCCTGCAACCTCGACAAGAGCGCCATGACGAGCCGCACCGCGCGCGGCTGGAAAGGAAAGACACGCGCCCCGATGTCGGTCGAGAAGCGAAAGCAGCCGTGGGGCAGCCAGCAGAATGGGTTCTGCGAAAAGCGCAGCCGGTCGGATTTACGGTTTCTATCAGGGTGCTCAAGAAAAGGGCACAGCAGAAACACTGCGACAGTTGGAGTTGGGCAATTTAGTCGGCAAGCCCGCGACTGACGCTCTCACGTGGCTTACCGATTGGGTCTGTCCGCCGGGCGGCCCACTGGACGAAGCAATTGCGCGGGACGCTTTCACTGAAGCAGTCGTTGGTCTTGCAGTCGAAGGCGTGACGGATAAACGCGGCATCTTGGGGGAAATTCTTCCCATCGCCGCTCCGGCCTGTGTCGGGGCAGACGACTCGACTTTTGAAACACGATTCGGTTTCCGACAAAAGCAGCCGCTGATTCGATTTCGAGCACTTGATCCAAAGCTTGTCGGGCCGTCAAAACTGCCGTTCGCTGACTTTGCCATTCCGCTTGATGAAGCCTGCCGAATTAGCATCGCTGCCAAGAATATCCTCGTCGTGGAAAACGAAACGACGTTCCTCACGTTGCCGCCTATCCGTCGTCCCCGTCCCCCTCTCGACGACGCCCGTTCCACTTCGCAAACCGCGCGCTCGTCACGAGCTTGCATGGTGCAAGACCGGCTGTTGGAATATGCGACCTCGCTGATTACCAACTATTCGCGCTGGGACATTGACTCGCTTCCCAATCCTGAATTCTATGACGCTCAGGACGACCCTCACGTTGAGCAGACGAACGGCGCGTTCGTTCCCGCTGTGGTGTTCGTGCTGTGTCACGAAGTTGCCCACGTAGCGCTCGGCCATTGCACTTTAGATAATTTGGGCGTTTACGTTTCTTCCATGGATTCAAAACTGGACGAAACAGCGGCAGATTTTTACGCGATCGACACGATGACGAAATACTCGGCGGACGGAAACTTCCAACGGCCCGAAGCAACCGGCATCATCGCTGGATTGGCGTCGTTGCTGATGCTTTCGAAAGAAGTCCGTGAGGATCGACATCCCGACACGGACGAAAGATTGATTGCCGGCGTGCGACGACTCGGTCTGCCGGACGAAAGTCTGCTTTGGGGTTTGGGGACAGCAGCGATAAAGCTCTGGGATTCTCACTACAATGTCAGTTGGTATGGCCTGAAGAAAGTGATTCATACAAAGCTCTCTTTAACGAGATGGCCGACAAGATGATTAAACGAGTGGATCGGTGAAAGAGCCGTCCTGCCTGCAAGGTGTTTCAAGTTCTTTTCCGCAAGGTCGAACAGATCTTTGGGCACGGTTTCCTTCGCGTTTCACGCGCGTAGAAGAAGCTCAAGTGGTGTTAACCAAAGCATGTTCGCCGTGACCAACGCGCCGCTTGCTGCGCTGCACGGGCTGCCCGCCGCCCCGTCCCCCTCTCGACGACGCCCGCTCCACTCCGCAAACGGCGCGCTCGTCACGAGCTTGCATGGTGTAGGACCGCAGGGGCGGCAGCCTTCCGTCTGCGGCTCGGCGGCGGGCGTTGCGCTCCGGCTGCGATTCACTAGACGCTCCTCTCCGCTCTGCGCTCCACTTTCCCGCTCGCCGACCGCAGACCGAAGCCTCGCCATGGGGCTGAAGTCACGGTAGTAGTACAGTTTGTACCACTACCGAAGTCACAATGCGATTGACACCCTTCTCTCACGCTGCGGACAATAATTTGGTATGCCAAAGCGGACGACCGGACTAACGGATGCACACGCTAGATTACACAAGAATCATTCTTACGAGTTGCTCGTTGCCACTTGGCTGATGAATGGCGGTTGGCAGGTCTTTGCGCCGCTACTTGACGCGACGCACGCCGTGGACCTCATCGCCTCGGATGGCCCTAAGTCCTACAGACTGCAAATCAAGTCCCTCGAATCCCAAGATGAGAATCGCCACGTTCCGAATATGTGGAAGGACAAGCACATCGATTTTGTAATCTACTTCGCTCAACGCTCCAATTGGGGCTACGTTTGCCCCGCTTTCTCCTCGAATCAGAAGCGCCTAGACGATGCGGCTCACAAGCGCTTTCTTCATAATCCGAAATCATTCCTTGTGGCATTTCACACCTGTGAACGCTCGGCATCAGGCGATACTTAAGTCCCCGCAGTCTGGAGCTATCTATTGCACGACCCCGGAGGCCGAGGACTCAACGGGATTTCCCATGAGCCGCACGGCGAACTCGCGCCTGCCGTTCCAACATCTCCCGCGTGCGGGCGACTTCGGCAGCCAGGGCGGATTCCTTGGGCAGAGCGGTCAGATATTCCCGAACGAGCATT
Source organism: Limisphaerales bacterium (assembly GCA_022616725.1). GTDB lineage: Bacteria > Verrucomicrobiota > Verrucomicrobiia > Limisphaerales > JAKEEH01 > JAKEEH01. Next base: position 3,829 of record JAKEEH010000393.1, on the reverse strand, counting down.
TTGCTTCTCAAGCCGTCCATCGCGTAGCGGGCGAGCGCGTCATCCTTGTCTGTGCAAAGAATCAGGCCGACCGGCGGATGCTCGCCGGGTTGCATCCAGTGCTCCCGCGCAAAGTTGCAATAAAGGTTCATCTGGCCGATGTCGGCGTGAACGAGTCCGCCAATCTTCAGGTCAATGATGACCAGACAGCGCAGCCGGCGGTGAAAGAACAGCAGGTCCACCCGAAACCATTCATGGCCGATGCGCAGCCGCCGTTGCCTCGCGACGAAGGCGAACTCGTCGCCAAGCTCCAGCAGGAAGGTTTCGAGGTGTCGAATCAGCGCTTCCTCCAAATCGCTCTCCGAGTATTCGTCCTTCAGGTTGAGGAATTCCAGCACCAGCGGATTCCGGATTTCCTCGTCGGCTGAAACGGCATCATCCGGCTTGGGTTTCTCGCCCTTGAGCAGCATCGCCGATTTATTCTTCGACAGAGCCGTCCGCTCGTAGAACTGCGAGTTGATCTGCCGGTCAAGCTGGCGCACCGACCAGCCGCCCACCAGCGCCTCGCGCGCGTAGAACTCGCGGGCCAACGCACTGCGAACTCGCAGAAGCCGGGCGTAATGCGTCCACGGCAACGGGAACGCACGGGCTATCTGGCCCAGACTTTCAAGAGCAGGCGAAGACTCGACGCCAGGACTCTGATTGAATTGGCCAATCACTGATTGACCAATTGGCGTGAGAGAGGATTTCGTATTTCCAGATTGGCCAATCAGTGATTGGCCAATTCCAGATGTTTCAATCGGTGATCGAAGAATTAACGGCTTCGATGTGCGGGCATCCGGGAACGTCTGATAAAATTGGCGCATCGTCTTGAGTTGTGAAAACCCAAAACCGCGACCGAACCTCGTCGTGAGGTCCATCGCTATCCGCCGCACCAATTCTTCTCCATACTCCGCACGTTTCGCACCTGCTTGCTCATGCTCCACAATCCGCCGACCGATCTCCCAATAGGTCGCCGTCATCAGCGAGTTCACCACGCGGGCCGATGCGCGCCGTGCCGCATCAAGCAGTTCGACTACACCAGCCAAGACTTCGTTGTAGTCGGTCGGTTTGTGCGCGGCCGGTTTCCGGCTTCTCGACTTGTTGCTGGGCTTGCTCATGGGAACTGTGACTGCGGGTTGATTATTACCGGCTTGGAAATGTTTTGCGAGCCATTCGGCTCGTTCTCGGACAACGCGATGAAGCCCTGTTCGATTGTATGGCGGCGTCGGTCGCGTCAAGGTAGTGCGCCCCGGCTGCCCCCGCCTCCACCTTGACCCGCCCGCCGCCGCCGGGAAATGTTGCTTCTAGGATTTCATCGCGGGAGTCTGTCGTCGCTGGACGACATGAAGCGGAGAAATCTCTGCAATCAGTGCAACTCCCGCTATCCTTCCGGGCTCGATTCGTATTCAATGGGAAGGAAATCACGTTGGTTGGTGGAAGTGCATACGCGTGATGTGAGAACCACGATTCAAAAGTTCTTTTATCGAAACGGTCAGCTCCGCGAAGTCTTGCCTCTGCGAAACGGCCAAAGGCACGGCGTTGCTCGTGTCTGGCACAAAAATAGTCGCCTCGCTTCCGAAGAATCCTACGCGAACGGGCTGCTGCATGGTGTCTGCCGTCAGTGGAGCGAATCCGGCCGCCTGCTCGGCAAATACAAGATGGTCCACGGCACGGGAATTCAGCACGCCTGGCACGACAACGGACGCCGACAAATGGAAATCTCCACGTTGCGCGGTGAATTCTGCGGGCGAAGCCGGAGTTGGTTGAGCGACGGCACGTTGCTTTCCGACCACATCTATCTGCGCGGCAGCGTTGTCAGCGCGGAGGATTACCGCGCGGCGGCAGCGAAGGACAAAGCGTTGCCGAAGCTTGGCCGAATGATGGTGAAGGCCGCGAAACTGGTGACGGAGGAACACATTCACCGTGTCTTCGTCACTGTGATGCTGGCAAAGCCGAATCGTTTCGAGGCGCTGACATGGCTGCAAGGGCAGCGCGAACACAACACCGCGAGATCCCTTGGTCGCCTTAAGCGTGAGCGCGATGCCGCCAAATTCGTGATGGCACTCTACGATGCCGGGGCTGTCGAGGTGATCGCGCCCGACGTTTACTGCAACAAGGCAGGCGACCAGGTCGCGGACTCTTTGCTGGTGCGTTTGCCGGGAACGCCCGCGAAGCGGAAGGCCGTCCGCAAAGTCTGCGCCCAGCTTGAAAAGCGAAGGCTTGGGGCGATCCAGCCGGACGCTGACTTTGGAGAGACGCATCTGTTCCTCTCGCTGGCCTGAGTTCAGAACACACCGAGGCAGTCGCGCATTTCATCGTGCGCGAGCATCCCGCAAGCGGCCCGTCCCGCGAGCAGGCATTCCGTCACAGCGTCACCGACGAGCTTTTCCACGGCATCGCGCATCGGACGCGCGCCGAGCTTCGGATGAAATCCCTTTCGCACCAGGAACGGCAGCGCGGTCTTGTCGAGTTCGAGCTTGTGACCGCGAGCGGCGAGAAAATCGATCTCGCGCGACAGGAACTTCTCTGCAATCTCCAATTGGTGCTCGTAGCTCAGGCGATGGAATACCAGCTTTTCATTTACGCGCGCGAAGATTTCTGGGCGCAAAGTCTGTTGCGCCCGCGTGAGGACATGGCGCTCCAGAGTCGCCTCGTTCGAGTGTTGCAGGCTCATCAGTTCCGCCGAGCCGATGTTTGAAGTGAGCCACACGTAGAACCCACTGAAGTCGAGCGTTTGCCCGGTCGCAACCGTGAGTCGCGCGGCGTCGAGTAGTTGCAACAGAATGTCGAGCACACGGGGGTGCGCCTTCTCCGCTTCATCAAAAAGCAACGAACCTTCCGCGGCGCGCTCGCGCACCCCGCCGAGGTATCCGATCTCGCCGAGCCGCGCACCGAGGAGAAGGCCCAGTGCTTCCTGATTTTGAAATTCTGACATGTCGAAGCGGAACAACTTTCCTTCGCCGAAAACATGATTGGTTGCCACGACCACCGTTTCGGTTTTTCCAACGCCCGTAGGCCCGAGCATCAGGAAGCTGCCGCGTGGACGTGATGGCTTGGTAATGCCGAGTTCGCCACGACGAACGGCGGAAACGATGCGCGGAATCGTGTGGGACTGCCCGCGGATTTCGCGCGGCAACAACACGTCGAGTTCCTGGAGTTTGGTCAGCTTGTTCGAGTCTGGTGTTTTGTTCATTGCCTACCTCTACCAAGGACATCCCCGCACCTTGTGTCGCTCCTACACCCGGCGTCAGACGCTTTCCTCCAAGCTGCGAACCGTGGCAGCGCAGTAGTCGCTGTTCAGCGAAAGAAAAACAAACACAAGACCCGTATGAAGCTCATCAAACAAATCAAACCCCTCGGCCAGAAAATCCGTTCGCGGCTGCCCTCGCTCCTCGTGGCCGCCGCTATCCTCGTCCTCAACACGATGTCCGCCTCGGCGCAGGCGTTCAGTTCCACCGAGCTCAAGACCGGCATTAGCAACAGTCTGGCCGTAATCATGATGTTCGGGTTCGTGCTTGGCATCGCCTGTGTCATCTACGGCGGCTTCGCCATCCGGCGGGGCGACGTGGACCAGGGCAAGATGTCCATCATCGGCGGCGCAATCATCGCCGCTGCCCCGGCGGTCATCTTCGCGTTCTTCAAAATCTTCGGCATCGACGCGAACAGCAGTGTCGGCGTCGGTAATTTTTGATCTCGCCACACAACCCGCCACCCGCCGCCCCGAGCCATCATGAAAACCGATCTCCGCCTCACCGACACCAATGCCGCCTCCGACTCCAAAGGCCGGACGTGGGGCTTGGAAGGGGGT
>JAKEEH010000392.1 GCA_022616725.1 Limisphaerales bacterium | reverse complement strand
GACCGGCCTCCGTGTCGGGATGCAAGTTGTCGCTACACAACAACTTTAACCCCGCCGGAGGCCATTTCGTTTCACAGCGGATGAATAATCCGGGCTAGCCCGAAGCGCAAATTGATGTTGCCCATATTCTTGTGAAGGACGGGTGCCTGGGGCTGCTGAGGCGGAATCGTACTCTACCGTTGCGACCGCTGGGGCATCGCGGAACATGTCAATATCGTTAAGCGAAGCCCCAGCGCGCTCGACGTATCCACGCGTTTTCCCATCTCCTCTACCCCAGGCACCCACTTTCCGGAGTAAAAAGCGCGACGCCGCGTTGGTCAATGGGACCGGTATAATTCCCGCTGATCGAGTTCCCTAAGATCAACCTTCGATGGACGCGCCACTTAGCCCTGACGACACGGATTTGCCGTTGGACGCCGTCACCGGCGACGCGCTTGGCGATACCGGTACGCTTGGCTTTCGCCGCGCCATGGCAAAAGTGCGCGAATTTCCGCGCGCGCCGGGCATCTACCTGATGAAGGACTCGGCCGGCCGCGTGATCTACGTCGGGAAGGCCAAGAGTCTCCGTGCCCGTGCTTCGAGCTACTTTCTCAAGGCCGCCGCGGAAGACCGGCGGACGGCGGACCTGGTGCGGGAGATTTGCGATATCGACTATGTCGTCGCCGAGAGCGAGGTCGATGCGCTATTGATGGAAGCCCGGCTGGTGAAAGACGTTCAGCCGAAATTCAACAAGGACTTGCGGGACGACAAGTCGTTTCCGTATCTGCAGATCGTCACCGGCGAGGATTTTCCGCGGGTGGAGTTCACCCGCGAGCCGGGGCAAAAAGGGGTGAAGCTCTACGGCCCGTTCGCGAGCGCGGGCAGCCTTCGCGGGGCGATTCAGGTGCTGCAAAAAATCTTCAAATTCCGCACCTGTTCGCTGGATATCGAGGACGGCGACGCGCGGTGGCGCTGGTACCGGCCGTGCCTCTTGGCGAGCATCAATCAATGCACCGCGCCGTGCAATTTGCGGATCACGAAGGAAGAATACCGACGCGATATCGACCGGCTGCGGATGTTCCTGGAAGGGAAGAAAGCGGCGCTACTGAAATCGATGCGCGAGGAAATGGCCGCGGCCGCCAAGGAGTTGCGCTTCGAGAAGGCGGCGCGGCTGCGGGACGAAATTCACATGCTGGAAACGCTCGACCGCCGCGGCAAGCTCGATAAGCACGTCCAGCCGGAGGTGTTTTTCATCGACCCCAAGAAGGGACTGGCGGGACTCAAGAAGGTGCTCAAGCTGGAGAAAAAGCCGCGCGTGATCGAAGGGGTCGATATCGCCCATCTCGGCGGCGGAGAGACGGTCGCGAGCCTGGTGCAATTCATCGACGGGCTGCCCTTCAAGCCGGGTTATAAGCGCTATCGTATCCGCGGCGTGGAGGGGATCGACGATTTTCAGAGCATCCACGAAGTGGTGCTGCGCCGCTTCGCGCGGCTGCGGGATCAGGACGAATCGTTCCCGGACATTTTGCTCATCGACGGTGGCAAGGGGCAACTCAACGCGGGCATGGACGCCTTTCAAACTCTGGGCGTCGAGCCGCCGACGGTGATCTCGCTCGCCAAGCGTGAGGAAGAAGTCTACCGCCCAGGCGAGAACGAACCGCTGAAACTCAGCCGGCACTCGTACGCGCTGCGCCTATTGCAATACGTCCGCGACGAGGCGCACCGGTTTGCGCAGCACTATCATCATATTTTGCGGAAGAAGTCGCAGTTGGGGGAGGAGTGAGAGGGAGGAGGCGAATTCGCTCTTTCGCGTTATCGCGATTAAACGCGAAAACGCGAAAGGCGCGCTGCACTCAGCTCTACGTGCCGAGTTGCCGCGTGTGTTGTCTTTGCATTACGCCTTTTCTAAGGCACGCGCGGTGGCAGTAGCGGGTTGCCTTCGACGTCGTAAAACGTCCACTTGCCGGCTGGTTTTCCATTCTCGTATTGCCCGCGGATGCGCAGTACGCCGTGTTCGTCGAATAACTCCCATCGGCCGTGCGGGACGGCGGTCGGTTGTTTGGTTTTAGGATCGATCTGGCGAACGAAGGCTTCGCGGATCCTGACGTTGGCGCGGCCGAGAGTGCGGTTGCGGGCTTCCGGGGCGATGAGCCAAGCGGACAAGATCGCGACCGCGGCCGTCAGCAACAACACGCTGCGCACACTGAACTGCAGCCAACGCCGCCACCGAGTGACCATGGGTTGCGATGATGTCATCTCTGGAAGGATTCCACTTTGGCGGCCAGGCTTCAATTGCAATCTTCCGTAACCGCATGGTGGAATTCAACAGCGGCGACTTTTCGTTGCCTAATCGTTGCATGCCGGTCTCTAACGATAATCCCCACGAATACCTTGCGCAACTCTCATACACTTCCGTTGTGGAAAAGACGTAAAATCAAAGTGGACAACCTGCCGCATTGGCCGATGGCGGAACGCACAACCCACCGGCAGTCGATGTCCCAAGGCCGTCTCCCGGGCGGCCTTGTTGGTTTTTGGGAGGAGGCGGAGAAGGCGAAGGAGGCGGAGAAGTATTGCGAGCTCACGGGCTATCGGCGGTCGGCAACGTTACCACGAATTCGGCGCCTCCACCGGCGGCTTCTTGCACCGTGAGTTGGCCGCCGTGTAGCTGGATGAATCGCCAGCATTTGGGCAGGCCCATGCCGAGGCCGCGGCCGGCTTGGCGGCCGGAGTAATAGGGGTCGAAAATCAGACCGCGCTCCTCAGGGGCGATGCCCGGTCCATTGTCGCGGACGATCAACCGGACCTGGTTTTCGAGCGAATCCAATTCAACAGTTACGCGCCCGCGATCGCCGACGGCGTTGAGCGCGTTTTCCACTAGCGCTCGCACGACGACAGTGATCTGCGCTTCATCCACGTGCGCCGGAACAGGAACGTCCGGGAGCTTCGCGACTAATTGCGATCGCTTTTCATTGGCCGCGTCGCGCAGCTTGTCAACGGTCGAGCGCACTAGCTGAACGAGATCAACGTCGCACTTCACCGGCGCGGGCGGACGCGCGAAGAGCATCAAGTCGGCGGTCATCTCATGCACGCGCGTGGCCTGCGCTTTGATAAGCGCCAAATCCGCTCGGCGCTGCGGATCGGTCTCGCCGCGCAACAGCAATTGCGCGCGGCCGGAAATGACCGCCAGCGGATTATTCATCTCATGGCCGGCGCCAGCGGCGAACTCGGCCAAAGCGGCAAGTTTGGCGTCGTCGACGGTCCGATCGAAATCGCTTGAGTTAGACGTTCGCCGGCTCCATATCCAGCAGTTGGCACATCCGGTCGACGAGTTGCTCGATTTCGAACGGTTTGTGCAGGAAGTCGTTGGCGCCGGCGGCGCGGAGGTCGTCGATCTTGTCTTCTTCGACCATGCCGGAGATGCAGATGATGCGGACGTCGTCCATCGTCTTGTCGGTGCGGACGCGCTGACAGACCTCGCGACCGTTGATGTCGGGCAGCATGACGTCGAGCACGATCAGGTCGGGATGATATTCCTTGACCATCATGCCGGCGTCAAAGCCGTTGTT
>JAKEEH010000391.1 GCA_022616725.1 Limisphaerales bacterium | reverse complement strand
GATCGAGAACTGGATTCGCGAGCTCCATACCGAAACACCGAAGCACTGAACCCGCCGCATTCCCGATCACATGAATTTTTGCCGATCAGTGCCTGGTGACCAGGGGGATTAGTCCAGCGAACAGTCCGCCTCGCGTGTCACTGGCATCACGACCTCACAGTCGTGGCGCTCGCGGCATGAAGGGAGCTTTCCATGGCAGTACGCCTCGGGTTTTCGTCTTGCGGCGGAAAACCTTGTCGCCGCAGGTCACGTAAAGGTAACTTAGATCCGGCCCGCCGAAGGTCGCGTTCGCAAGCCATGCCTTTTGCGGCTTGCTGATGATGCCGTTGACGCGGCCCGCCTGATCGCAGAATTGCAGCCCAGCGGCGGTAGTGACGTAGAGGGTCCCGTTGGTATCCACGGTCATGCCGTCAGCGCCGCTTTCAGTCGCGCCATCCGGCAGGTGCAAGTGGAAGTATCTTTGCTTGTACGCCAACTCGCCGCCGGATTGGACCTGAAATGAATAAACGAATTGCCCGCCGGTGTCCGCGACGAGCAACAGGCCCTGGTCGGGGCTGAGCGCGATGCCGTTTGGCCGACCCATGCCTTTATCTACTACTTTCTTCTCGCCGCCACGCTTTACCAGCCACACCTGTTTGTTTCCCGGGTCGGTGAAGTAAATGTCGCCCTTGTGGTTCACAACGAGATCGTTTGAGTTCACATCTTCGGCGACGGCCGTGGCTCTCCCCCTCGCGTCGTAGGCGACGATTTCCTTTTTGCCGTTGGCGCACGCGTAAAGCCTGCCGTCCGGCCCAAGCTTCAAGCCGTTCGCGCCCCCGGTCTCCTCCGCAAAGACCGAGACATTCCCATCCGCACTCACCTTGTGGATTTTGTTGTTGGGAATGTCGGTGAAAAACAGTTCGCCGCCTTCGTTCGCGACAGGCCCTTCCGTGAACCGGTGCCCCGCGCTGACGAGCTGCCACTCCTCGCCCGGAATCAGGATGCTCATCACGGCTTGCCTGGATTGCTGTCCGGCCTTTACGGGTTGCGGATGATCGCGCCAGAGCCAGCGCATCGCCTCCGGAAAGATCGCGCCGCCATGCCTACCGTTGTGGCCGCCATCGCCCCATTCGTGCTTCACGTCATAGCCTGCAAACTGCAGCGCTGAAAGCATATCCTGGTTGGCGATCCACCAGTTGCCTCCGTAGATATTCAGGTCGCCGCTCCCGTCCTGGAGGAAGACGCGGATCGGCTTGGGTTCGGTCTTGCGGATCAACGTCGGATAGTCATTGCCGCCGCGCAGCCCGACATACGTTCCAATAGTGCTGAACACTTTGCTGAACGCGTCCGGACGCTCCCACGCCGCGGTGAACGCGCAAATGGCGCCCGAACTCGCTCCGGCAATGGCACGAGCCGCGGCGTTGGTTGTCAGATTATGCTGCTTGCCCACCTCCGGCAGAATCTCCTCCAAAAGAAATCGGACGTAAGTGTCGCCAAGCCCGTCGTATTCGTAACTTCGATTGAAGCGTGGCAGCGCGTTCGAGTGGGCTGCGGGAACAACCCCGGGGTTGATGAAGATGCCGATGGTCACCGGCATCTCCTTGCGGTGAATCAAATTGTCGAACACTGTCGGGACACGATACTGCCCATTGGTGTTGACGTATCCGCCGCCGTCCTGAAAGACCATCACGCAGGCCGGCCTGGCGGCATCGTATTGGGCCGGCACATAGACCCAGTAATCGCGGACTGTCCCCGGAAAGATTTTGCTCGTCCACGAATGCTTCGTCACCTGCCCGCGCGGCACACCCTCCTGGGGCATGGAATCGGGGCCGAGCTTGTAATCGTCAGCAGCCAGAAGCGGGAAAGATGCGAGAATGAAAAGGAGATAACGGAGCGAATGCATGAGCCGGATTCTGTCGTTCGAGTGCCCCATGTCAATCGGATTGGCTCGGGGCCAGACAGCCTGATAGGTTGCTGGCATGGCACTTCGACAGCTTGCGGTCATGGCGACCTGGTTGTGCGCGGCGCAAACCGCCTTCCCCTGGGGACCGCATTGGCAAATCACCGAAGCAGCTTTGGACCGACTTGGGCGCGATCATCCGCTGGTGCGACGCCTCGGACCTTATGCACCGTTGCTGACCAACTACTGCTGGATGGCGGATTACAAGCGCATCACGTTTCGGGATATCGAGGAGGAGTTTTACGCCGATGACTACCTGCTGTTTCCGGGAATGACCACGCACCTGAGCCACCTGTGCCCGGAAGTACGCGAGACCTACGCGCCCTATTTCCGGCGGGCGCTTCAAGCGCTGAAAACAGAGAACGCCCTCAATGCCGCCCGCTGGGTCGGGTCTCTGCTGCATTTCGTGCAAGACACAGGCTCGCCGCCGCACGCGGCGGAGATTGGAGGCCCCGCCCACACGAAAATGGAAAATTGGGTGAATGCCGCCTCTATTCGGATTCGCGGCTACACGCCCCGAATTCTCGGCACGACGGCCGATTCGGCGCTGGCCGGGCTGGAGAAGCGAATGGACGGCTTGATCGAGTTCTCAAAGCTGCGCGGGAACCAACTGCGGCCGCTGGTCGAAGCCGGCAACCGGGCTGCAGTGGAACCAATCGCCCTCGAATGCGCGCTGGAGACGAGCCGCGTGACAGCCGACCTGTTACACACGCTGGGGGCATTTGCGCAGGCGCAGGAGGGCGGAGTCCTGCGGGGGACGGTTGCAATGCCAGCGCAGTTGGGCATGGAGCGACACCGACCTAAAGTGGTCCTTTTGGGCACCGCCTTCTCCACGCTTGCCGACGCAAGTGGCCATTATGAGTTCCGGAATCTGCCGGCTGGGAAATACAACGTTTGCGCCTGGCGCGGCGGGGCTTCAGCGACGCGCACGGTGACACTGAAAAGCGGCACGACGACAACATGCGACTTGCGCGCATCGTCATCAAACCTTATTCGCAACCCGGATTTCAGGATTAAATGGCTGGGCGATGCCGCTGTGGATTGCTGGCATAAGGTTGAGCAGGGTTGGGAAGGGGAGATCATCCCGCTTAAAGCGGGGCAGCGCTACCGGATTTCAGTAGAGTTTCAGCCAGAAACTCTTGCTGAGCTCGCGATTCGCTGGACGCAGCAGTTGCCGCACACCGTGCCCGCTGGAACGATCGTGCCAAAGATCGAGCCGCCGGCTTTGACGCCCGCGAATGCGTCGCTCGTGTTTACCGCGACTGAGAAAATGGCTCTGATCCAAGTGACCCTCAGGACGAAGCGTCGCCCGGAAGAGGTTTGCAAACGGATCGAACTGGTCCCTGACTCTCCCGACTAGATTTCGAAGTCGAAGACGATTACCCGATCAATCAGCGGCATGGCGCTGGCTTTGAAGCGTTCATGTTCCGGATGGGGCAGATAAGCGTCGCGCGCCCCGGCATCGTGAAAAGTGATGACAAAGCCGTGCGTGAATCCTTCGCTCAATCCTTCCGGACTGTTATTCGACCCGGAGACGTAGTCTTCGATGCCAGGGATCGCTTCCGTCAAATCCATCAGATCAGCGAACACCTGATCGATCTGCTCCTGGGTGGTGCCCTCCTTGAACTTCAGCAAGGCGACGTGTTTGACTTTCGGCATAGGCGTTTGCATGCGAAACCTTAATGTTTTTCGGCGAGCGCCGCTTCGACGGCTTGGGTTACTTCGGGTGAGTCCGGCGCCACTTTGGGCTCAAAACGCTTGAGAATGCGGCCATCGCGACCGATGAGGAACTTTCCGAAATTCCACTTCACGTCCCCCGGGAATGGCGCCTCTTTGCCGGTCAACGCGGTGTAAAGCGGGTGCTGCTCGGGTCCTTTGACGTGGATTTTGTCGAACATCGGGAAGGTTACGTTGTATTCGCGAGAGCAAAACTGCTTGATGTCCTCGGTGCTGCCCGGCTCCTGGCCGGCAAAATCGTTGCACGGAAAACCAAGGACCGTGAAGCCTTTGCTCTTGTACTTCTGATGCACGGCCTCAAGGGCCTTGTATTGCGGCGTCAGGCCGCATTTCGAGGCGACATTCACGACCAGCAACACCTTGCCGTTATAATCCTTGAGCGAGGCAGCTTTGCCGTCAATGTCCTTCAAAGGTATTTCCTGCAGCTTCGTCTCAGCCATAAGCGAGCACACGCTTAACAGCACTATCATAATCCAGCGCGTTTTCATCGGCGGGAGTATTGCCACGAAACCCCGAAAGTCAAATTGCGATTTCATTTTTTCCGACTTCTGAATTCGGCGGCAACGAACCTGAATTGTCAGGAAACTCTGTAGTTCGAAAGCCGACATGAATTTTCCGCGTCTGCGTACGCGAGAACGGCGCACGTACTGATTTCGCCAACGGGGTGTTTCGGGCAAGATGGGTTTCAATCGGGGCAAAGTTGATGCAACGAAAAGGGGAATTGGTCCGCGGGTTGCTCCGAAAAGAATTGTGTATGAGCCCATTGCAAGAACGCATTTCTGGCGTAAGTTGCGCGGTCATTTTTACCCCTGTTGGGAGAAATTTTTGAAGAAGACGAATATCGTAACGCGACGACGGTTCATCGCCATGGGAGCGATGGGAACGGCTGGTGTTTGGACCGGCTGTTCGGATGCTTTTGGCGCGCGGTTTATCCGCGGGTTTATGAACGAGATTGGCCGGCCAATCGCGCGCTGCAAATCGACCCCGAAACCCAGCGAATGGAACCCGAACGCCATCACGGCAGCCTGGCTCGGACATGCCAGCGTACTGGTGAATTTTTACGGCGCCACGATTTTGACCGATCCGGTGTTGATGCCGCGGATCGGCGCCGCAGTCGGCGTGGGGACCGTTGGTCCAAAGCGATTGATCGCGCCAGCGCTGGCAGTCGAAGAATTGCCGAAAATCGATGTCGTGCTGTTGTCGCATGCTCACTTCGATCATTTCGATATCCCGACCCTGAACGCCTTGCCGGCTGGCCCGAAAGCCGTCACGGCGCGCCGCACGGGTGACCTGTTGACAGATTCGGCGATGAACTGCCCGACCGAACTCGGCTGGGGTGAAAAGACGACGGTGGCGACGCAGTATGGAGATATCCAGATCGAGGCTTTTGAAGTGCGTCATTGGGGCGCACGCTGGCGGCACGATAAGTATCGCGGTTACAACGGGTACGTCCTTTCGCGAGAGGGCAAAAAGATCATTTTCGGCGGGGACACCGCGTTGACGGAGCATTTTCGGCCGCTGCGCAGCGATGGACCGTTCGAACTGGCGATCATGCCGATCGGTTCTTACAAACCGTTTGAGCGCTCACACTGCACGCCTGAGCAATCGGTGCAGATGGCAAATGACGCCGGGGCGAAGTATTTGCTGCCGATCCATCATAAGACCTTCACTTTAGGGCGAGAGCCGCGAGGAGAACCGCTCGAGCGTTTGGAAGCGGCGCTGGAGCCGGAGCGAATCGGCTGGCGGGCGGTGGGAGAGACGTTTGTGATTGGTTGAACGGTGGGTGGGCCGGCAACCGCTAAAGGCGTTGCTGCGTTTTCCTCAGATCAACGCCGTACCCATCTTACGACATTCATCAAGGCAAGTGACGGTTGAGGCTGCGGGCGAGGTGTGTGGTATAGGTCCTCGCGCCGGCTTCGTTGAGGTGAGTGGTTTTCGTGAAAAGGTGATCCGGGAGGGTCGCTGGGAGATCCGACAAAGCCACGTCGGCTTGCAGCCACTCGGCCCATTGGCGAAGCATAGCCTGTTGGTGTTCCGCGTAGCCCTGCCGGGCGAAGCCTTCGGGGACGGGCGTAATGCCAACAGCAAGTTTTGCGGTTGAGGGGACCGCGGCCTTGAAAGCGCGACTGGCCGCTTCGAGCTGCGGGGCGAGGCGGTATTCAGCATTGCCTTCGAATCGTCGGGGATCCGGATCGACTGCGCTGCCGCGATTTTTGGTCAAGGACTGTTCCAAATCCGAGCTGAAGCCATAGCGGCGGCCATAGGCGCCCGAGAGCGGGGTGGGAATAGTGCGGGCTAGGATGCAGGCGCGGAAGATTTCCAGGCCGAGGAGTTTCTGAATCGTTAAATCGTTAAATCGTTGAATCGTTGAATCGTAAAGCGATTGACTCGCTGAAGGGGTGAAGGGGTGAAGGGTTGAAGGGGCTTCACCCAGAAGGCTCTCGAGAAATCTGGTGTGATATTCCTCCGGGGCGGGACGGCGAAGGGCTTCGGGGTGCATGAGCAGGACGACCATTATCAACTGGTTGGCATTCGCCGCGTTGAACTCCCGCAGCAGTCTGGCATTCGCATTAAGATCGAGATAGCTGAGCGTGCCGAGGTTCAGTACGGGCTGGCGCAGTTCCTCGCCAAGCTGGGTAGCGGAGACGTCGATTAGGCACGAAGAATCGCCAAGGAGCAATACTCGCGCGTTGTCGCGGGACCGACTGGCCTCCGCCTGATGAACGAGAATTGTGCGGTCCACATCAAGGGTGGCGCGGGGTTTGGGGAGGAGTTGCAGCGAAGCGGTCAAGTGCATCAACGCAGCAAACGCGACTAGCGGCAAAACAGGGGTGGCGAGGAGACGAATCAGGTCGCGAGGTCTAAAATCGTAAGTGTGGCTGCGCATACGCCTAAAATTGGAAATAGATAAACGGAATTTCTTTGCGCTCCCAAAACAAAATGATCGCGAGCAACAGGCTGCCTTGCAGGATGGCTCTGGACCATCCGGGCAAGGCAAGGGGCGCGAGGAGTTTTTGCGAGCGGGCTTGCCAGAATTCCATCAACACCAGGGGCACCGAGAACGCGGCGAGGTTGATTATGTAGCTGCCAATCCAAGCGGGCGGTGACCAGTGACCCAGAGAGGCCGTCATCGCTACAATCTGGTCGAAAGATTGTGCGCGGAAAAGCAGCCAGCCGTAGAAGACGAAGAGCATGGTGACAAGCCACCAGAGGATCCGTTGAACCGTTAAGCCGTTAAAGCGATGAACCGGCAAAGCGCCGAAGCGTTGAAACGTTGGATCGTTCCGTGGCTGAAGGGGTGAACCGTTGAAGGGTTGAAGGGTTGAAGCGGCAGAGGGCCGGGCCGCGGACTCGTTAGGCGGCTGAATCGTTGAATCGTGAAAGGCAGGGAGTGGGCTTCCAGTGGGCAGGTTGGTTTTTGACGTGAGCGCGCGGTGAAGAATGAGACCGCCGCCGTGCCATGCGCCCCATAATAGAAAATTCCAGGCTGCGCCGTGCCAGAGTCCGCCGAGGAGCATCGTGATGAAGAGGTTCAGGTAGGTTTGAGCTTCGCCGCAGCGATTGCCGCCAAGGCTGATATACAGGTAGTCGCGGAGCCATGTAGAAAGGCTGATGTGCCAGCGACGCCAAAACTCGCGTATGCTGGCGGCAAAGTAGGGCAAATTAAAGTTGACCATGATGTCAAAGCCGAGGACGCGGGCGGTGCCGCGGGCAATGTCCGAGTAACCGGAAAAATCGCAGTAAATCTGGAACCCGAAAGCAATGGTCGCGAAGAGGACTGCCGGCGCGGAATAGATCGGATGCTGATAAACCATCGTCACGAGCGGATCGAGGTTGTCGGCGATGACGACCTTTTTGAACATGCCCCACAGGATCAACCACAGACCTTCCTTGAGCATGCGCTGGTCAATGCTGCGCGCGCGCTCGAATTGAGGCAGGAGGTGGCTGGCGCGCTCAATGGGGCCTGCGACGAGTTGAGGGAAGAAGGAGACAAAGGCGAGGAAGTTAATGAAGGTGCGGCAAGCCGGGACGTTTCGGCGATACACGTCAATGGTGTAGCTCATGGCCTGAAAGGTGTAGAAGGAGATGCCGACGGGAAGAATGATTCCGAGCGTGGCTGTTTTGAACGGAATGTTGAGGCTGCGCAACAAATCGGCAAAAGACGTGACGAAGAAATCGTAGTACTTGAAGAAGCCAAGGATCCCGAGGTTTGCGACGATGCTGAAAGCGAGCCAGAGCTTGCGTTTGGCAGGCTCGTTGTGGCGGTCGATGCCGAGGCCGACGAAGTAATCGAGCGTGCTGGAAAAGAGAATCAGGACGAGGAAACGGTAATCCCACCAGCCGTAAAAGACGTAGCTGGCAACGACGATCAGGATGTTGCGCGCGCGGAGGTGATTGCGGACCAGCCAATAAAGAAGAAGAAAGGCAAGAAAAAATTTCAGGAAAACGCCGGAATTAAAGAGCATGAGCGAAGCGGCAAAATTGACTCACGAGCATTTTGAGATAGTCTAAAAGAGATTCATTGTGACAAGCCACAGAATAATTCGTTTGAACGGATGCAGCGCGAATCCCGAGCCGCCTTTACATTGATCGAGTTGTTGGTCGTGATGGCAGTGATTGCCATCCTGGCGAGCCTGCTCATGCCCGCGATTGCGAGCGCGAAAAAGCGCGCCCGGAACACACAGTGCCTCAGCAATCTGAAACAAATCGGCGTCGCGACGCAGCTTTATCTGCAGGACAGCGAGGGCGTGCTGCAGCTCGACGCGTTGATCCCGGGATCGAATACGTGGGCCACGATTCTCGCGACGAATGTGGGACTGGGCGCGTCGGACGTTTTTGTTTGCCCGGACTACAAACCGTTCCGGTTTAAGAACTGGATCACGGTTTATGGGATACGCGTTGACCCTCCGCCGCAAAGCGCCAGTGGTCCCGGACGCGTGTTCTTCCGTGTGGATTCGGCGGGCGATCCGAGTGAATACCTGCTTGTCGGGGACACGACGAGCCAAGCGCAGGGCGGTTACACGGCCTACAATTACTATAAGTTCAACGTGAGCTCGGCATTACGGTTGATTCATGCGCGGCACTTTGGAAGGGCGAACGGCCTGTTCCTGGATGGGCACGTCGAAGCTTGCAATAAGCCGCGGCTGGAAGGATTGGGAATCAACGCTGAGTACGGGCCGGACACGGCAGTCGGATATTTCGACTAAAACTGGGCCGGAATGAAACGGTCGCTTTGGATCATCATCCTCTTGTTAGCTGTCATCGGGGTGGGGGCGACCTGGTGGCTTCTCAGATCGAGTCCCCACGACGAGGCGTTGGCGGCGCGGGAATTGGCGACACGGAAACTCGCGGAGTATCTCGCCCGGAAGTTTCCGGGCCATCGAGCAATCGTCGTTTCAAATCCGTTCACGCAACGAGATGGCGTCGCGCGAGAAATCCTGGCGATGGAAAAGGCCGGAGTCGCCGGCGTGAGAGCTGGATTGGGAAGGCGAGCGAGGGTGGAAGCCGTTGTGTTTCCGGAATTAAAGCCGGAAGCGCAATTGGATCCGCGCGCTGTTTTCATCGACGCCGAAACGACGACCCCTCTGAGTTATCTCGTGGCCGAAGACGCTTTTGACAAGCTGATCTCGCAGCATCCGAACTGCGATGTGGTGATCAGCCTCGTGGGACTGCCGGCGAGGCTGGATCGGGTTCGCTGCTGGACAGACGAGCGGCCGAAGTTTGCTCTGCTGTTGCCGGATTTGCGTCCTGTCGGAAATACCGCAGCCGTCAAGCAAGCGGTGGTGAGCGGGAAGTTGGCGGCGTTTGTCTTATACAGGCCGGATACTGCCGAGCTTTCGAAAGTAGCTGGTCCGTTGAGATTCGAGGACCGATTCCTTCTTGTGACGGCGGAAAACATCGAGCAAATCTTGACGGATTACCCGCAGTTGTTTCCAACGGAAACTCATCGGTAAGTCAAGCGCTGAACGAAATCATTGATTGGATAGCTCACCGTCGCGAAACTGAGGCATGCGCACGTCTCAACTGATTCCTCTGATTTTGGTGACTTGCTTTCCCGGCTTCGGAAGTGAGGTCAGTAAAATCTCTGAACTGCTGTGCCGATCAATTATCGATTCGAACCTGCCATTGGCTGAAATCCAGGATTACACCGAACGCCGCGTGCCCCTGATGCCCAATGTCAGCACAGTCGCCGAATGGGAAAGAGTCGCGCGCGAAATGCGAGAAGACACGCTGAAAACTGTGGTGTTTCGCGGCAAGGCAGCCGAATGGCGCAAACTTAAAACACGGGTCGAATGGCTTGGGGAGATTCCCGGCGGATCCGGGTATCGCATCCGGAAGCTGCGTTACGAAGCCGTGCCTGGCTTGTGGATACCAGCGGTGCTGTATGAGCCTGAAGACCTGGTTGGCAAAGCGCCGGTGTCGCTGAACGTCAACGGTCACGAAGGCATTGGCAAATCCGTGCCGTATAAGCAAATCCGCTGCATTAACCAGGCCCGGCGCGGGATCATCGCGCTCAACCCGGAATGGCTCGGCATGGGGCAACTGCGCTCGACCAATTATCAGCACTACCGGATGAACCAGCTCGATCTCTGCGGCACCAGCGGTTTGGCTCCGTTTTACCTCGCGATGGCTCGCGGGCTGGACATTTTGCTGGCACATAAGCACGCGGACCCGGCGCGCGTTGCCGTCTCAGGACTGTCGGGCGGAGGCTGGCAGACCATCTTCATCAGTTCCCTTGACACCCGCGTGACGCTGGCCAACCCGGTCGCCGGATACTCCAGCTTTCGCACGAGGGCGCGGCACTTGTCGGACCTTGGCGATTCGGAACAAACACCCTGCGACCTCGGCACAGTGACCGATTACGCGCACCTCACCGCGATGATGGCGCCGCGCCCGACCCTGCTGACGTTTAACGCGAAGGATAGTTGTTGCTTTGCATCGCCTCACGCGATAGGGCCGCTGCTCGAGGCTGCAACGCCAATATTTAAGCTCTACGGCCGCGAGGATGCCCTCCGCGTGCACGTCAATTTTCACCCCGGCGATCACAACTTTGGCCAGGACAATCGCGAGGCATTTTATCGCATGCTTGGAACTTTTTTTTGCTCCGAAAACGACGTCTATACAACTCTGGAAATGCCGTGTGACGCTGAAGTGAAAACGCACGAAGAACTGATCGTTGATCTGCCGCCCAATAACGGGAACTTCAACAGCATCGCCCTGGAACTCAGCCGCGAACTGCCGCGCCAGTCCAAATTGCCCGCGAGCAAATCCGCGGCGGAACGCTGGCAGGAGAAGAATCGCCCGCGCCTGCGCGAAATCCTGCGTGCGCGGCACTCGCGCGCCACCGCCGAACGCGTCCACACCTTGAAGCAAGACGGGATTGAAGCCGTCTTGTGGCGATTTCGCGTGGACGATCAATGGACAGTGCCGGCCATCGAACTGCGGACTAGTGTGCCGAAAGGCACGACGATCCTCGTCGCGGACCACGGCCGGCGGAGCGTGGCCGCAGAGGCAAGGAAATTAATTGATGACGGCCAGCGAGTGCTCGCGGTTGACCCGTTCTATTTCGGCGAATCAAAGATTCGGAGCCACGATTTCCTGTTTGCGCTGCTGCTCTCGGCCGTTGGCGACCGTCCACTGGGCCTTCAGGCCAGCCAGGTCGCCGCCATTGCCCAGTGGGCCGACACTCATGGCGGACCAGTGACACTGCAAGCCGTCGGTCCGCGCGCCAGCACGTTCGCGCTTGCGGCTGCGGCGCTTGAGCCGAAAGTCTCTGCGCTTCGCCTGAGCGGCGCTATGGGAAGCTTAAAGGAGATCATCGAGCAGAATGGTTCTGTGGATCGCACGCCTGAACTGTTTTGCTTCGGGTTGCTCGAAGCCTTTGACATCAAACATATCACCGCGCTGATCGCGCCCCGTCCGGTGCGATTTGTGAATGCGTCGGACCGTGTGAAGAGCGAATTGACGTCACTCACCGGTTGGTATGAGATCTTCGGCGAGCAGACCTTGATATTGGAATAGAACGGCGCGACGCGGCTGGAACAAGAGCCGCAGCGCGTAAAATGAAATCCATCTATGAGAGCGTGCTTGTTAATACCGGACGAACGACATTCAAGGAAGGCCACTTTCACCAACGGCGCGGTTCGTGGGGCCGCCGCCTTCTTCGGCGGGTTTACATTTCTGAATATTATGGCACGGGCCCGCGCGCCTCGTTTGGACGCTACTCAATGGTGGATTTCCGCGGATGCGCTTCCTTCGTTCATCTGGTGGCCGTTTCTAATGTTGAGTTCATTGGCGCTGCTCGCGTTCGCAATCAGGCCGGCCATGAGCCCCGGACGCCGAATTTTCACGTTGTCGATTGCTGCGATTCTGGCCGTCGTTGCTCTGATCAACGGCGTCACCTTCTACGTCCTGTTGACCCAGAATCGCATGCAAGCCGGGGTGCCCGTGCCCTTGTCATTTTTGATCGCGGCATTTCTTACCATCCTCTTCTGGAGGTTGAAATCGAATGTCGCTGCCCGTTCTCGCGCCGTCTGGCTCGTGGTCCTCGCTTGGTCCGCGTTGTGGGCGCTATTATTCCCGCTGGCACAGATGTTTTTCTTCGGGAAGACCGACTACCGAAGAGCGGGTAACATCGCGGTCGTGTTCGGCGCGCGCGCTTACGCCGATGGCCGGCCATCGGATGCGTTGGCGGATCGGGTCAACACGGCGTGCGCTCTCTATCGCGCGGGCACGGTGTCAAAGCTTATTTTTTCTGGCGGCCCTGGCGACGGGTCCATTCACGAGACGGAGTCGATGCGTCGCGCCGCGATAGCTCGGGGAGTGAAGGACGAGGACATTATTCTTGATGCGAAGGGCGTGAGCACACAGGCCACGGTGGACAGCACGGTGGCGTTTCTGCGCTCCCATGCGACCGGGCGTGTCCTCGCGGTCAGTCATTACTTCCATTTGCCGCGAATCAAAATGGCGTACCAGCGCAGCGGCCTGGAGGTTTACACGATCCCCGCCCGGGAATCGTACGTGCTTCGCCAAACGCCCTACCTGCTTGCTCGCGAGACGGCAGCGTGGTGGGTCTATTATCTGCGGCCGCTTTTCGCTTAGACTTAGTGCGTCGAAAAGGTAACGCGAGCAAGGCCGCTACACCCCCGTGCGGCGAAAAAGCATTGACAGTGCGCCGGATAAGCATGTTTATTCGCGGCCATCGCCGGTACTGCCATCATGCCCAGCACGAAGGTAACAACAAAAACGCGAGACCGCGAAGCAAGCCTGATTGCCGCCAACTCCAACTAAACCAAAACAATCTATGGACAATGGAATAGCACCGAATGCAAAACGACTCCTCTGGGCCGGCTTCATGGCCATTCTCGCCGCGGGCATTGGATTCGGCGTCCGGGGCGGGATTCTAGCCACCTGGGGGGCGCAGTTCGGTTTCACGGGCACCGAACTTGGCAGAATTGGAGGTGCGGGTCTCACCGGTTTCTGCTTTGGGATTTTCATCGGCGGCGTAATTGTGGACAAGATCGGCTATGGCAAGCTGGTGATCGCCGCCTTCGGCTTTCACGTGCTTTCGGCGTTTGTGACTTTTGCTGCGATGCCCGAGCAATCGAAGATGGTGGCCTACAACTTCCTTTATTGGGGAACATTCATCTTTGCCGTAGCAAATGGCACGCTCGAAGCGGTGGCTAATCCGCTCGTTGCGACCCTGTTCCCAAACAAGCGCACGCATTATTTGAATATTTTGCACGCCAGTTGGCCGGCGGGGCTGGTCATTGGGGGCGCGATCGGCTGGTGGTTGGGCGAGGGTGCGGGCTGGCACTGGAAAACGCAACTTGGTTTGTTCCTGTTGCCAACGCTGATTTATGGCGTGATGTTCCTCGGTCAGCACATGCCCAAATCGGAGGCCTCGAGGCAGGGGCTCTCGTTGGGTGAGATGTTCAAAGACATCGGCTGGCTGGGCGGGGCGGTCGCCTGTGCTTTGATCGCGCTCTTCGTCAAGGACGCTTTGGGGCCGATCCTCCATTTCTTCACCGGTGTTGAATTCTTCGAAAAGACCGCGTTTTGGTGGGTGGCACTGGCCATCGGCGGCGCTCTGCTGTTTGCGGTCCTGGCCATCACCAAAGGCGCGGTCGGCCACTGGTTGATCTTTGCCTTGTTCCTGGTCCATGCGCTGGTCGGCGCAGTCGAGTTGGGCACCGACGGTTGGGTTCAGAACATCACTGGCAATATCCTCACGCCGAAGGAGGGCAAGATTTTATTCGTGTTTACGTCGGCAATCATGTTCTCCCTGCGCTTCTGTGCCGACTTCATTGAGCGCCGGCTTGGTCTTTCGCCCGTGGGTATTTTGCTAACCTGTTCGGCCCTGGCTTTCGTCGGATTGCAGCTCACGAGCCGGATTGAAACCTTTGCCGGCGCCATGTTGGCGCTCGCCGTCTATGCGTTTGGCAAAACATTTTTCTGGCCGACCATGCTCGCCATTGCCGGTGACCGTTTCCCGCGCACCGGCGCCATTGCGATGAGCATGATGGGTGGCATCGGCATGATGTCCGCCGGGATGATCGGCTTTCCAGGGTTGGGCTACGCCAAGGACCGATTCTCCACTGACGCGTTGCAGCAAGCGAATCCGGCTGTATATGCCGCATACAAAGTGCCTGCGACGGAGGCGAAGGGATGGCTGTTCTTTGAGAAGGTCGAGCCTCTGGATGGCAAAAAACTGGGCGACGTTCAGCAGAACCTTGCGGTCGCTCGTAAGGAGCTCGAGACAGCGGGTGTTGCTGATCCTCAAGCAGCACTGGGAAAACTCACGTCCGATGAACGTGCAGTGTTTGACGCGAGCATCAAGGGCGACCGACGCACCCTTGTCGCTGACTCATTTATTCCCGCAGCGATGGCGGTGATCTATTTGATTATCCTCCTCTACTTCAAAGCTATTGGCGGGTATAAGGCGGTGCATATTGTACCCGTGGCCGAGCAACAGGCCGCCGAAGCCAAAGCGGCAACGTAAACTTCGTGAATGGCGCGGAAAGCAGCGCGAAGACCGTCCAAAAGCGACTCTTTCTCGCCAGCTTCATCACGTTGATCGCTGCCGGAATCGGCTTTTCGATTCGCAGCGGTATCCTTGACGATTGGGGGCGGCAATTTGGATTCACACAGAGCGAACTGGGCTCGATCACTGGCAGCGGACTCTGGGGATTTGGATTGGCTGTGGTGTTCTTCAGCCTGCTGGCGGATCGAGTCGGATATGGCCCACTAATGTATGTTGCATTTGGCCTCTGACGCTGGGTGCAAGTTTCGTTTTTGCGCATCACGGCAAGGAGGCCGCGTTCTGGCTGCTGTATGTGGGGATGTGGCTTTTCGCATTGGCCAACGGAACTTGCGAAGCGGTCATCAATCCCCTCGCCGCCACCCTCTATCCCAAGGAAAAGACGCACTATCTAAACATTCTGCACGCCGGCTGGCCGGCGGGATTGATTCTCGGCGGGCTGCTTTCTTACCTGATGGTGGAACGGGGCGAGCGCGTCATTGTGCGCTGGGAGCTTCAATGGCTGCTTTTTGTTGCGCCCGTGCTGGTCTATGGCTGGCTCATGTTCCGGCAGAAATTTCCCGTCTCAGAAGCGCGCGCAGCGGGTGTTCCATTCAGCACGATGCTGCGGGAGTTTGCCAGCCCGGTGCTGCTCGCCTTGCTGCTCCTGCACGCGATGGTCGGCTACGTCGAACTCGGCACCGATAGCTGGATCGCCAACCTGATGACAAACATCGCGGGCATGAAGGGGATCCTCTTGCTGGTCTATACCTCCAGCATCATGTTCGTGCTGCGTTTCTTCGCCGGCCCTATCGCGCACAGAATCTCGCCGCTCGGGCTTCTGTTCTCGTGCGCCGTGCTGGCGATGATTGGGCTGTTCTGGCTCGGGACCTCAACCACTGGCATGGCTGTTTTCCTGGCGGCGACGATCTATGGCGTAGGCAAGACATTCTTTTGGCCAACAATGTTGGGTGTGGTTTCGGAACGCTTTCCGAAAGGCGGCGCCCTTACGCTCGGGGCAGTGGGCGCCGCGGGCGTTTTCTCGGCCGGTCTGCTGGGCACGCCAGGCATTGGTTACGTCCAGGATTTTTATTCCGCCCACAAACTCAGAACGGAAACCCCAGCGCTGTATGCGGAATACGCGGCGCCTGAACCAAAGACGTTTCTGTTCTTCCCGGAAACGACCGGCTTGGATAACACCCGCGTCGTTCCTTTGATGGAGAAGGCTGAATCACAGCTCAATGAGGGAGAAAAGACTGTCCGTCGGGCGGTCATTTATGGCGGTCGGATGAGTTTGAAATGGACGGCGCTGGTGCCGTTGATCATGGCGGCCGGTTATTTATTATTGATTCTTTATTTCCGCATCAAAGGCGGTTACAGGCAGGTTCATATCGAAGGAGCGGGCGCGGGAGCGAAAGAGGCGCCGGATAAGGTTGTCGCGTAGAAGGCATATCCGTTTCGGGTAACCGCTGGGACAGCCGCGCGCCCAAAGAAAACAGCGCCGAAGGTTCGGCGCTGTCGTGGCTAAACTGTTTACAAACTGCTACCAGGTCGGACCCTGCGCGACTTCGGTGGGCGTCATCTCGTCCCAGGAAGTCACGATGTAGCCGCGCGGCGGGCCATACTTGGCCAGCGCTTCGTCGTAGTGGAATCTGAAATTGCCGTTCATGGTCACGCTCTTAGTGATGCTGGCGCCCATAAAGTCGTAGGTGGTACTGCCGCTGCCAACGAGATTGAAATCCGCCTCTGGAGCGTAAATGGTGCCCGTAAACGTGCCGTTGCCGAAGAAGTTGAGTTTCGTATTTGACTTCATGCCCCAATATTCAAAGTCGAGCGCATTGCCGGCATAGTTTATCACGCCATTGCCGCCGAGATTGACCACCGGCGCATAGACGAACATTTGTAAGCTGGAGTTTGTAGAAATGATGATCGCTCCATTGCCGGTAATATCGAGCGTGCTCATGACCTTAAGGCGCACGTTCTCGCCAATGATAAGCATTTGGGCCGCAGCCGGGCCGACCCCGCTAAGGGTCAAGTCCGTCAAGACATAGTCGCCCGGACCGCGCAGGACATAAGCGTAGGCGACGCCATCCACGACCTCAGGACCCGGGGTGCTCCAGCCGCCCGTAAAGGGATTTTTGACCTCGCTGAAATCGACGTTCATGTCATCTTTAAAATACCCAGTCTGAATATCTCCCTGGTTGGGATTCACGGTGTGGAAAGCAAAATCTCCAACGCAGCCCTGGGGGCCAATGTCCGGGAGACCTCCGGGACCGGTCGAAACGCGACCGTAGATCTGGGCGTTGCCAATACTGAGTGAATTGGTCACTCCGGAATTGGTCGCGATATCCCCGTTGTCCTTGCGGGTTGACGCGTCGTAAACGCCATTGGTGCTGTGCAGGGGATCCGAAGAGTCGAAACTGTCAGTCTCAATGTTGCGGCCATTGAGGTCGATGGGCCCTTTGGCGACCATGCCCTTGCTGAAGAGCCAGTCCTGGACTGTTTTGCAGCGAATGCCCCGAGCTACGTATTTCTTATTTGACTCCGACGGCTGAATGCTTGGAGTGACATTGGCAAAGAACGGCAGCGGGGCGGAAGCGACAATCAATGGCGCCACCACGTAGCCGCGGGATTCGATGATCGGCGAATTGCTGACCATGCCAACGACCCAGTTCGAAATGGTCACGTCGTAATAGTCCTGACCTACCCAGCGTCGGGTAATATAGATATTGCCACGCTTTTCCCAGCCATCGCCGGTGAGTTCGTTGGTGAGACGGGTATTAATATGCGTGAGGGCATCCTCAATGCCCGCTTCAATGACGGGAATAGACGCGTTCCACGCCTGTGAGCGCATCGTGGCGACATTTTGGGATTTGACAAGCCCCAGATAGGCTGCGAGTAGGAAGCCGATCAGTCCCGTGACAACCACGGTCAGGATGAGTGTGTTGCCTCGAATGGAACTATTTCTGTTAATGTTCATGTGCCTTTTTGATTCCGGATGACGATCCGTGCGGTTTGAACACTTTCCGTATTCTCCTTCAGTCCAAAAATTCCCCGCGAACACAGCCAGGAGACGTTGACCACTTTGCAGGTGGCGGGCGCGGCTGTTTCGTAAATGTCGTATGTGCCGTTGATTGCGTTGCGCTGTCCCATCGTGAAAGTTAGACGGTCGCATTCCTTGAGAATCACCTCGGTGACTCCCGCCTTGGTGCGAGTCAGCGTGCGTTGGGTTGTATTGTATGCGTAAGTGAGGTCGAGGCCGTCGGCATCCTCGAGGACCAGAGTGCTCGTATTGGCGGACTTGACCCGATTCGCCTGGCGCACGTCCCGGGTGATGCGATCGATCGCGACCCGGTTGTCGTCGTCGAGATCCACATAATTGTAGAGCGCGGCGAAGCTGCGGCTGCTGAACATGATAAAGTTGCAGAGCACGACCACCATCAGGGTGGTGACCCCCGCCGCAAAGAGCGCTTCGGTCATGGCGAAGCCGGCGGCACGCCGGCGCGCCGGCTTAGTAGATGTAATCTTGCAAACCATAACGCGAGATGTAGGACTTGAATTCGCGGCTGCGGTCCAGGTTGCCGGTCTTCCAACGGACCTTCACCGTGACCATCCGCATGTTGTTCGTGTAGGAGGCGTTCGTGATCACGCCGGCAGTGGGCGTGATGTAGAGTTCGCCGTAATAAATCAGGCCGTTGGTCCCGGTTTGCGCGTCGGGATCGTATTTGGCGATGAAATTGGTGGGGATGAATCCATTGTTAGTCACCTGCTGCCAACTATAGAGGCGGATGGTTTCCACCTTCTCCAGCATGATCTGCGTGGCGCGGAGATTTTCGCGCGCCATGCGGATGGTGAAAAATCCCGTCGTGAAACCGGAGAACAGCGCAGCCATGGTGGTGCCCATGATGCCCATGCCAACCGTAACCTCCATCAACGAGAACGCGGCGAGTCTGCGCCGCAACCGTGACATAATGGACACTTTAATCTTCATACGTTTGAGCAGCTTTAAGCAATTGGATTGCCATGTTCATTTCGCCCTTTGTTTACAGGGCAAAACGCATTTTTTGGGCCATGCGCAAAACTCCCCTTGCAGGCGAGACACTTGGCGAGACACTCGCTGTACGAATTTGGCAAGGCACTGTGTACACGTTCAAGACAGCGCTTCCCGCCCGCACGCGCAGAACACACCCGCCGCGCTTTGAGCAAACAAAATTTTGAAATTTTTGCATGGGGCGATAGCTTGGCTAGGATGGTATGAGGGCAAGCGCGAACCAGTCTGACCCTGGGGCGGCAAACCTTTCCTTTCTTGAAGGTCTCTATGCGGATTATTTGCGCGATCCAGCGTCGGTGCTGCCGGAATGGCGCGAATACTTTGAAACGCTCGGAAATGGAGACGTCCGGGAAGAGGGGTTCAAGCCAGGTCCAACCTTTCGCCGCTTCAGTTTGTTTAATCCCCCCGGCCGGGCGGTGGACGGCAACGAGGCGGACGTCAAGCAGGAGCGCATCGATCAACTGATCCGCGCCTATCGGTTCCGGGGCCACACGATCGCGCGGATCAACCCGCTCGATTTTCCCTGCACCTGTCCGCCGGAGCTGGACCTCAAGTATCACGGCTTTACGGATGCGGACATGGAGCAGTCGTTCTCGTGCGAGACACTCGCGCCGGAAGGTCGGTTGACGCTGGCGGAAATCCTCGACCGGCTCTGGAACACCTACTGCCGGTCCATCGGCGTCGAATACATGCACATTGACGCGCCGTCGGTCCGCCAATGGCTGCAGCGCCGGATGGAATGGACGCAGAACCGCCTGCAACTCGGGCGCGCGGAGCAATTGCGAATACTGACACGGCTGACGGATGCCGTGACCTTCGAGGAATTTATTCGCAAAAAATTTGTCGGTGCAAAGAGCTTTTCGCTGGAGGGTTCTGAAAGCCTGATCCCTTTGCTCGACCTGGCGATCGAACGCGCGGGAGAGCAGGGCATCCGCGAAATTGTGCTCGCCATGGCTCACCGTGGGCGGTTGAACGTGCTGGCCAATATCATGGGCAAGAGTCCGCGTCGGATATTCCGGGAATTCGCTGATACAGAGAAAGTGGCGGGCGGAGCGGGTGACGTGAAATATCATCTTGGCCACAGCACCGACTGGCAAACGGCTTCGGGAGGCAAAGTCCATCTTTCGCTCTGCTTCAATCCGAGTCACCTCGAATTTGTTGACCCGGTCGCGCTTGGGCGCGTCCGGGCGAAGCAGGATCGTTTCGGTGACGGGCAACGGCGCACGGGGCTGGCGCTGCTGATTCATGGTGACGCTGCCTTCGCCGCCCAGGGAATGGTGCAGGAGGTGCTCAACATGAGCCAGCTTCCCGCTTATACAGTGGGCGGAGCATTGCACATCATCGTCAACAATCAAATTGGTTTTACCACCGCTCCCGAGGAAGGCCGCTCGACCGCGTACGCCACCGACGTCGCAAAGATGCTGCAGATCCCCATCTTCCACGTGAACGGAGAAGACCCGGAAGCGGTCGCGCAGGTGGTGAAACTGGCCATGGATTTCCGGCAGGAATTCCGCCGCGACGTTGTGATCGACATGTATGGGTATCGCCGGCTGGGGCACAACGAGAGCGACGAACCGGCGTTCACTCAACCGTTACTCTACGACGCGATCCACAAACGCAAACCGGTGCGTGAGGCCTACGTCGAGCACTTGCTCAAGCTCAACGGCGTTACGCAAGAAGAGGCCGATGCTATTGCGGCGCACCGGCACGACTTGCTTGAAGAGGAACTCTCGAAATCGCGTGAAAAGACCGGCACGCCCGCGGATAAGTCCAATGGAGCCTGGTCAAGCTATGTTGGCGGGCCAGAACCGGGGGAAGAACCCGAAACCGGCGTCGATTCGGAACGGCTCCGCCGTTTGTTGGAAGGGATCACGACTCTGCCGGACGGCTTTCAACCGCATCCGAAGATCAGGAAATGGCTGGACGCACGCCGCCGCATGGCCCGTGGCGAGGAGCCCCTGGACTGGGCCGCAGCCGAGGCTCTCGCGTTCGCAAGCCTTGCCTGCCAGGGCTTCCGCGTGCGCCTGACCGGCCAGGACACGGCGCGCGGGACCTTTAGCCAGCGGCACGCGACGCTGTACGACCGCAAGACCGGGCGCGCCTTTCGGCCGCTGGAACACCTTGAACCGGCGCAGGCGCCGGTGGAGATCTGCAACAGCCCACTGTCTGAGGCGGGGGTGCTGGGCTTCGAATACGGTTACAGCCTGGATTGGCCTGACGGGCTGGTTGCCTGGGAAGCGCAGTTCGGCGATTTTTGGAATGCGGCGCAGGTCGTCGTCGATCAGTTCGTCAGCAGCGCAGAAGACAAATGGCGCCGTTTGAGCAGCTTGGTTTTGTTGTTGCCGCACGGCTTCGAAGGGCAGGGACCGGAGCATTCCAGCGCCCGGTTGGAACGCTTCCTGGCGCTCGCAGCGGAAGACAACATCCAGGTAGTGTTTCCGACCACGCCGGCGCAGTACTTCCATTGCTTGCGCCGCCAGGTTGTGCGTGCATGGCGTAAGCCGCTGGTCGTAATGACTCCCAAAAGCCTCTTGCGGCATCCAAAGGCAGTGTCAACGTTGGCTGAATGCGCGCAAGGAACGTTCCAGCGCATCCTGCTGGATGCCGATCAAGAAAAAGTTAATAAAATCCTGCTCTGTACCGGAAAAATCTTTTACGAATTGGCTGCGTTTCGCGAGGAGCAGGAGCGGCAGGACGTGGCTATTATCCGGCTGGAACAACTTTACCCGCTTCGGATCCAACAATTGCGGGCGGCGTTGGCTCGGTACCCCGGGGACGTGCCGGTGACCTGGGTGCAGGAAGAGCCGGAGAACATGGGTGCGTGGCGTTACGTGTTGGCGCGTGTCGTTGGCGAGTTGGGGCGCGCCGTTAATGGAGTTTTCCGACCTGAATCGGCCAGTCCCGCCACCGGTTCAACTGCCACGCACAAAATCGAGCAAGCTGAATTGATTGCAGCGGCATTCCAATGACTATGGCAACCCTGGAACTCAAAGTGCCTGAAGTCGGCGAGTCCATTACAGAAGTGGAGATTGGTGACTGGCTGAAGCGCAAAGGCGACCCGGTGAACAAGGATGAGCCGGTCGTGACGCTCGAAAGTGAGAAGGCGACCGTCGAGTTACCCGCGCCGGTGGCGGGCACGGTTACTGAGGTTCTGAAGAAAAAGGGCGAAACCGCCAAGGTGGGAGAAGTCATCGCGATTATCGAGCACAACGGCCGGCAACCAGCACCGTCGATGCGCGCGGTTTCCAGCGCTCAGGCGCCGAAGCCGTCGCCAGAAACGCGTGTCATGCCGGCGGCGGAGCGTGTGCTCGCCGAACGCCAACTCCGGCCGGAGGACATGCAGCCCACCGGACCCGGTGGACGACTGCTCAAAGAAGACGTGCTGCGACACCCAGCAGAACAGGTCGGGCGCGCTGTCCCCGCCGCGCCGCCGCCGAAGCCATCGGCGGAACCGCCGGTAGCGCGGGAATCGCCCACTCCACAGCCTGCTCCCGCAGCCGCAACCACGGATCGGCCCGAGGAAGTGGTTCCAATGACGCGGTTGCGCCGCACGGCTGCCGAACGCCTCGTCCACGCGCAGCAAACGACCGCGCTGCTCACGACGTTCAATGAAGCGGACATGTCAGAGGTGATAGCGTTGCGCAAGGAGCACGGCGAAGCGTTTCTGCAGAAGCACGGCGTGAAGCTCGGCTTTATGTCGTTCTTCGTGAAAGCGTGCGTCGAGGCACTCAAGGAAGTCCCGGCCGTCAATGCTGAAGTGCGCGAGACGGATATCGTCTATCGCAACTACTACGATATCGGTGTGGCGATCGGCGGCGGCAAGGGGCTCGTCGTCCCCGTGCTCCGGAACGCCGAGCGCATGAGTTTCGCCGAAATCGAAGTTGGCATCGCCGACTTTGCGAGGCGCGCGAAGGAGAGCAAGCTCAAGCCCGACGAACTCCACGGAGGCACCTTTACGATCAGCAACGGCGGCATTTACGGCTCGTTGCTCTCCACCCCGATTGTCAATCCGCCCCAGAGCGGGATTCTGGGCATGCATGCCATTCAGGACCGTCCGGTCGCCCGCGAAGGCCACGTGGTGATTCGCCCGATGATGTACCTGGCCCTGACGTATGATCACCGGATCGTCGATGGGCGCGAGGCTGTGACGTTCCTGCGGCGGGTCAAGGAGTTCACTGAAAATCCATCGAGAATGCTGCTGGAAATTTGATAATGTCTTCGCCGCAACATGACCTGATCGTCATTGGAGCCGGACCGGGCGGCTACGTGACGGCGATCCGCGCCGCGCAGCTCGGGCTGAACGTGGCGTGTGTTGAAAGGGAGGCCGCTCTCGGTGGAACCTGCCTGCGCATTGGCTGCATTCCCAGCAAGGCGCTGCTCGAATCCACGGAACGGTTTCACGAAGCCCAAACCGATTTTGCCGTCCATGGCATCCGCGTTAGCGGCATGACCGCCGATTTGCCAGCCATGCTCGAGCGCAAGGAGAAAATCGTTGCGACGCTTACTCGCGGAATCGACGCGCTGTTCCGAAAAAACAAGATCACCCGCTACAAAGGCCACGGCGCCATTGCAGGAGCAGGTCGCGTTACGGTGCGAAACGAGACGGAGTCCACGGAACTTGCGGCGAAATACATTCTGATCGCGACAGGGAGCAAGCCCGCGACTCTTCCGGGCATCGTGCTGGGTGGCCCGATCGGCACGAGTGCCGAAGCGCTGGCATATTCTCACGTGCCCCATCACCTCGTCGTCATCGGCGCGGGCTATATCGGGCTGGAACTGGGGTCCGTCTGGCGGCGGTTGGGCGCCAAGGTCACGGTGCTTGAATACTTGGATCGCATTTTGCCTGGGATGGATTCGGAAATTGCAACCGAAGCTCGAAAAATCTTCGAAAAGCAAGGTCTCGAGTTTCGGCTTGGCGTCAAGGTGCTCGCGGCGCGTGTGGATGGCGATCGAGCCACCGTCGAGTGCAAAGGCGCGGAGCCCCTGGTGTGCGACCGCGTGTTAGTGGCCGCCGGGCGTGTGCCCAACACTGACGGCCTCGGCTTGGACACCGTTGGGATCAAGCTCGACGGGAGGGGGCGGATCCCCGTCGGTGAACGATTCGAAACCTCGGCGGCCGGAGTTTTCGCCATCGGAGACGTGATCCGAGGTCCCATGCTCGCGCACAAGGCCCAGGAGGAAGGGATTGCCTGCGCGGAGGCGCTCGTCACCGGGCGCGGTCACGTCGATTATAACACGATTCCGGGCGTGGTTTACACGCACCCCGAGATCGCCACCGTTGGCAAATCCGAAGACGACCTTAAGCGCGACAACGTGCCCTATCGCAAGGGTGCGTTTCCGTTTCGCGCCAATGGCCGCGCCCATTCCCTGGGCCAGACCGATGGCAAAGTGAAAGTCCTGGCGCACGCGGAAACAGATCGGATTCTAGGGGTTCACATCATTGGCCCGCGCGCCGGCGAACTTATTGCCGAAGCCGCGGCAGCGATGGCCTTTGGCGCGAGCAGCGAGGACATCGCTCGCGTCTCACACGCCCACCCCACATTGGCCGAGGCATTCAAGGAGGCTGCGCTCGCTGTCGATGGCCGGGCGTTGCACATGTGAGCGAACGACACTTGCGCCTGCCCTGCGATCATCAATAATTGCATTATGGCTGAAGCCAACGAACGATACGATGACGCAATGTTCGATTTCAGCCGCGGCGACTACGATTCGGCGATCGCAAAGCTGAAGTCGTTGCTTGAGAGCGCGCCCGATCATTTCGACGCCCAACTGTCGCTCGGCATGGCTCACTATCGCAAAGGCGATTACGCAGCCGCAATTGCCGAAGGTCACAAAGCCGAGAAAATGCGCCCGCACGACCAGCTTGTTCATACGAATCTCTCGCTGTTCTACATGAAAGCGGGCGACAAAAAGACCGCTGAGCACCACGGCTTGCAGGCGCGGATCGCGTCGTGGCGCGCCAATCCGACCGCGGCCTCGGATGTCACAGGCGATCCCGAATTGCAAATGGCAAAGCAAAAGCCGCCCGCGCCGGTGAAATTTCCCAGCATGCCCTGGAAAAAGAAAGCCAACCCCGAGCCCGACAAAAAATGAAAAGCGCTTACGAACTCGCCATGGAGCGATTGAACAAACAATCGCCGAGCATCAAATTGACCGACCCGCAGAAGAAAGAACTCGCCGAGTTGGACTCCAGATACGCGGCCAAAGTCGCCGAGCGCGAGATCGGGCTGAAAGATGAAATTGCCAGGGCAAATGCCGCCGGGAACTGGGAAGAGGCGGAAAAACTGGAACAGCAGCTCGTTAACGAACGCAAAAAACTCCAAGCCGAACTCGAAGAGAAGAAAGATCTGGTTCGGCAGCGGAAGAAGTGAGGCAAATCACTTGCACGAACCCCGTTTACCCGAAGTATTTTGCTGACCCGTTCGTGCGGAATTTCGGGGAGAGCTTTTGCAATTGGGACGTCCTCGGTGATAGTTCTTCCCATTTTCTGACTCAGGAACTTTATCCTTTTGAGCAATGCCCCGCTCATGTTCAATGAGCCGGTTATTGAGAAGTATGGCCGGGCATAGTAAATGGGCGAAAGTTAAGCATTTTAAGGGCGCGCTGGACGCCAAGCGCGGCAAAGTCTTTTCCAAACTCAGCAAGGAGATCGCCATCGCGGCGAAACTGGGCGGGCCAGACCCGGCGATGAATCCGCGTTTGCGCATGGCGATGCTCCAATGTCGCGCCGCCAATATGCCGAACGATAACATCGAG
The DNA here is from genome assembly GCA_022616725.1 of Limisphaerales bacterium. GTDB lineage: Bacteria > Verrucomicrobiota > Verrucomicrobiia > Limisphaerales > JAKEEH01 > JAKEEH01. Next base: position 13,234 of record JAKEEH010000391.1, on the reverse strand, counting down.
CGCGCCATCAAGAAGGGCACGGGCGGCGGCGAAGGCGTCAATTTTGAGGACTTAACCTACGAGGTCTATGGACCCGCCGGCGTGGCGATGCTCGTCGAGTTGAGCACGGACAATCGCAATCGCACCGCTGCCGAGATCCGAAGTCTCTTAACCAAAAATGGCGGCTCCATCGCCACCTCGGGCTCGGTCACGCGATTGTTTCATCGTAAAGGGCAGATCGTTGTCCCGCGCGACGCAGCAAATGAAGACCAACTGATGGAAGTGGCGCTCGAAGCCGGCGCGGAGGATTTCAAGGCTGACGAAGACGGTTACGAGATTCTGACGGAACCGGCGCAGTTTGAGGCCGTGCACAAAGCGCTTGAATCAAAAGCAATAAAGCCGGCCGGCGCGGAAATCACCTCTCTCCCCACCACCACGGTGCCCGTGACAGGCGCTGCGGCCGCCGCTGTGAACAAGCTGATCGATGCCCTTGAAGATCACGACGACGTGAAGGAGGTTTACACAAACGCCGAATTCGCAGACGACGCAGTGGGCGCCTCCTGAGGTGAAGCGTCACCGGGCAATGCGTGAGGCTACCGCGGAACCGGAGTACGGTTCACCCCCCCTCCCTTTGCGATGAGCGAACGCCAGGAGAGCAGATCGCCGACGGCGCGGTTTCTTTTCTGGTTGGCCGGTGCCATCTTCAATCATCGCGCCCTCTTTTTCTGGCCCCAACTGGTGCTGATGGTGCTGTGCATCCTTTACACTTATTACAACCTGGATTTCCTCACCAGCCGCAATGACCTCGTCGGCGGCGAGAAGCAATACCACAAGATCTACCTGGAGTTTAAGAAAGAGTTCCCCGTCCAGGACGACCTCGTCGTTGTCGTCGAAAGCGAGGACATGGAGCGGAACCGCCAGTTCATCGAGCGACTCGGGAGAAAGCTCGAGCGCGACACGAATTTTGCGTCGGTCTTCTATAAGGGCGACCTCACGCTGATGGGCCCCAAGGCGCTCCTGTTCCTGTCCGAAGAGGCGTTGCGCGATCTGCAAAGGACCTTGCAGGATTACCGGCCTTTCCTCGTCCAGTTTACAAAGGCGACCAACCTGGTGTCGCTCTTCAATCTCGTTAACACGCAATTCCGCACGGCGAGTCGCGAGGAAAATGCCCAAAATCGCGCTCTGGTGAAGGCGTTGCCTGCGCTGGAACGCATCATCCGCCAGGCGACCGACGCGCTGATGCGCCCGGGCACACCCCCTTCCCCGGGCGTGAATGCGCTTTTCGAGGGCGGCGCGGAAGCGGAGCGCCAAATGTACATCACCTTTGCCAATGGCCGGATCTTTTTACTGACCACCCAGGCGACAGACGAAAAGCACAACGCCGATGCCGTGCGCAGGATCCGCGAGTTGATAACCGAGACGCAACTCGAGGTTCCCGGACTGAACGTTGGTTTAACTGGCGAACCAGTGCTGGAAGTGGACGAAATGGCGCAGTCTCAGCGGGACTCCACCATCGCCACCATTGTTGCGCTGGTCATAGTCGCAATGGTTTTCATCTACGGTTATCATGAAACGGGCCGTCCACTCAAGGCCACAGCCTGCCTGCTGGTCGGGCTTTCTTACACTCTAGCCTTCACGACGGCTGCAGTTGGCCATCTAAATATTCTTACCATCACGTTTGTGCCGATCCTCATCGGCCTTGCGGTCGATTTCGGTGTTCATCTGATCACGCGTTACGAGGAAGAACTGCGGCGCGGCCGCTCACAACAGGCGGCGCTGGAGAAAGCCATGGTTTACACGGGCATGGGCATTTTCACCGGCGCCTTCACGACGGCGGGCGCCTTTTTTGCCATGGCGGCGGCCGACTTCAAGGGCATCCGGGAAATGGGAATTATTTGCGGCGGCGGCATGCTCGTGTGCCTTGTGCCGATGATGACGCTGCTGCCGGCGTGGTTGCTGCGCGGACGCCAAAACGTTCTGGACGCGCAATGGGGCGACAAACTGGGACATCGCACGGCGGAGGAAGTGGACCGTCGCGCGCGCCTCGAAAACGTTTGGCTGCGCCGACCCTATACCGTGATCACGATGGTCGGCTTGTTGACAGCCTTGTCGCTGGTTTCAGCGCGCCGCGTCTATTTCGACTTCAATCTCCTGAATATGCAGAGCGCGGGTCTCCCGGCAGTGATCTTTCAGGATAAGTTGATCCAATCCTCGACCCGCTCCGTTCTGTTCGCTGCCGTCGTGGCCGACTCCCTTCCCGCCGCGACCAACCTGATCACGCAAATCACCAATTTACCCACGGTGGCCGCGGTCGAGTCCATGGCGCGGTATCTCACCGAGCCCCAGGAGAAGAAGCTGGAGATGTTGACGGATATCAAAGCCCTTGCCGCTGAAATCCAGTTTCAGCGGGTCGATATGGAACCGGCAGATTTGCGTGACTTGACCCAGACCTTGTGGTCTCTGCATGGCTACACGGGACTTGCCGCCGCCGAGACCAGGAAGGAGGAACCTGAGTTGCACCGACAGCTTGTTTCCCTGCGCCGCGCCATCAGTTCGCTTCTGCAACGGATGTTGCTCGGCGAGCGGAAACAAACCGCGGAGAAGCTTGGGGAATTTCAGCAGGCGTTGTTCATCGACGTGCGGGAGACATTCGACTCGATCCAGAACCAGGACAACAGCGGCCCCTTACGCGTCAAGGATTTGCCGGGCCCGATCCGCAATCGTTTCGTTGGCGTCACGGGCAAGCACCTGCTGCAAGCCTATCCGCAAGAGAATGTCTGGAACCGCGCCGAACAGGAGGAATTCATTCGCCAGATTCGCCAGATCGATCCGCGGGTCACCGGCACTCCCGTCCAGTTGTATGAGTACACCACCTTGTTGAAAGAGAGCTTCGAGCAAGCCGCCGTCTATTCCCTCATGGCGATCTCCATTCTCGTTTACATTCACTTTCGCAAGGTCTCGGCGGTGGTCCTGTCACTCCTGCCGGTCGGGGTTGGATTTTTGTGGATGCTGGGCCTGATGGGTTGGTTGGGCATTGCGTTCAACCCGGCGAACGTCATGACCTTGCCTCTGATTGTTGGGATCGGTGTCACCAATGGTATTCACATCCTTAACCGCTTCGCTGAAGAACAGCACCCCAGCATTCTGGCCCGGAGCACCGGCAAGGCGGTCCTGGTGTCCGGTCTCACGACGATTGCCGGTTTCGGCAGCCTGATGCTGGCCGAGCATCGCGGAATCCGAAGTCTTGGATTCATCATGGCGACTGGCGTTAGCACCTGCATGCTGGTCGGCTTAACGTTTCTGCCGGCGATTCTGAACCTCCTGGATAAACAGGGTTGGACCATAAAAAGAACCCAGCGCGACAATGCACAGTCGACACTGGGTCGGGAGGAACCGAGGTAACAAAACCTCAAGTTGCACAAGAGTATAATGACCTGCGTTGCGAAAGTCAAATCCTATGTGAAAACCAGCCGCTTTAAGGCGTTTCCGACACGCTTTAACGTTAACGACAACCACCCTTCCTCGCCTTCGCTCCCGCCCTTTTCGTGTTTGCCATCGAATCGACCGTTTCTATAGTCCTGCCGCCGATGCTCCAAACCCGCCACCCACTCTGGCTTATTGCCCTGCTGGCGCTTGCCTTCGACTCCACTGCTGGAGAGGTAACGTTAGGGCCGTTATTTCACCAGTTCGGGTTGGCGCTCGACAGCGGCACGCGCGCCGAAGCCGCCGGGCCCCTCTTCTATTACGAGCGTCGCGATTCCGCCAAAATCTGGGCTGTGCCCCCCGCGGTGTCGTACACTGTGGACGAGGAGACGGACTTTGCGGAATTCGACCTTCTTTATCCTGTTGTAACTCTGAACCGGTTCGGTCCGGAATACCGCTTCCAAATGTTTCAACTATTGGCGTTTGCCGGTGGCCAAAGCCTGACCGAGACCAACGTAAATCGCTTTACTCTCTTCCCGATCTACTTCCACCAGTGGTCGGACATTCCAGAAAAAAACTATTGGGCGCTGGTCCCGATTTACGGGCATCTGCGGGACCGGCTCTTCCGCGACGAAATCCGCTTCGTGCTATGGCCCCTCTACTCGCGCACCCGCAAGGGCGGCGTGATCACGGACAACTTTCCCTACCCGTTTTTGCACTCCCGCCGCGGTCCCGGATTGCGCGGCTGGCAATTCTGGCCCTTGATCGGGAGGGAGCACAAAGAGCTGACCCGCAAAACCAACCTCTGGGATGAAGTTCAGGTTGCCGGCGGGCACGACCGCCTGTTTGTCCTCTGGCCTTTTTACCTCAAGCAAACCTCCGGCATCGGCACCACCAACGTTATTAAGCAGGAAGCGCTCCTGCCCGCTTACAGCCAATACCGCTCGCCCCGGCGCGACTCCACCACCTTTTTGTGGCCGGTCGGCATAACGCACACCGTGGATCGCGAGAAGAAATACAACGAATGGGGCGCGCCCTGGCCGCTGATCGTCTTCACCCGCGGCGAAGGCAAATATACCTCGCGTATTTGGCCGTTCTTCAGCGAGGCCTACACCCTCTCCGCCGGGGAGAGGGCTGGGGTGAGGGAATTGACCAGCCGTTGGTATCTCTGGCCGCTTTACAAGCACAACGCCATACGTTCCGACCCCCTGGACCGCCAACGCACCCGCATCCTCTTTTACCTGTATTCGGACATATCGGAGAAGAACACCGAGACCGGCGCGGAGGCCTGGCGGCGGGACCTCTGGCCTCTGTTCACCGCGCGCCAGGATTGGCAGGGCCACAGGAGCCTGCAGCTCCTCTCGATCCTGGAGCCGATCCTGCCCAACAACAAGAGCATCGAGCGCAATTATTCGCCCCTCTGGGCGCTGTGGCGTTCCCAGCGCAACGGGAAGACCGGGGCTGCCAGCCAGTCCTTGCTCTGGAACCTTTACCGCCGCGACCGAGGTCCCGCCACTGTGGCCGACCCGCAAGGGGCCAAAAAAACCTCGCTCCTCTTCGGCCTTTTTCAGCATCATTCCTCCTCGGATGGCAGTCGCTGGCGTCTGTTTTACATTCCGTTTGGCGGCAAGAACGTGCAAATTCCTGACGGCGAAGTCGCCAGTGATTAGCCCTTAATCATTCAGCCTTGATCGGTATGTTTGAGAATGTCGGCGAGATGATCGTTTTGTTCTGGCGCACCTTCAAGGCGCTGCCCCTTGTCTTCCGGCAGCGCCACAAGGTGTTCGACCAGCTCTTCGAGATCGGCAACGCCAGCCTCTTGATGGCTTGCATCTTGTCCCTGTTCATCGGCGGGGTCATTGCGCTGCAAACCGGCCCCGTCCTGGCCGAGCGCGGGCTCTCCAGCGCCATTGGCGGCCTGGTCGGCTTGTCCATCTGCAAGGAGCTGGCCCCGGTGATGATGTCGGTCTTGATTGCCGGGCGCATCGGCTCGGCGATGGCGGCGGAAATCGGCTCGATGCGCGTCTATCAGGAAATTGACGCCTTGCGCACCATGAACATCAATCCGATCCATTATCTGGTGCTGCCGCGCATGATTGCTATTTCCATCGCGCTGCCCATCCTGGTCATCTTTGCGATCCTGATCGGCTGGTTCGGGGGCGGCATGGTCGCGATGTTCAACGAAGAAATCGGCATTACCTTTGTCTCCTTCCTGAGCAACTTGCGCGACGTCGTCGATTTGGGCGATGTGGCCAACGGCCTCTTCAAGAGTTTTGTCTTTGCGGTGGTGATCGGCCTCGTCTCGTGTCACCAGGGGCTTGTGACCATCGGCGGTCCGCGCGGCATCGGGCGCTCCGTCACCAAAGCCGTCGTTAATTCCATTGTGCTGATTCTGATCCTCGACTACTTCCTGACACGTTTTCTGCTTTATCTCGAGGAATGAGCGAGAGCGACGACGAGGGCGCACGGATCAATGGCGGTAGAATTCAACAGGAGAGAACGGAGAAAACAGAGTTTTGTTTCTCTGTTTCCTCTGTTTGCTCCTGTTGATGATTGGTTCGGCCTCTGGCTGACAGGTAAACTCAGAACTCAAAACTGATATGGACAGCGACGACGAGAAGTTGAAGGGTGAAAAGGTTGAAGGGTTGAAGAGTGAAACAACCCTTCCGCTCTTCAACTCTTCCACTCTTCCACTCCCCGCCCACAGCGTGCGTGTGGAAGTGCGGGGCCTGCGCAAAAGCTATGCCGGCCAGCAGGTCCTCAAGGGGATTGATCTCTCCGTCGAGCGCGGCGAAATTTTCGTCATTATGGGGCCAAGTGGCAGCGGCAAAAGCGTGCTCCTCAAGCACATCATCGGGTTGGAATTGCCCGACGAAGGCCAAATCCTGATCGAAGGCGAGTCGATCCTGACTCCCGGCGTCATGGACAAATACCGTCTGGCGATGGTCTTCCAGTCGGGCGCGCTCTTGAACTCGCTGACGGTCGGTGAAAACGTCGGCTTGTACCTCAGCGAGCATCGATTGAAGACCGCCGGCGAGATCGACCGCATTACCGACGAAAAGCTGGAATTTCTGGGTTTGCGCAACGTCAAGCATCGCTCCCCAAGCGAACTGTCCGGCGGCATGAAAAAGCGCGTCGCCATCGCCCGCGCGCTGGTGATAGATCCGCAACTCATCCTCTACGATGAACCGACCAGCGAACTTGACCCGCTCATGACCGTCACCATTGGAAAGGAAATTCTTGATCTGAAACATCGAATCCACGTCACTTCCATTGTGGTAACGCACGACCGCGATTTGGCCTTTGGCGTCGCCGACCGCATGGCCATGATGTACGATGGAAATCTCATCGCCGTCGGCTTGCCCGAACAGCTTCGCCATAATCGCGACCCCATTATTCAAAAGTTTTTAACGGCTGATTTTAATCTTAACGACAAAGAACCCGCATGAAAAACACACTGGAAACCCGCCTTGGCATTTTTTTCGCCCTCGCGCTTGTGGTCGCGGTCATCGTCCTGGAAATGGTCGGCGCGGCCGACTTCTTCAAGGGCGGTTATCAGATCCACGCCACGTTCAACAACGCCCAGGACCTCACGAAGGGCGACCTCGTGAAAATGGCCGGCGTGGAGATTGGCCGCGTCGAACAAGTCGGCTTGGTCGCTGGCAAGGCCCGCGTCACGATGAAAATTGAGAAAAAATACGACATCCAGAGCGACGCCCGGGCGTTCATCAAGTTTACGGGACTGATGGGCCAGAACTTTGTCTCGGTCGAAGGCGGAACTCCGGCGGGCGCCAAGCTTCTGGCCGGCGGCACCCTGCAGACCGGCGAGCAGCCAGACTTGAGCGCTATCATGGTCAAGCTCGAAAATGTCGCCTCCGGTGTCGAGGGCCTCACCAAAAGCTTCAGCGCCGAAAATATGAGCACCCTGCTCGGGCCGATTACCGACTTCATGAAACAGAACAACACCAACATTACCGAGATTCTGAACAATACCCGTGAGGTCACCGGCCAGATCGCAGCCGGCAGGGGCACGGTCGGCAAACTGATCTACGACGAATCCCTCTACCAATCCGCTTTCAGCACCGTGACCTCCCTCCAGAGCGCCGCGAATGAGGCCAAGTCCGTCGTCTCCCAGGCGCAGCTTCTCATTGGCGACGCCCGCAGCGTCGTCGATAACATCAATTCCGGCCGCGGCACCCTCGGCAAACTCGCCAAAGACGAAGCCCTTTACAATGAAACCACCATCGCCATGACCAACCTCCGCGAGATCTTCGAAAAGATAAATCGCGGCCAGGGTACTGTCGGCAAACTGGTCAACGACGACTCATTCTTCAAAAACGCGAAGCTGACGCTGCAAAAAGTCGAAAAAGCCACAGAGGGTATTGAAGACCAGGGCCCGCTGAGCGTCCTCGGCCTCGCGGTCGGTAGCTTATTTTAGTCAAAAGAAGTGGCGAGTGGCGAGTGGCCATCGAATGACGAAGCTCTAATTCCTAATGACGAAAGAAGCCCGAATGTTCGAAACCCGAATTCGTCATTGGGAATTGCTTTGTCATTAGTCATTAGTCATTAGTGCTTCGTCATTGTCCAGTCACTCGCCACTCGTCACTTCCCGGTTCCGGTTAGGTGTTCACCCGTCTTTTCGGCGGCGCGGTTGGGCCATATACAACGGTATGGACTCGGCAGTGGTGAAGCGGAGGGTTCTGAAATCTCTGTTGCTGGGAACTCCAGGCTTCTTGTTTCTAACCTATGCCGCGGTGCGGCGCGCCGGAATGTGGCGGCTCTACAAGCCGGTGTGCTTGGCCGAGACCCAAGCCTTGAGAGATGTCCCGTATTGGGATTCCGACCATCCCAAACACCGGCTTGACCTCTTTGTCCCCACCGGAGCGAACTGGCCGGTTCTGGTTTTCATTCATGGCGGCGGCCTCGATTCAGGCGACAAAGCCCTGCGCGTTTGCGGCAGGGATGTGTACGGGAACATCGGCCGGTTTTACGCCTGTCGCGGCATTGGTGTCGCGGTAATCAACTATCGCCTGCAACCCCAGGTGACTTGGCGCGAGCAAGTGCACGACGCGGCGCGCGCGGTGGCGTGGGTGCATGCGCACGTTGGAAAGTTTGGCGGTGATGCCGCGCGCTTATTTGCGGCTGGCCATTCGGCCGGGGCGTATCTGGCGGCGCGCGTGGCACTCGACCCGGCGCCCCTCGCGCGTCTGGGGCTGTCGCGATCGATTATCAGCGGCGTAATTACGGTCAGCGGCGCGGCACTGGACTTGACTGATGCGAGGACATACGAACTCGGCGCGAAGTTACGGCAATACGCGAAGCGCTTTCAGTGCGGTGATCCGACCGAAAATTGGAAACGCGAAGCGTCGCCGGTGGCGCATGCCGCTGCGGGCGCGCCGCCGTTCCTGGTCATGTACGCAAGTGGAGAGGCACGATGCCTGCAGAGACAATCGCAGCTTCTGCACGAAGCACTGCAGCGCAACCGTGTACCGAGTGAGTTAGTGGTCGTGCCGGGCCAAAGCCATCGCCGAATCGTTTTGAGCTTAAGCCGCCCCGACGCTGTGGCTTCAGTGGCGATACTCCGCTTCATTGAACACAAGGGTCGAGCGAACTCGGAATCCGAGGCCGCCTAAGGTTCCAACTCATCAATCAAGGGCCTGCAGCGGAAACTTGACCGGGTCCGGCTGGGGCGCGTACGATCAGGTAGAATGAAGGTTGCACTCGTTCTACTGAGTTGTTTGGTCGCGATGCTTGGCCCCGCCGCGACGAGGTTCCCTAACGGGATTGCCGCCATTGTCAACGATACAGTCATTACCTTTGGCGAGGTGGAGGCGTACACCGCTTCGGCGGTCGATCTGTTACGGCGCACTTATCCGCCGGGTATTGTGGAGCAGAAGCAGAACGAGGCCATGTCCGATGGGCTGCAACAGTTGATCGAGAAGCATTTGATCCTTGACGATTTCAAGAATTCCGGCGGCCAGTTGCCGGAAAGCATCATTGACGCATCGGTCAAGGATCGCATTCGGCGGCAGTTTGGTGACCGCGTCACGCTGACAAAGACTTTGCAGGCGCAAGGCGTGCGCTTTGAAACCTACCGCAAACAGACGCATGACGACATTATCGTGCGGTTCATGCAACAGAAGAACGTCGCGTCCGCGATCACGATATCGCCGACGAAAATCGAGCATTATTACGCCACGAATCAGCAGGAGTTTAGAGTGGCAGACCAGGTAAAGCTGCGGATGATCACGCTCAATCGTTCCGAAGGCAATTCCGCGGAGGAGCTGCTCATGCTGGCGCGCGAGATCGTCGCCAAGCTTGACGATGGCGCGCCTTTTCACGAGATGGCCTCGATCTACTCGCAGGATTCATACCGCAGAGAAGGTGGCGATCGAAAGTGGGTCGAGCGCAAAGGGCTGCTCGTCGGGTTAGCGGAAATTGCCTTTTCGCTGCAGCGACGGCAGCGCAGCGGCGTGATAGGCGTGTCCCGCGAGGATGGCACCTATTGGGTCGCTGAATACGACCGCGCGGGCAAGACTGCGTTCGGGCGCAAGTACACCGACAAGGATGAGTTTCTGGAAGCCAAGAGGTTTGAGGCTGGAAGCGCCGACCTGCCGAGGCTGGAGGAAGCCTATTTGATGCTCGTGGAGGACCGCCAGGATGCGCGAGTGAAATCGCTCGCCGAAGTCCGCGACGAAATCGAGCAGGAACTGATCCGCCGGGAACGGGCCCGCCTGCACGCAAAGTGGATTGACCGGCTGAAGGCGAAGTCGTTCGTCGTCAATTACGTCTTCTAATGTGGGAGCGCGAGTGAGCCACTGCATCGCGATCAGTCTTGGCGACGTGACGGGTGTGGGGCCCGAGGTAGCGCTAAAAGCGCTCGCATCAGAACTCAAGCGGCATTCGAGCCGCTATTTGATCCTTGGCGATCCGGCGTTGATTCAGAGGCTTGACCGCAAGCTGGAGTTGGGCTTGCCCCTCGACAGATCGGAGCCGATATCTGTGCGCAACCCGCTCTCACACCCGCTCCCCGAGAAGATAGAACCCGGCGCCGCGGACGCAGCCCGCGCTGCGCTGGCGTGGTTGCGTGAAGGGGCAAAGGCTTGTCTCGAGGGCGAAGCGGATGCGCTCGTCACGGCACCGGTGAACAAGGAGGCTATCATGCGCGCCGGCGAGAAGTTCGTCGGCCAAACAGAGTACCTCTCCATGCTGGCCAATGCGGAGCGCACGGCGATGATGTTGCTGGGCGCGGATGATCGGGACCGGTGGTTGCGGGTGGCGCTGGCCACGACGCACCTGCCGATCCGGGAAGTGGCCGTGCATCTGACGCAGGAAAAGGTCGAGCGCGCGATCAGCTTGGCGGTGGAAGCATGCCATAGCCTGGGCCTCAAGCGGTCCCGGGTGGGGGTGTGCGGTTTGAATCCGCACGCCGGCGAAGGCGGGCAACTCGGAACAGAAGAGATTACGGTGATTGCTCCGGCGGTTCGCGCCGCGCAGAAGCAGGGCCTGGATGTTTCGGGACCGTATGCCGCCGACACGCTATTCTACCACGCCTACCGCGGGGATTACGACGCCGTCGTGGCCATGTATCATGATCAGGGATTGGCGCCGCTCAAGATGATTGCGTTCGAGCGGGGAGTAAATTGGACGCTGGGATTGCCATTTGTGCGAACGTCGCCAGACCACGGCACAGCCTACGACATTGCCGGCAAGGGGATTGCTGATCCGAGCAGCATGATAGCAGCAATCCAGTTGGCCAGGCAGCTTTGTAGAAAGTCCGGGGACTGTTCACCGCCGGCTACCGGTCCAAATTAACCCGGAGGCCACCCGAGATGGCGGCCGCCGATGACATGGCAATGCAGATGCGGCACGGCTTCTCCTGCGTCGGGGCCATTGTTGAAAACGAGGCGGAAACCATTTTGTTTGAGTCCAAGTTTTTCTGCTACGTGAGCCGCCTTGAGAAGGAGATGCCCGAGGAGTTGCTGGTCTTCCGGTCGCGCTTCGGCGATGCGCGCGATTGGCTTCTTTGGGATGATCAGAACGTGCACCGGCGCCTGAGGCTTGATGTCGCTAAAGGCGATCACCAGGTCGTCTTCATAGACGATAGTTGCAGGAATCTCGCGGGCGATGATTTTTTCGAACAAAGTCTTGCTCATATCTCCTCCGGCATTGGACCGATTCAACGGTTCAACGTTTTTAACGATTTAACGTCTCAAAACACAATCAGGGAGCAGGACTTTCCCGCGTGTTCGCTCGAAAGGCAACTTCGGAGATAATGGACGATCTGGTCGTTGAGTTCCTGGCAGCGGGCGCACCACCGTTTTGCGCCGACAAGCTGTTTCACGCACCCGCGCAAGCCGCTGAAGCGGAGAAGCTGTGGCGAACCGCTGAGCTTCTGCCGCAATTCGTCCCGAAGCTTGCCAAAAAACACCAGTTCAAAGCCTTTGCCCGATTCAAACGCCAGCAGGCGTAAGTCCGATTCCATCACGCGCGGCGTCGGGACATTCAAAGTGGCGTTGGATTGCACTTCGAAGCCCAGCCCGCGCAGCACCTGTTCGAGCGCCTGCGAGAATTCGGCGGTCGTGACAGTGGTGCGGCCGAGTTCGCTTTTGAAGTAGTGGAGCACCGCTTCAGCAGCGTTCTTGACCAGATCCTCGTCGATGACCGAAGCGGCTTCGCCGAGAAGTTCGACGGTCATTTGCTGAGCCGTGCAGGGGATCGATTCCCCCGAATTGGTTTTAAATGCCAGGCAATCGTGCCGTAAGAGTATCATGAGGTTTCTCCATTTTTTTGACTTCCTGTACGAAGTCCGTTACTTCCGTGAACCGCCGATAGATGCTCGCATACCGCACATAAGCGACGGGGTCAAGACTGCGCAAGCCGGACATGACGCGTTCGCCGATGGTTTTGCAAGAGACCTCGCGATCATGCGAGGAAAACAGGTCATCAACAATCGCATCGACGGTGTCTTCGATCTGCTCCTGGCTGATGGGACGTTTCTGGCAGGCTTTTTGGATGCTGGCGGCCAGCTTTTCCCGCGAAAAATCCTCCCGCCGCCCATCGCTTTTGAGCACCATCAGCTTGTTGCGCTCGATCTGCTCGTAAGTCGTGTAACGATAACCGCAAGCGATGCACTCCCGACGCCGACGGATGGTCGCTCCCTCGCGCGCGGCGCGCGAATCGATGACTTTGTCATCCTTGCAGGCGCATTTCGGGCAACGCATGGCTTTTGGCACGCCCCACCTTGTAATGGGGCTGATTACCTCATAGCACACCACTAATGGTAGAGTCAATGCCGAGCCCAAAAATTCCAAAAATTCCGAAAGTCTGGCCTCGAGTTCTTGCGATTCCAAATTCCGCTTTGGATTGTAGTGCCATTTTGCTTGCTCCGATGACATGTTTCGGCAGATAACTGGCCCTGTCGAGCGAGCTACGTATGGATGCCTTCCTCATTTACTTCATTTGCTTCGGCATCGGGCTGTTGTTCACGATTGTTAGCGCCGTGCTGGGAGACGTGTTCGGAGGGCACGACGGCGATGTCGGGACCGGCGGGCATGCGGAAGCGGGTTACGACCACACAGGTTTGCCGGGAGTTTCACCGTTCAGCCCAACAATCATTGCCTCGTTTGCGACGGCTTTCGGTGGATTCGGCATGATTCTATCAAAAATCCAGGCGACACGCAGCCCATTGATCAGCGCGCCATTGTCGCTGCTCGGAGGATTGCTCTTGGCGGGGGGCGTATTTCTTCTTCTGAATAAGCTTTTTAGCGTGACGCAAAGTTCAAGTGAATCGCGAGTGGCGACTCTCGTTGGCGTCAGCGCCACCGTGATC
>JAKEEH010000390.1 GCA_022616725.1 Limisphaerales bacterium | reverse complement strand
GTCACAGGGCGCATCGCCTTGTGGCCACAGGTATTTCGCGGTGGACCTTTCGGTGTTTGGGGCACACCTCCTCCGAAGCCCTTAAACTGTAAAGTTTGGGAAATCCCGAATGGCGCTTGCGCCATCCACGCCTGCCGTTCAGGCTTTAGTCTTTCCACATCCAAAATCCGTCGGTTGTCCTTTCGTTATGTTCTGCCCAACAAAAAACCCTGCTTACTTTCGGTAAGCAGGGTTTACAAATCTCTGTTCGATACTTTACCTGCCTACCTCCATTCTATCCGGATTGATCGTGGGTTTCTGGACTTCATATCCCGCGGATAGACAAAGGCAAAACACACCACCTGACCGGCTATGACGTGTCGCTTGCGCGACTGGCATCACGGGCCAGCTCAGGACTAATATGTTCATGCAGATCTTCATTTTCGACGCATTGTCTATAGCGTCAAAAACCCTCATAGGTCAACTTATATCTTTGAGGATCAGAAATCACATATCCTGATATTCGGATACATGCGCGCGGCGGCTTGTGAGAATTAGTCTCATTTCCATAGCAAATCCGAATTCCGAATTCCGAATGAAGCCCGACTCTTGAAGCCGAATCCGGGATTCCGAGCTTCGGATTGTTCGGATTTCGTCATTTGTAATCGGGCTTCATGTGTCAGGAATGCGACGGGATTCTTTGCCTTACAAAACTCCTTGAGCAAGGCTCCGACTTCCACGACATTAGTGGCGCTTGTGCGTCGGTAGCTCAATTGGATAGAGCTTCTGACTTCGGATCAGAAGGTTGCAGGTTCGAGTCCTGCCCGACGCGCCAGTGACTCACGTGCACGCCGAAGCGCTCTCGTCTCTCACAGATGATGGCGTAACTGAGATGCTATATTGCAGCTATGGCGAGAATTCTAATTGGCACAGCCAGTTGGACTGATCCAGGGTTCGTTGCCGACTGGTATCCGCCGAAGCTGCCCGCAAGTCAGCGGCTCCGGTGGTACGCGGACCACTTCAATTTCGTCGAAGTGAATGCGACGTTTTATGCGCTACCTCAGGCCAGGGTGGTTGAGCGTTGGTGTTCGGAAACGCCGGACGATTTTGTGTTCGACGTGAAGCTGCCGAAGGCGCTTTCGCGACACGCGATGGACGCGAAGTTTCTCCCCTCCGATTTGCGGTCGCAGATCCCGGTGCGGAATGGAAAGGTTGAGCTGACGCCGAAGAGCCAGGATTTAATCGTCCGCCGCTTCCTCCGGGAGATTGCGCCATTGAGCGATGCGCGAAAACTGGGTGCGTTCCTTTTGCAACTCTCGCCGGCGTTCAGACCGAAAAACCATGAACTGACGGAACTGGATTCATTGTGGGAAGCGTTTTCGGGTTACACGGTCGCTGTGGAACTCCGCAACCGAGATTGGGTTGCGGGTGAGCAATTCGAGGCCACGATCGGCTATTTCACTCAACGCAAGATTACACTCGTGCTGGTGGACGCGCCCGAAAGCGAGCACTTCACGGTCATGCCAGGATTTGACTGCTCCACGAATCCCGCGTTGGGTTACCTGCGAATTCACGGGCGCAACGAGGAAGGTTACATCAGAGGCCGCTCAGTCGCGGAGCGCTTCGATTATGATTACTCGGAGGAGGAGGTCCGGGAGCTTGCCGCGCGGATTCGCGAGTTGGAGAAAGAAGTGGAACAGCTCCACGTGGTGGCGAACAACAACCGCTCGAATTATGCCCCGAAACTGGCAAGGCGATTGCAGGAACTTCTCGGGCTGCAAACCGAATTGCGAGCGAAGTTGCAATCCGCGCAGCAGGGGGATCTTTTTCAGCCTACTTAGAACAACGCCTTCGCGGCGCCTGCCGGAGGTTGCCTGCCGCCTGCGGCTATGCCAATGATTAAGAAATTGATACAGGCAAGTGCGCTAGCTTCGATTCGGACCAAAAGGTTGCAGGTGCGATTGCTGACCGACGCGGTAATTTTAGGACCAATTCTCGTGTGAAAACGGGTAAGTCGATCACGTGGCTGGCTTGCGCGGCCTTGGGCGTGGTTGTCGCGCTTGGCGGAAGCCCACGCTGCTCGGCGGAAACCGCGATAAAACACGGTCAAAGGGAGCAGCGGGATCCAAGTTGGCGATTCTTCAACGATTCGGCGATACGTGTGTTTGAGTTCCAGATTGCACCCGATGCTCTGATGTCGCTCCGGCGTCAGGGGCGGACTTACGCAAAGGCGACAGTCCGCGAAGGCGCCCATGTACTGACGAATGTTGGCGTGCGGCTCAAGGGCATGGGCAGTTTTCGTCCTCTGCACGAAAAGCCGAGTCTGGCCGTGAAGTTCGACGAGTTCGCCGAAGGCCAGGAGTATTTCGGGCTGACGAAGCTGATGTTTAACAACTCGGTGCAGGACCCGACATACATTGTGGAGGCCCTGGGCACGGAGTTGTTTCGCGAAGCGGGTTTGCCCGCCGCGCGCGCCACGCATGCGCGCGTGAAGCTCAATGGCCGCGATCTTGGCCTCTATGTCGTGATCGAGGCGATGAACAAGCGATTTCTCAAGCAACACTTCCTCAGCGCCAAAGGCAATCTCTACGAAGCTTACCTGCAGGACATTGATTCGCGCCTGGAGCAGGACAATGGCGAACCGGGCGACCAGTCCGATTTGCGCGCGTTGGTGGAGGCGTGTCGGGTCCGCGACCCGGCCGAACGGTTCGGCCGCATCAGCCGGGTGCTGGATGTGGACCGGTTTGTCTCGTTCGCGGCAATGGAGATCCTGATCGGTCATTGGGACGGTTACGTGAATCACACGAACAACTACCGCATCTACCACGACCCCACATCTGACCGGATGGTATTCATCACGCACGGGCTCGATTGGGCTTTCCGGCGTCCTAACATCTCGATCGTGCCGCCGCTCAAGAGCGTCGTTGGGCGGGCGCTGTTCCAAACCCCCGAGGGGGACAGGCTGTTCCGCGAGCGTCTCGCAACCCTCTACACAAACGTTTATCGGGTTCCGGCAATCACGAATCGCATGAATGAGTTGCTGGCGACGGTCCGCGCGAGGGGCCTGACGTCGGGTGAGCTGGCGAAAGTGGAACGGACCGCAACCGCGATTCGCGAGCGGATTGAACTTCGCGGTTTGCGCATTGCGGATCAACTGGCAGGAAAGGAATTGCCGTTGCCGAAATTCGCCGCGGACGGCACCGCACGCCTGCCGGGCGGTTGGCGCGACGAGAGCGACCGCGGCGAACCCACGATGGACCAGCCTGTTTACGAAGGTCGGCAGACATTCCACATCCGCGCCAATGGGGTCCCGAGTCGCGCTTCGTGGCGCGCGCAAATGTATTTGCCACGCGGACGCTATCGCGCGGAGGTTATGGCTCGCTCGGAAGGGTTGCGCGGCGGGAGCGGACTCCGCATCTCCGGCGGCGAACGCGATTACGGGATTAGCGGCACGTCGTCCTGGCGGCGTTTGACCTACGACTTCGAAATTCCAGAAGGAATCGACGTGGAATTCGTCTGCGATTTTTACGGCACCTTGGGTGACGTGTGGTTCGATGTAGATTCGTTCCGGGTGCGACGGTTATAACCACCGAACGCCCGCCCCTGACACGAAAAGGCGACGGGCCGTCACCCCGTCGCCCACGACAGGCAACGCATCGGCCGGCCAGACCCAAGCGGGTTGGTGGCCGCGTTGCCGATCGGAGTTATGCAGGTTCGACGCGTGTTGTCTCGATGGTCGTACGCCGAGCGGACGCACCGCCCAAAGTCGCTGCGACCGCGCCCAGAGCCAGCATCAGGAATCCCCACAATGCAGCCTGCGAGCTCACCCGCGCTGCAGTATCGCCAGCCTCGCGAGCTTGTTCGCCGGCTCCCTGTTGCTGACCGCTCTGTTGGCCAGTTGCGCCGACCGCTTCTCGCACTTCGCGCTTCATCGCGTCGATGTCAATGTTCAGTCGCCCCGACACCGACGCCTGGTCGTCAGCAGCTTCTCCGGCTGCTTGCGCGGCTCCACCCGCTGCCTGGCCCAGCAGGCCTATCCCGCCGCCGATCAAGGTGCCGACTGCCGAGGTGAACAGCAGTGCCATCAGCAACGTGGCCGCTCCCCACGACAGCAAACCATGCAGGACGCCATCGGATTTGCGGGTAGCGCCGGACAGATGCGCGGCGACGCAAGCGCCGATATAGGTCGAGATAAGGCCGCTGACAAGCAGCCAGAGGCCGGCACCGATCGCCATGCCCTTGCCGGGCGTATCGCCTTGCAATGGATCCAGCGTGCTTGCTCCAATTGCGATGCCGAGAAGGCTCAGAGCAAGCTGAATAGCCAGACCGATCACGAGACCGGCGAAAACGGCGCCCCACGACACCCGCCGGTAAAACGGGGCGACGGGCGTAATCCAGGTTCCGCCACTCGTTGTGCTTACATTTTCTTTCATTGTTACACCTCCATTTACTGAACTAAACATCAGGTCAAGCGGTGCTGATTTCGAGTGGGGTAAGGACCGGACCCTGACTAAGTCGTTCAGCGCCAGAGAGTTTCGGCGCTTTCGGCGGGGGTTTCCATTTGCCGCACGACCATGTCGTGATAAGTGCCGCGGGCGGCCATCAGCTCCTCGTGGGTGCCCCGCTCGATGACGCGCCCTTCTTCCATGAGCAGGATTATGTCCGCGCGGCGGATGGTGGAGAGCCGATGCGCGATGACGAAGGTCGTTCGGCCGGCGAGCAGGGTGGCCATCGCGGCCTGGATGAGTTGCTCGCTTTCGGTGTCAAGGTTGCTGGTAGCTTCGTCGAGGATGAGAATTTGCGGTGCGGCGAGAATGGCTCGCGCGATCGCGAGGCGCTGCCGCTGGCCGCCGGAAAGTTTCACGCCGCGCTCGCCAATGAACGTATCGTAGCCATTGGGCAGTTTGACGATGAACTCGTGCGCGTTGGCGCGGCGCGCCGCGTCTTCAATTTCGGCGTGGGTCGCGTCGTGGCGGCCATAGGCGACGTTTTCGCGCACCGATCCGTCAAATAAAAATACTTCCTGTTGCACAATGGCCAGCAGGCCGCGATAAGACTTGAGCTTGAACTCCCGAATGTCGGCGCCATTGAGCAGCAGCCGTCCTTTCGTGGGATCATGAAAGCGAGCGACCAGGTCCGTGACAGTCGTTTTGCCCGCCCCGCTGCGGCCCACGAGGGCGACGACTGAGCCGCCGGGCACAGTGACATCGAAGTCCCGCACGACCGGCTGCCCTTCGCGATATTCAAACGAGACGTTGTCGAAGCGGATTTCGCGCACGACGGGAGGCGCGTCGCGCGCATCGGGGCGGTCGGGTTTATCGTCGTCCATCGCCAGCACCTCGAAGACACGTTCCATGGCGGCGAGGGAGCGCTGCATCTCGGAAAAGGAATTGACGATGTTCCAGACCGGGTTGAGCAGCAGGAAGGTGTACCATTGGAAGGCCATGATATCGCCGATGGAAGCGGCGCCACGCAGGTTCAAGTAGCCGCCGTACCAGATAATGACTACGTTGACGGAGGCGATCAGCAACCCCCAGCTTCCCCATAGCACGAGTTCGCGGCGATGGGCGAACATTTCCTTGCGCAGGACTGAATGGCGGCCCAACAGATAATCGAACAGCTCTGACGTTTCGCGCCGGAAAGCCCGGACAATGCGAATACCCGAGAACGTTTCGCCAACGCGGCCATCGATCCGTTCGGCATCCTTGCGCAGAGAGCGGTAGATTGGCCGGATGCGTCTTGAGAAGGCGAAGCTCATGATCATCGCGCCCGGGATGATCGCGAGGGCGGTCAAAGCAAGACGCCAGTTCAAGGTCATCAGCACGCTGACAGCGATCACCAGGCGGATAACCGAGATGGATGGGGAGACGATGGCCATTTGCAGCAGGCCGGTCGTAGTGTCCACATCGCCGGTCAGCCGGGAGAGAATGCCGCCGGTTTTCATGTCCCATAATTTGGGCAAGGGCAGGTGCAGCAAGCGCTCGAAGAGGGAGCGGCGCAGCGAGAGCATGACACGCACGTTGAGCAGACGCTGGCGATAATCTTTGAGGACGCCGACCAGCGCGGTGACAATGATGACGGCCAGAAACACGCCGCCGGCGAGATGAAGGCGGCTCATGCGGGAAGCGGCGTCGAGGGCGGTGTTCAGCAGCACGCGGTCGATGATGTAACGCATGAAGAGCGGCTCGACCATTTGCAAGCCGGCGGCCAGCAAGGCGACGAGGAAGAGCATCCCCACGGCGCAGCGATGCGGCCAGAGCCAGCGGAAATAATCGCGCAGGTACTCGCGGCGTTTGCCCCGGCGCTGTGCGGTCACGGCTTTATCTTCGCCATTTCCGGATGAATCCTGCTCCTGTGCGAGCCCAGCGTCCTGGTCGTAGAGCCGGCGGTCCTTGTAATCCTGAACGAACCCGCGGTAGCGATGCCGGGAGGAGCGCCGGTGATTCGAGCCGGAGGAGGCCTGCGACTTGGCGGTGCTGTTGCTTCGTTCGCTCATGTCTGCACGATCGCGGGACGTGTTTTCACCAGGACATAGTCATATGATGTTCGGGTTGAAAGCGCCAGAGTGTTTCAGACTGTTTCAAAATAGTTCTTGACGCAGTGTCAAATCGGCACTCGGCCGGTAGAAAGGGCAGCTTTCACGGTGGCGGGCTGGGCGAAACGCCAGCAATTACGATCTAACGAATTATGATGGCAAGGTTTGGCCGATGAACGCCAAAAAGCGACGAGCCTTCTTTAGCCGCTTAGCTGAATGTGCAAGCAAATAAGTGCGACTGCTGCCAGACATTCGGGAATACTGGTGAATGTGCCCACCGCCGGACGCATCATTGGCGGCGTGCTGACGGGGAGGTCGGAAGTATGTCCGGGATTTCCCTCGGCTCGCGACGTTTTGAAGCCATGAAGCTGCGCGAAAGCGGAATGCCGGAGGAGGCGTATTGGGAAACCCTCTTTGACGTGCCGCTGATTCTCGATCGGCTTGGAATCGACGCCAGCCTGAAGAACGTGGTCGAACTGGGCTGTGGCTACGGCACGTTCACCCTGCCCGTGGCGCGACGCATCTCAGGCATCATCGAGACATTGGATATCGAGCCCGCCATGATTGAACGCACGCGGCAACGGGCCGAGACTGCCGGCCTGCGAAACGTGCGTTGTCAATTGCGCGACGTGATGAAGGACGGGTTCGGCGGTGAGCCGGAGTCCAAGGATGCCTGTCTGCTGTTCAACATCCTGCACTGTGAAGAACCAGTGCGCCTGCTGACGGAAGCGGCGCGGCCAGTGCGTCCCGGCGGTTGGGTGCTCATTATTCACTGGCGCTATGACCCGGCCACACCGCGCGGTCCCCGGATGGACATTCGTCCTCGGCCAGAGCAAATCATCGGTTGGGCGGCTCAGACCCGCTGGCTGGAACTGGCGGATGAAATCATTGACCTGCCCCCGTGGCACTATGGTTTGCGACTCCGGCGAAAGGCGGCATCCGCCGCCGCGCAGATTTCTCCCGGAGGGCCAACCGCATGAACTTGCTGGGCTGCGGGAAGAACCTTCATCGCAGGATGCTTGACTTGAGGATCGAACGAATTTGGAGCAAAACATGAAAATGAAACGACTCTTGCTCTATGGCGCTCTCGCCCTCGTGCTTGCCGGTTGTCAGAACGGCTCGCCCACTGAGTCATCGGGCAGCAGGAAAGCACATGAGGGCACAGCGACAGTTGATGCGCCTGAAAGCATTGAAGCCTCGACAAACGCATCCCCTTGCCGTCGCTGCCGCGCATGGCCGCGCATCAGCGCGAGAACATGCGCGACCATCTGGCCGCCGTGCAGGAAATTGTCGCCGCAGCGTGCTCATTTTGCCAAGAACCGGCAAATGATTCTGCGCGGCGTCTTGCTTCCGAGGCGTGTCAAGATTGAACCCATCGTCCCGCGAAGAGGTCAAATTTTGTGAGTCTGTTGGTTAGGTTGCGACGAGTTCTTCTGCAATGGACGGGGAGGAAGTTACGCAAAACCGGGATATGAATCAGAAAGGAAAATATATGAATAAAAGAGGAAACGTAATCCACGTTTGTTTGACAGTCTTGGCTGGGTGGCTGGTTTTTGGAGTGGGCCTCCCAGTAAATCCAGCGAAGGCGGAGGTGCCCACCGAAACGCCGGTATTCAGCAATCCATTGGAAATTTCGAACCCTTACCACCCGTTCTCACCGGGCGGCGTGAAGGTGTTCACCGGCCACGAGGGAGGCACGCGCGAGATCGCTGCCCACCTTTATTTGACCGAGACGCGCATGTTCAAGTTTGATGGCCAAAAGGTCGAGTGCCGTATCTTGCGAGAGATTGCCATTGAAGATGGTGAATTGGTGGAGGTATCGGACAACTACTTCGCTCAGGCGGATGACGGCACCGTCTATTACTTTGGCGAGGTGGTGGACGATTATGAAGGCGGCATGGTCGTCAGCCACGAGGGCAGTTGGCTCGTGGGCGGCCCGACGCTTCGCTCTGATCCTGCGGATGCTGGCAACGCGCCAAGTCCGGCAGTCTTTATGCCTGCCAACCCGGAGGCGGGCGACATATTCAAACCCGAAGACTTGTTTCCTCTGGTGGATGAAACAGCCGAGGTTCTGGCGGTGGGTGTCACCGTCAAAACGTCGGCCGGCACGTTTGAGGATTGCATCGAAGTTGAGGAAAGCTCACGACTGTCCTCCGGCACGGAGACCAAATGGTACGCGCCGGGCGTGGGAGTGGTCCGGGAGAAGGCGCCGGGACAGTCGCTGAAGCTCATTTCCTCAACGTTGCTTCAGCCGAAGGACTGACTCACCCGCGGTGGCGGCTCCGATCTCATCGTCATCGGCCACAGCCCACAGCGACTATTCCCAAGTGTGGGGTCGTCTGCTCGGCGACACCCCCGACCGCATGAAGGCGGGTTTGCTCCAACTCTCAAAACCAACACCGAAGACGTGCTGTGTTGCTGGCTCGTTGAGCGGAAACGATTTGATTGAAAGCAGGGTTTTGCTGCTCTAGAAACGATTTGTGACGCGAACAAACCGCAATGGAGCTGACGCGAAGTTCCGGGCTTTCTCGGATCAAACGCGCCTGCGCATTCTGCACCTGTTGCTCGGCGGCGAAATGTGCGTGAATGATCTCGTGGAGATTATCGACGTGCCGCAACCCACGGCGTCGCGCCACCTGGCCTACTTGCGCCGCGCTGAGTTGGTGGTAACCCGTAAAGATGGGCAATGGATTTATTACCGGCTGGCTCCGGCGGAGAACGCCTTCCACAGGAAGCTGCTGGAATGTTTGTCAAAATGCTTCGAAGAGGTGCCCGATATTCAGGAGGACGCTAAAGGAGCCGCGAGGCTGAAGAAGGCCGGCGGCTGCTGTCCGGCATGAGTTTTTTTTCGTTGCGTGTATATTCGCTTACGCGAATATTTCCAGCAGTGTGCGCGGCAGGGCAAACCCCAATTGGATTCACGATGCTGCTAAGCAGTAGCCGGACGATTTTTTCAGGAAGCGGGAGAAGAAGGAAAAGCCTGGACGAGAAAACCCTGAGAGAATGATATGGCAATAAGGGTTGGCATTAATGGGTTCGGACGGATGGGGCGACTGGCGCTTCGCGCAGGCTGGGATTTCCGCGAAATTGAATTCGTCCACATCAACGAGATCGGGGGCGACGGAACAACTTCCGCGCATCTCCTGTACTTCGATTCCGTTCATGGCCGATGGAATCGTGACGTGGTGGGGCTGGTTGATCGGATCGTCGTGCAGGGCAAATCCATTACGCACAGCAGCGAAGAGGACTTTACGGCTGTGCCGTGGCGAGAACTTGGAATCGATATCGTAATGGAGGCGAGCGGGAAGTTCCGCACACAGGAGCAGTTGGAGCTATATCGAAAAACAGGCGTCAGGAAGGTCATTGTCGCGGCTCCGGTCAAAAAGGGCGCCCTCAACATCGTCATGGGCGTCAACGATCATCTTTACGAGCCGAGCAAGCACGACATTGTGACCGGGGCGTCGTGTACGACGAACTGCCTCGCGCCCGTGGTGAAAGTCATTCACGAGGGCATCGGCATCCGGCACGGGATGATTACGACCATCCATGACATGACCAACACACAATCGATTCTTGACACACCGCACAAGGATTTGCGCCGCGCGCGCGCGTCGAGCCTATCGTTGATTCCGACGACGACTGGTTCCGCGACTGCCATCGGCCTGATTATTCCGGAATTGCTCGGCAAGTTGGACGGCATTGCTGTCCGGGTGCCGGTGCTCAACGCGTCGCTGACGGATTGCGTATTTGAAGTCGGCCGTCCAACCACCATCGAGGAAGTCAACGGACTGTTGAAGAAAGCCGCGAATGGGCCGATGAAGCAGATTCTCGGCTACGAGGATCGGCCGCTGGTGTCGGTCGATTTCAAGGATGATCCGCGCTCGGCGATAATCGATGCCCCTTCCACGATGGTAACAGATGGAACCCAGGTTAAGATCTTCGCCTGGTATGACAACGAATGGGGCTACGCCAACCGATATGCGGAACTCGCTCAAAAGGTCGCACTCTCATTGAACGGGCAGCGATGAACGCAGCAACCACCCGTGTTTGCGCTGCGGCCAACACCGGCAGCGGCAACGTTCGCAACTACGCCCTCGTCACATTGGCATATTGGTGCGACACGCTGGCGGATGGCGCGATTCGAACACTGGTCCTGTTTTACTTCTACCAACTCGGTTACTCCGCCCTGCAAGTAGCGTCACTGTTCCTGTTTTACGAAATCTTCGGCATCGTTACCAATTTCTGCGGCGGTTATCTCGCTTCACGCTTCGGGCTCAAAGCGACGCTGTTCATGGGTCTGGGAACGCAACTCGTCGCACTGAGCATGCTTGCCCTGCTGCCCCCGAGTGCTCTCACGGTGGCGTACGTCATGGTCTCGCAAGCGCTCTCGGGCATTGCCAAGGACCTCACAAAAATGAGCAGCAAAAGCGCGGTGAAGCTTGTCGCCGGCGAGAGCGAAGGTCGCCTCTACAAATGGGTCGCGCTGCTCACCGGCAGCAAAAACGCCTTGAAAGGTGTTGGCTTTTTCCTCGGCAGCCTGCTGCTTTCACTGATCGGCTTTCAGGCTTCGATCTGGACACTTGCCGCCCTCGTGCTGACCGGCCTCGTGATTGCCGCCAGCATGATGCGCGGAGGACTCGGTCCCGCAAATAAAAAGGCGAAGTTCAGCCAAATGTTTTCCCGCGACAAGGCGATCAACATACTCGCCGTGGCCCGGCTCTTTCTTTTCGGCGCGCGCGATATCTGGTTTGTAGTCGCGGTGCCGGTTTTTCTTTCCTCCGTGCTCGGGTGGAAGTTCTGGCAAGCCGGCGCCTTCATGGCCGCCTGGGTCGTCGGCTATGGCGCCGTGCAAGCCTCGGCTCCGGCCCTCATCCGCCGAAAGACGGCCGAAGGCCACAAACAACCAGACGGTCACACTGCAACCTGGCTGGCGTTCGTTCTGGCGGCATTCCCGGCTGCCATTGCTGCGGCGCTTCATTTCAATTTCAGCCCCGGTGCGGTGATTGTCGGCGGCCTTATTCTGTTTGGTGTCGTGTTCGCGCTCAACTCCGCCGTGCATTCGTATCTGATCCTTGCCTATACCGATGACAAAAAGGTGGCGATGAACGTAGGCATTTACTACATGGCAAACGCCTGCGGTCGCCTGGCGGGAACTGTCCTCTCCGGCCTGCTCTATCAACTCGGCCTCCGGCACGGGTCCAACGGCGGTCTGATCTGGTGTCTTCTGGCCTCTACGGGATTCGTTGTCGCCACGGGGATTCTTTCCCTTGGTCTCCCTCGGCCAAGGCACACGCCGTCAGCGATCGCGGCGGACGCGGGGGATTGATTGCGCGGTTTGAGGCGCGGCGCGACAAAATGGGCGCGTAGCGGATTGACCTGACGCGGTTCAGCCGCACTCTTCGCAACTGTCCATTGCGCGCGGCGCGCAATCAATGACTCGCCCGCGACGGTCAAACTCGAACCGGCAGCAATCGAACAGCATCTTCTTCAACTGCTCGCGCCCGCGTTGTACGCGCGACTTGGCGCCAGACAAGGAAATGCCAAGACGCTCTGCCAGTTCCT
This sequence comes from Limisphaerales bacterium, assembly GCA_022616725.1. Taxonomy (GTDB): domain Bacteria; phylum Verrucomicrobiota; class Verrucomicrobiia; order Limisphaerales; family JAKEEH01; genus JAKEEH01. The sequence goes on along the minus strand of JAKEEH010000390.1, from coordinate 277 downwards.
TCTGCGTCAGCCCTTCAAACTCAGTCAGAACAAGCGCATCACGATACGGCTCCGGCAGGCTGTAAAGCATTCGCCGAAACGCTGCTTTGAGTCCTTCCATTTCGGCGCCATCCTCCGGAGTCTCGGCCGGAAGCGACTCAGGCACTTCGGTTGTTTGCTTGCGCGTGCGGTAATGGTCAATGATCGCATTCCGAGCGATGAGATAGAGCCAACTCTGAAGTTTGGTCGGGTCTTCGAGTTGGTCAAGCCGACCATGGATCTTCACGAAAACATCCTG
>JAKEEH010000389.1 GCA_022616725.1 Limisphaerales bacterium | reverse complement strand
TCCCCGGGGTCAGTCCCAAGTAAGTTGCACTAGTTGTCACTGGCTGAGTTTTATTTGACAGGACGAGAATTGTCGATGCAGTGATGCAAGGCGGCGTCTCACCACCAGGACCAGAACTCGACCCGCACATAACGGGCCAGACGGCGGGTGAGCAAATCGATCATTCGAATTTCGCCACAGGAGATTTTCGCGCGGCCGGTCATGGCCGACTTGAGGAGCCCGGAGGTGTTGTCGAGTTCCGTCGTGACGATAACGGTTCGGTCATTGCGCCACTCTTCCGCCTTGGTCGCGATTGGCGCGATGGATTTCACCGTCCCGGCAAACACCAGGTTCGGATAGGCCCGGGCTTTCAGCACTACTTTCTGGCCCGCTTTGACATCGCCAATCTCCTTCTCGGCAATCGCGATCTCCGCCCGCACGGTCTGCAGTTCGTGAACCTCAGCAATCAGATCGCCTTTCTCGACCAGTTGACCCACGCGCTCCTTCAACTTGCGGGTCGTGATCACACCGGCAACGGGGCTTGTGACAGTAAGCAATCGTAACTGTTCCTCCAGATAGCCCCGCTGTGCCACCAGGCGGTTCAACGCGGCTTCGGTGGCTTCGATCTCCTCCGGGCGGGTCCCGGCGTAAATGACTGCAAGCTGATTGGTGGCCTCCTCGAATTCTTTGCGCCGCAGGGAAACCAATTCCTGCGCTTGCTCAAAGTCCTTTTGCGACAGCAGCCGTTCCTGAAAGAGCGCGCGATTGCGCTCCATTTCCGTCGCAGCGAATTTCACCCGTTCTTCCGCTTTGGCGGCCGTAGTTTTTGCAAGCTGGATCTCCTGCGGCCGCGCTCCGGCCCGCAACAGCTTTAACCGCGCCTCCTTTTCGGCAATTTCGGCGGCAGTCTTTTGCAGTTCGGCGCGGAAATCCCGGTCCGACAGCCGCGCGATGACATCGCCCGCGCGCACCGCTTCGCCTTCATCGCGAAAGATTTCATGGATAATAGCCGTCACCTCCGCGCGGACATCGGCATTATGGCTCGGCAGGACGACAAACTCGCCGGGGACCCGAAGCTCCATCGGCGCGTAAAATAGCAGTGCGCCAATGGCGCCGCCAATTAACGCCAGTTTCGCCCAGCGCATGGCTCGCCGGCCGCGGGATTTGGCCCCAGTGGATTCGCCGCGCAACGACCGCACCGCGTCGCGAATTGAATAGCGGAAGACGCCCGCCAGCAACGCGCTGAAGCAGACGAAACCCCACGCGCCGTAACGTTCGGTCAGGTAACCGCTGGCGTTCGATGCGATGACCCAAAGCAACCAGCTCGTGTAGGAGAAAGCCAGGGTTCCATACCAAAAATAAATCCGGCGTTCGCGCGGCGTGGCCTGGCTCGCCAACCGTCGCCAGCATCGGCCGGGCAGACCCCGCAACCAGGCGAAAGCCCGTTGTCGCAAGTTGGGAACATTCAGCCAATCGCTCAACAGGTAATACCCATCCAGCTTGATCAACGGGTTGAGGTTGAAAAATGACTTGATGGCCGATGTCGCGCTCACGATCAGGGCCAGTGAATTGATGGCGGTGCCCGGTTCCGTGATTCGCCACACGATCGTGGCCGCGGCCCAGAGAAACATCTCGAAGTAAGCGCCGGCGAAGGTGACCCAAAGGCGCCGCGCCTTTTGGGCAAACAGCCACGAGTCACTCACGTTGCAGTAGAACGCAGGCTGAAAATAAATGAGCATGAAACCAAGCTCGCGCACGCTGCCGCCAAAGTATTTGCATGTCAGGCCGTGGGCGATTTCATGGAAGCCAATCACCACGATGCATATGGCCCACGCCGCCAGCAACGATTCGAGGCGAAATAATCCCTGGAATTGATGCGTGATCTCCGGCCAGTTGGTCAGCGTGATTCCCATTCCCGTCAGGATGAGCCCCGCCGAGAGCGCGACGAACTGGGGCGTGAAAAGGAAGCGCACGCGCCCAACCAGCCAGTTTAAGAACCGGTCCGGGTCAAACGCCTTGAAGCGCAAGTAAAATAAATCCCCGAGCACCCGGCGTGGCCGCGCAGGGCTGCAATTTCCATCCGCGAGCAAGCCGCAGTTGCGAAGCCGGTCAACAAATTGTGCCAGTTGTTCCTGCTTGAGAGCTGCTCCGTATTTGTCCCCCACGCGCCGGCAAACGTCGTCGGCTGGCGTTTCTCCATCGAGTTGGCGGGTGATGAAATATTCCGTCTCGCGAAAACGAAAAAAGCGCCCGCGCACCGGATCTTTGACCACATAAATCGTGGCCTCCGCATCCTGTTGCGGACTCACCACCAGGTCTCCGCGAATTCTTGGATGCTCGATTTGCATCTTAAAGAGCTGCCGTTAGCGCTTGCAGCCTCTCACGGCGCCCGCGCGTCGCGGGATTCGATCCTTCTGAACACCAAATCCCGGACGCGCGGGGTTGGGCGAATTAGCCGCCCTGATTGCCAGGCTGCCCCTCGCAGCCTTTCAAACCGTTTATCATCGTCGCCAAAGTTATCTCGCCGCCAGACGCAACCATCCGGCTTCTCGCGTGGAAAAAACCTCGCATTCATGGAGCAGCGCATCCCGGCGCCTGCTGTGGAACTTTCCCGGGAACTTTGTACATCGATATCTACAAAGCTGGCGAAAGGATGCAAGAGATTCCGGGTGGGGTCTTAACCTACTTGCCCGCGGACGACTCTGGAAATGTTTATATTGACGGCCTGTCTTGTAAGCTCAAAAACCAAGGAGCCGTCCTCCCTGGTAAGTGAGGAACGCCAGCACCCACGCCAGCAGTCCCATATAGGCCCATTGGAACGCCGGCCATTTCCAGGAGTTGGTCTCACGCCGCACGACCGCGACTGTGCTGACGCATTGCAGCGCAAACACGTAGAAGACCATCAGAGTGATCCCGACCAGGGTGGTGTACACCGGGGTGCCGTCGGGATGCCGCTGCGTCTTCATAATCTCGGCCAGCGTCTGCGTCCCTTCGTCCGAGTCGTCCAACTCGCCGACGTTGTAAACCAGCGACATCGTGCTGACGAAAACCTCGCGCGCGGCAAAGGAGGCGACAATGCCGATGCCGATTTGCCAGTCGAAACCGAGCGGCCTGATGACCGGCTCCATCACGTGACCGAGACGTCCGGCGAGACTGTGGCGCAACATTGCCCCTGCCTCGGCCTTGTCTATCTGCGAGAGCTTCGCTTCGGTTTCGGCGGGCTGGAGATTTGCCGATTGCACCTGCTGACGCTGCCCATCATAAGTGCGCGCGATATCGTCGCTCTTTGGGTAGGTGGCCAGGAACCAGAGCAAGATGCTGATCCCGAGAATGACGGTGCCGGCGCGCCGCAGAAAGATTCTTGAGCGATCCCACATATGGCGCAGGACGATGCGCGCGAGCGGACGCTTGTAGGGCGGCAACTCCATGATGAGCAGGGGAGTGGGACCTTTCAGGAGCGTGCGCTTGAAAATCCACGCCATGATCAGCGCCACCACGATGCCGAGCAAGTACATCGCCAGCATGGTCAGGCCAGACAGCTTCAGGAAACCGAGCACCGTCTGGTTGGGAATGCACGCCGCGATCAGCACCGTATAGACTGGCAGCCGCGCCGAACAACTCATCAGGGGCGCGACCAGGATCGTGACCAGGCGGTCCTTCGGGCTTTCGATGGTGCGTGTGGCCATGATGCCGGGGATGGCGCAGGCGAAGGAGCTGAGCATCGGGATGAAGCTCTTGCCGTGCAGGCCTACCTTGCTCATCAAACGGTCCATTAGAAACGCCGCGCGGGCCATGTAACCGGTGTCTTCGAGCAATCCAATGAACAGGAAGAGCAAACAAATCTGCGGCAGAAATACGACCACGGCGCCCACACCCGCGATGACGCCATCAACTAACAGACTGCGCAGCGGTCCAGGTCCGATCAATCCGCCGACCTGTTGTCCGACCCACTCGACGCCTTTCTCGAGCCCCTGCATCGGGAGTTCGGCGAAGCTGAAAATGCTCTGGAACATCGCTGTCATGATAAGCATGAAAATGAGCAGTCCCCAAAACTTGTGGGTGAGGACGCGGTCCAGCTTGTCGCTGAGCGTATCGGCCTCAGCGTCGGTTTGCGTCGTAACCGCCTGTTGGATCGCGGAGACGCGCGCATAACGCGCTTCAATCGCCGCGCTGCGCCAGTCGATCCCGGCGCTTTCGAGGCGTTGCCGCGCGTGGCGGACTTCGTCGCGGATGGCTTCGGGATAATGATTGGCGCTCGAAGCCAGGAAGCGCTCGTCGCTCAGGATCAAGCCCGCTTCGGCGCGGGCCTGGAATTTGGATTCCGGAAAAGTCTGCGCGAGCGCCTCAGCCAGCCCCGCCGCTTCCTTCTCGAACGCCGGCGGGAGGTCGGCAAATCGTCGCGGCGCGCGGGGTGTCCCTGTGTGCAACTGCAGAATTTGGGCGCGCAATTCGCTAACGCCATTTCCCTTGCTGGCAACCAATGGGATCACGGGCACGCCAAGTTTGCCGCCCAGCGCGGCCGCATCGATGTGATGGCCATTCTCCTCGGCCACGTCGATCATGTTCAACGCGATCACTGTCGGATAGCCCAACTCGATCACCTGGGTGGCGAAGTAAAGGTTGCGTTGCAGATTCGAGGCATCGACGACGACGACCACGGCGTCGGCCGGGGGCAGTTCGGGCAGGCGGTGGAAGAGGGCGTCACGCGAAATCTGCTCGTCAAGAGATTGCGGACTAAGGCTATAGGTGCCCGGCAGGTCCAGAATGACCTTAGGGCTTTCCCGCGGCGATCCAATGAGGCGTCCTTCCTTGCGTTCGACCGTGACGCCGGCGTAGTTGCCGACTTTGGCCCGCAAACCGGTCAGCGCGTTAAACAAGGTCGTTTTGCCGCAGTTTGGGTTGCCAGTCAGCACGACGTAGCGCGTGGCGGCGCTGGGCGGAGCGGACAGAATTTCGGACGGGGACATTTAACTGCTTTTGCGGTTCGTCGCGTTGACAAGAATCTGTTCCGCTTCGTGCTTGCGAAGTGTCAAGTGATAGCCGCGCACCTTGATCTCAACCGGGTCGCCCAGCGGCGCAAAACGGACCAGTTCCACGGGGGTGCCCACGAGCAGACCCATTTCGAGCAAACGTCCGCGGTTTTCGGGGGAGACTCTGATTTCGGCAACCGTCGCGGCGCTGCCCACGGCCAGAGTGGTCAGCGGTTGGCTCTGCCCGGGCATGGCTACGCCGAAGGATGGTTGATCGGCTCGACGAGAATGTCATCCGCCAGCTCGGGGCTGATGCCCAGCCGGGCGTTGCAAACCAGGCAAATCAGGTTGGGGTGGCGGGCGAGGAGCTTGATGCGCTGTTGCTCGCAAAATCCGAGTTCGCGCAGGCGAACGGTTACCTCCGGCGGGCCATTGAGCCGGTGAATGCGGACGGCTGTGCCCGCAATGACGCGGCTCAAAGGACAGACGAACGGGTCCGGACACCCGCGGTCTTTGGCGCAAACTGCCAGTTGCTCGCTCACGTAAAACGACCCTATTGTAATTGAGACTCGGTTGCAAGAAGGATAATTCAATTTTAGAGGGCTGCGGGGCATCGCCGGATCGCCGCGGGCGAAAATCGAACGACTGGAAAGAGCGGATTCGCAAGTACCTCTGGCTCAGGAGTTTAGCTTTTGATGTTCGGTCGAATCGTTCGATTTTGTTCGATTTTTGCCCCAAGTCGTCCACGAGGCTGTTGAAGCGGCAGTTTTGTCTCACTTTTGCTTCAGTGTTCACGGAGCGCGGGGTTAAATGTTTAAACGGGGCCGGCTTAGCACCCCCTTGGAAACGTCGTCAGCTTGCATCAGTTTTGTAAGCCTTTGTGGACACCCCCCCTGTTTTCGTCCAGAAATGTCCAGAAATGTCCGGTTTTGGCTCGGAGGAAGGTTGCGGATAACAACAAATAGCATAGAATTGGCGGATATAAGACCGGCCATATGCGAATCGTTTGGCTGTATAGGTTCCCTGGCATTTTCGGTCAGTTCTGGTCAGTTTTGGTCAGTTTTCGGCACGTCGAACCGTTGAAATAGTCGGAACATTGAACGGTACCCCACCCACCCCCACAGGTGTTCAAGTTTGTTCAATTTCTTCATTTTCCTAAGGAATTCGCAGGGTCCGTGTTCAAAAATGTTCACTTTTGTTCAAAAATGTTCAATTTCGGCGCCGCGCTCTCCATGGGGCACAGGTACCCGTTCGCCCCAATCCCGAAG